>NZ_JBVJMA010000020.1:0-136331 GCF_055584445.1 Streptomyces sp. NPDC103540
GGGGGCGGGGGGGTTCGGGGGCGCCGTGCGGGGGCCCGGGTTTGGGGGGGGGGGGGGGGCGGGGGGGGGGGGGGGGCGGGGCCCCCCGCCCCGGGGGGGGGGCGCCGGCCCCGGGTGGTGGTGCGGGGCGGGTCAGCGTCCCTGGAGGGACTTGACGTTGTCGCCGAAGGTCCAGCCCTTCGAGCCGTCCCAGTTGATCGACCAGGTCATGAGGCCCTTGAGCGCGCCGCCGAAGGCGTTCCACGCCTGACCGACCAGGCTCGGGGACATGTGGCCGCCGCCGGCCCCGGGCTGGGCGGGGAGGCCGGGGACCTGCTTGTCGTAGGGGACCTTGATGGTGGTGCCCTGGATGGTGAGGCCGTTGTTCAGGCAGGTGCTCTGCGCGGTGAAGCCCTGGACCGTGCCGGCCTGGTAGGAGTCGCCGGAGCAGCCGTACATGCTGCCGTTGTAGTACTGCATGTTGAGCCACCACAGCCGGCCGTCGTCGGCGTACTTCTTGATGATCGGCAGGTAGGAGCCCCAGATCGAACCGTAGGTGACGCTGCCTCCGGTGACGTACGCGGTCTCGGGGGCCATCGTGAGGCCGAAGCCGGCGGGCATCCGGGCGAGGACTCCGTCGATGATGCGGATCAGGTTGGACTGGGAGGCGGAGAGGGTGTTGATGTTGCCGCTGCCGGTGAGGCCCGTCTCGATGTCGATGTCGATGCCGTCGAAGTTGTACTTCTTGAGGATCGGGACGACGGTCGCGACGAAGCGGTCCGCGACGGCGCTGGAGCTGAGGTCGATGCCGGCGGTGGCGCCTCCGATGGACATCAGGATCGTCGCTCCGGCCGCCTTGGCCCGACACATCTCGGCGGGGGTGGCGACCTTGACGCCGGCGTCCATGCCGTCCTCCCACAGGACGGTGCCGTCGGAGAGGATCACGGGGAAGGCGGCGTTGATCACGTTGTGGCCGTGCGCGGAGATCCGGCTGTCCGTGATGGGGATCCAGCCCATGCCGGGGTGGACGCCGTTCGCTGCTCCGTCCCAGTTCTCCCAGTAGCCCTGGAGGACCTTGCCGGACGGCTTGGGCTTCGTGGGGCAGGTGTCGGTGGGCGGGGTGGTGGGCGTGACCGTGGGGGTGGGGGTCGGGGTGGGCGTGGGCGTGGGGGTCGGCGTCGGAGTGGGGGTCGGCGTCGGCGTCGGCGTCGGGGTGCTGCCGCCGGGGCCGGAGAGGGACACGTCGTCCGCGTGGAAGGCGGGCTGTCCGTACCAGCCGTGCAGGTGGACGGTGACCGACGTGGTGCTCGGGCCGGTGGTGAAGCCGACGCTGAGCAGTCCGTACGAGGGGCTGTTCGGGGTCCAGGTGGATCCCGCGCCGCCGACGCCGGTACCGGTGGCGCCCAGGTATACGTAGCTGCCCTGGACGTACGCGCTGAGCGTGTACGAGGAGTTGGGCTTCACGCTCACGGTCTGGGTGCACCGGGCGGTGTCGGATCCGGTGGGGGTCGCCTTGAGCGCGGCGGAACCGGAGCGGACCGGGGCGGATACGGCGACGCCCGAACCGCCGGAGCAGGTCCAGCCGGAAAGCCCGTCCTCGAAACCGGAGTTGGTCAACAGCTCTGCGGTGACCGCCCCGGCCGAGCCGGTCCCGGAGACGGCCAGGCCGGCGCCGAGGAGGGCGGCGACGCCCACTCCGGCCAGCGAACGCACCAAGGCGGACGCTCCGCGTCGGGCGCGGGTCGGAGGGGGACCGGGGTGGAGATCGCCGCTGTGGCGCGGAACGTGCGAACGCCGACGGAACATGGAGTGCTCCCTTCCCGCTGGACGTCATGTACATGACCTACACGTGGGGGTGCGACGCCCGGCTCCGGGTGAGGTGGGGACAGGTGGGGCTGTGCCGGTCCGGATCGTATGGGGGCCGCAGGGGTCGGTCAATAGGTATGGACCAATGGAGAGCCGACGGGAACGGAGGCTGCCGTCAGGCCGGATCGGGCCGGATCAGGTCAGGACCGCGGCCAGGGCCGCGGTGACGGCGGCGGCCAGGGTCAGGAACGCCGCGAAGGCGGTGGCGGCGCGCAGGCAGGCGGCCGGGTAGGTGGCGCCGTCGAGGCGGGCGAGCTTCCCGGCCACCGCGGCGACGGCGAGGCCGCCGATCAGGACCAGGCAGATCGCGAACAGCACCACGGCCAGAGCGGACATGTCGAACTCCTCGCAAGGAAGCGTCGGTTGATGGACCGACTCTCCCGAATCGGGTGTGCGACGGGGTTCAGCCGGGCAAAGTTGAACGTTGCCGAACAACGGCGTGCACACCGCCCGGGGGGGAACCATGAGCACCGTGGATCAGGAACGGCACCCTGAAAACGAGGCCAATGAGGCCTTGTCCCGGTTGCAGGCTCAGCTCACCGACGCACTGGCTTCGAGTGACGAGACGGTGACCTTGCTGGCGCGCAGGGCCGGTGTGGGGCGTACGAGCGTGAGCAACGCCCTGCACAAGCCGTCCGTCCCGAGTGCGCGGACCGTGGCCGCGATGGCGCGGGCGTTGCGCCTCGACGGAAACAGCCTGCTGAAGCTGCGGCGGCAGGCCGAAGCCGAAGCGGAGGCGGTTCAGGGTCGCGGGCCGGGTGCGCGGGGTGGGGCGGAGTCCGCCATTCCGGGCTCTTCGGGCAGGGCGGCGACGGGGCAGCGGGGTCTGCTGGTCGGGGCGCCGCCGCTGGAGGCGTCGGCGTTCCAGCCCCGCGAGGGGCTGCGGGCACGCGTCGATGCCGCGCGCGCCGGGGGCTCGGTGGTGTTGACGCAGGCCCGGCGGGCGTCGGCGGGGGTGCTGTCGGGGATGGGCGGGGTCGGGAAGTCCCAGCTCGCCGCCCAGTACGCCCACCAGGCGGTGGCCGAGGCGACGGGGTTGGTGTTGTGGGTCCCGGCCGGCGTGAGCGCTCAGATCATCGCCGTCTACGCGCAGGCCGCTTCACGGGTCGGTGCGCCCGGCGCGAGCGGGGAGGATCCCGAGCAGGACGCGCGCGCGTTCCTGGAGTGGCTGGCCACCACCGACCGGTCCTGGCTCGTCGTACTGGACGACGTCGGCGACCCGGGCGTCGTCGGCCCGTGGTGGCCGCCGGCCCGGCCCGGCATCGGCTGGACGCTGGCCACGACGCGCCTGCACGACCCGCGCCTGACCGGCGGCGGCCGTACCCGGATCGACGTCGACGTCTACACCCCGCAGGAAGCCGTCGACTACCTCCGGGAACGGGTCGCCGGCGACGGTGGCGGCCACCTTCTGGACGGCCGGGAGGCCGAGGTCGCCCGCGCGCTCGGCCACCTCCCGCTCGCGCTCGGCCACGCGGCCGCGTACCTCCTCGCCGAGGAACTCCACTGCGCCGCGTACCTGACCCGCCTGGCCGACCGGGCCCTGCGGCTGAACGACGTACTGCCGGAGTGGGCGGACACCGAGGGCTATCAGCGGCAGGTGGCCGCCGCCCTGCTCCTCTCCCTGGAGGCGGCCGAACAGGCCGGACCCGAGGGCGTCATCGCGCCCCTCGTCCGGCTGGTGGCGCTGCTCGACCCGGACGGCCAACCGGAAGCCCTCTGGACCACCCCGTCCGTCACCGCGTTCCTCACCGAGGCCCGGGGACGGGGCGACGGGCCGGCGACCACTGCGGACGAGGTGGTGCGTGGGCTGCGGGTTCTCCGCCGGTACGCGCTGATCAGCACCGACCCGCACACCCCGCACCGTCAGATCCGGATGCACGCGCTCACCGGCCGTGCCGTGCGGGAGGCCACCCCCGCCGACCGGCACGCCGGTCTCGCCGTCACCGCCGCCGACGCCCTGGTAGCGATCTGGCCGCCGACCGATCTCCCGCGGGAGCTCGCACAAACCCTGCGGGGCAACGCGACCACGTTGCTCCGGCACGCCGAGAGGCACCTCTGGCAGGGCGGCGCCATCCACCGGGTGATCTTCCTCAACGGACACAGCCTCCGGGCCGGCGGCCTCCACCGGGACGCGCACGCCTACTGGACGTCGGTCGCGGAAACGGCCGCGCGCGCACTCGGCCCGGACCATCCCGGCGCCATCAGCGCCCGCGCCAACCTCGCCGCCGGCTGCAACGAACTCGGACGCCACCACGACGCCCTCGCCATCCAGGAGGCCGTCCGCACCGACTGCGAACGCCTCTTCGGGGCCGACCACTCCGAGACCCTCCTCGCCCGCTCCAACCTGGCCGTCACCTACCAGCGGCTGGGGCGCCACCGCGAAGCGCTGCCCCTCCAGGAGGCCGTCCTCGTCGACTGCGAGCGCCTGCTCGGCCCCGACGACACCACCACGCTCTACGCGCGCGCGAACCTCGCCGACACGTACCGCGGCCTCGGGCGCCCCCACGACGCCCTCGCCCTCGAACAGTCCGTTCGCACCGATGCGGAACGCCTCCTCGGACCCGACCACCCCACCACCTTCCACGCCCGCTCCAACCTCGCCGCCACCTACTTCGAGCTCGGACGCCACCACGACGCGGTCTCCCTGCTGGAAGCCGTACGCGCCGACCGCGAACGCCTCCTGGGGCCCGAGCACCCCCAGACCATCAGCGCCCGCACCAACCTCGCCGTCACCTACCACCACCTCGGACGCCACCACGAGGCCCTCGCCCTCCAGGAGGCCGTCCTCGCCGACTGCGAACGCCTCCTCGGCCCCGACGACACGCACACCGTCAGCGCCCGCGCCAACCTCGCCGTCGCCTACAGCGACCTGGGGCGCCACCACGAGGCACTTCCGCTCCACGAAGCCGTCCTCACCGACCGCGAGCGCTCCCTGGGGGCCGACCACCCGATCACCCTCCTCGCCCGCTCGAACCTCGCCTCCGCCTACCACCAGCTCGAACGGCACCACGAAGCACTCCCCCTCCTGGAAGCCGTCCGCACCGACTGCGAACGCGCCCTGGGGCCCGACCACCCGCACAGCCTCCTCGCCCGCGCCAACCTCGCCGTGGCCTACAGCAACCTCGGGCGTCACCACGAAGCACTCCCCCTCCACGAAGCCCTCCTCACCGACCGCGAGCGCCTCCTGGGGCCCGACCACCCGCACACCCACAGCGCCCGCACCACCCTCGCCGCCGTCTACCACCACCTCGGACGCCACCGCGAAGCCGGCCTCCTGGGGAACGAGCCGGGGCGGTAGCGCCCGTACGGACGGCATGCGGATCCGCCGCCGCGGTTCTGTCGGAGCTGGCCCGCGTCAACAACCGGTACGTGGCGACGGCCGTGCGGCACGCGGACGAGTCGCTCGACGTCACCTTCGACGACGGCCAGGTCCTGTGGATCTCGGGCGAACCCACCGGGACCACCGTCGGGGAACCCTGGTGGCTCAGCCCCTGGCTACGCGAGCCCCAGACCGACGGACTCTGAGCCGGACCCAGATCGGGAGCCAGATCGGGAGCCGGTGAGGCACCTGCCCGTTCCGCCCGGGGTCAGTTCCCGCGCAGTGCCGCGGCCACCGGGCCCTCGCCGTGGACCTCCAGGCGGCCCGTCCTGACGGCCTGTGCCACGTCGAGCGCGCCCTCGCCGAGCTCCCGGCAGGTGTCGGCGTCGAGGACGAGGCGGGCGTCCGCCGCGTCGGCGGGGCCGTCCCCGTAAACGGGCCCGTCCCCCGGGGTCGGGCCGAGGCGGAGGTGGAACACCCCCTCGTCGAGGACCACGTCGACCACGCCCGGGCTCCCGGTCGCCGGGAAGCGGCGCAGCAGGGGGAGGGCGTACCAGTGGGCGCGCAGCGCGTCGGTGGGGCGGCGTTCGGCGAGGTCGGGGGCGCCCCATTCGGCGAGGGCCGTGAGCACGGGCAGCAGTGCGGCGCCGCGCGCGGTCAGCTCGTACACGGTCGCGGCCGCCGGCGGCGGCAGCTTGCGGCGGGTCGCGAGGCCCTGCGCCTCCATGTCCTTGAGCCGGCCGGCCAGTACGTCCGTGGAGACGCCGGGCAGGTCGGCGTGGAGGTCGGTGTACCGCCGGGGGCCGGCCAGCAGCTCCCGGACGACGAGCAGGGTCCAGCGGTCCCCTACCGCGTCCAGGGCGCGGGCCGAGGCGCAGTACTGGTCGTAGCTTCGACGGCGTGGCTGACGAGGTGACATGCAGCGCAGTCTAGACAGTAAGTTGGACTTTCCAAGCTCTCACTTGGTAAAACCAAGCAACACGTCCCCGGAGTACGGGAACAGTGGCGGCAGCAGCGGGAACAGGGAGGGCACGGCATGGAGTTCCGGCAGTCGAGCAAGCTCAGCGAGGTCTGCTACGAGATCCGGGGCCCGGTGATCGAGCACGCCAACGCGCTGGAGGAGGCGGGCCACAGCGTGCTGCGCCTCAACACCGGAAACCCGGCCGCCTTCGGCTTCGAGGCGCCGGAGGAGATCATCCAGGACATGATCCGGATGCTCCCCAAGGCCCACGGGTACACCGACGCGCGCGGCGTGCTCTCCGCCCGGCGGGCCGTCGTCCAGCGCTACCAGGCCATCGGCCTGACCGATGTGACGGTGGACGACGTCTTCCTCGGCAACGGCGTCTCCGAGCTGGTCTCCATGGCCGTCCAGGCACTGCTGGAGGACGGGGACGAGGTCCTCATCCCGGCCCCCGACTTCCCGCTCTGGACCGCCGTGACCACCCTCGCGGGCGGGAAGGCCGTGCACTACGTCTGCGACGAGTCCGCCGACTGGTACCCGGACCTCGACGACATGGCG
Organism: Streptomyces sp. NPDC103540; assembly: GCF_055584445.1. Taxonomy (NCBI): domain Bacteria; kingdom Bacillati; phylum Actinomycetota; class Actinomycetes; order Kitasatosporales; family Streptomycetaceae; genus Streptomyces; species Streptomyces sp. NPDC103540. The sequence continues at coordinate 6,684 of NZ_JBVJMA010000020.1, forward strand.
TCCAAGATCACCGACCGCACCAAGGCCGTGGTCATCATCAACCCGAACAACCCGACGGGCGCCGTCTACCCCCGGGAGGTCCTGGAGGGCATCCTCGAACTCGCCCGGCGCCACGGTCTGATGGTCTTCGCCGACGAGATCTACGACCAGATCCTGTACGACGACGAGGTCCACCACAGCGCCGCCGTCCTCGCTCCCGACCTGGTCGTCCTCACCTTCTGCGGGCTCTCGAAGACGTACCGGGTGGCGGGGTTCCGGTCCGGCTGGCTGGTGGTGAGCGGCCCCCGGCAGCACGCGCGCAGCTACCTGGAGGGGTTGACGATGCTCGCCTCCATGCGGTTGTGCGCCAACGCCCCGGCCCAGTACGCCATCCAGGCCGCGCTCGGCGGACGCCAGTCCATCAAGGAGCTGACCGCCCCGGGCGGCCGACTCCTCGAACAGCGCGACCGCGCCTGGGAGAAGCTGAACGAGATCCCCGGCGTGTCCTGCGTGAAGCCGAAGGGCGCGCTGTACGCGTTCCCGCGCATCGACCCCAAGGTGCACCCGATCCACGACGACGAGCGGTTCGTGCTCGACCTGCTGCTGCGGGAGAAGATCCAGGTCGTCCAGGGCACGGGCTTCAACTGGCCCCGCCCCGACCACTTCCGGATCCTGACCCTGCCGTACGCCGACGACCTGGACGCGGCGATCAGCCGGATCGGCCGCTTCCTGAGCGGGTACCGCCAGTAACCGGAACCGGGACCGGGACCGGGACCGGGGAGAACCGCCCGGACACGGACGAGAGCGCCGCTCCCGGCAGGGAGCGGCGCTCTCCTCGTACCCCCGCCGCCCGGAGGCCCGGGCCTCGGCGGGCACCCTCGCACCTGGCCGGTCCCCTCACCCCGGGCCGTCCTCCGACACCCCGCCGCGTCCGACCAGGAACGGTGACAGCAGACGGGGCACCGCCTCGTCGGCGAAGCGCAGTCCCTCGGGCAGCAGTACGTCCTTCACGTGGTAGGCGCCGCGTCCGCCCGCCGTCGTCGCCGTGACCCGGCACAGTCCCGACCGCCGGTGCCACGCCCACTGGCCGATCCGCCAGCCGATCACCCCGTCGCGGCGCAGCGCGATGGTGCGGCGCTTGAGCGAGCCGTGCCGGGTCACCAGGTGGCGTCCCGTGATGCCGTGCCCGAGGCTGCGGTAGGCGTCCACGGCGAAGCAGCAGCCCCCCGCGTACACGACCAGCGCCGTCACCCAGCCGATGTGGACCAGTACCGGCGTCAGCAGCGCGCCGAGCGTCACCAGTGCTCCGCCGAGCGCGGTGCCCGCGAGGAACACCAGGCGCAGCCGGCGGTGCAGCGCGTGCCGCGTGTGGGGCACCAGGCGGACCGCCTCGGTCGGATCCCGTTCCTCGCGCAGCACGGCCGCCGCCACCCGGTGCGCCTCGGCCAGCGGGGCCGGAGGCAGGAGCGCACTGCTGTTGCCGACGCCGATCTCCTCCTCGGCCGTTCCCGAGCCGGTGGCGACCGCGTACGTGAGGGCGCCGCCGCCCCAGCGCAGCGACAGCGGCTCCGCGATCTCCACGCCGCGCAGCCTCGCCTCCTCCAGCGTGACCGACCGCGTGACGAACAGGCCCCGCACGGTGCGCAGCGTCCCGTGGGGCTCGCGCGTCAGACGGAAGCCCCACCACATCTCGACGAACAGGCCGAGCGAGCCCACGGTTCCGGCCAGTGCCACCGCGACGACCGCCGCCGCCACGACGGGCCACAGGTGCTCCGTGGTACCCAGCCACGTGATCAGCTTCGGGATCACGACGGTGTCGGGGTCGGCTCCGAGGATGTCCGACCACTCGTACACGGCGCCGACGAACGCGAGGCCCAGCAGCGGCACGGACACCGACAGCGGCGCGTACCGCAGCCAGCGCCAGTCGATCGCGGCCTGCGGCTGCGCCTCCCTCCGGGCCCCCTCCGCGTCCGGGTGGCCGGGGCGGCGCAGCAGTTCCTCGCGCAGCGACTCGGAGTCCTCGACCGTCAGCGCGTCCAGGGTGAGGGCGGCGCTCGTCGAGGAGCCGGTCCGGTGGCCCGTACCGACCTTGACGGTCGCTATCCCCAGGATCCGGTGGATCGGCTCCGCCGTCACGTCGACGCTGCGCACCCTCTGTCGCGGGATCGAGCGGTGGCTGCGCACGGCCACGCCCGTCCTCAGCTCGACGCGCTCCGGCGTCAGCCGGTAGAACGTCTTGGTCCAGCGCAGCACCTCGTAGCCGAGCACCCCCAGCACGGGCACGGGTACGCAGACGTGCAGCCACCAGGGGGCGTCGCGCCACCACATGACCGCGGCCGCCGCGAGGACCACCAGCAGGCACCAGATGCCGACGGCGGCGATGACGCGGGGGTCGAGCCGCCGCCAGGCGACGTCGCCGCCCCCGGGCGCCCGGTCGGCCCCCGGCGTTTCCGCGTCGATCCCGTCGGTGCTCACGTCGCGTCCCCCGGCGTGGCCTGAGTGATCCTGGTCAGCTCCTCGACCAGGTCGCGGGCCAACGCGTGGTCCAGGCCGTCGATCCTGGCGGGGCCGGCCGCCGAGGCGGTGGTGACGGTGACCGTCGCCAGCCCGAACATCTGCTGGAGCGGGCCGCGTACGGTGTCGACGGTCTGGACGCGGGCCAGCGGAACGATCCGCCACTCCTGCCGCACCCACCCCGCGCGGGTGAACACCGCGTCGTCGGTGTGTTCCCACCGGTGCACCCGGTAGCGCCAGTAGGGCATCACCAGGATCGTCAGCAGGCCCGGCACCCCGATCACGGCGGCGGACAGCAGCAGCCACGGACGGGCCGGTGTGATCAGCACGGCGAGCAGCACCAGCACGAGGACCGGCGGAAGCACGACGGCGACGGCCTGCGCCGCCCACCAGCCGATGGCACGACGCTCCACCCGACGACTCGGCGGTCTCAGCACGAGCCGGCCGTCGGTGGGTCCGTCGGTCGACGAGGGCTGCGTGTCGGTGGCGGGGTCGGCCATCTTCAGCTCCGAGGAGGTCGGGTGGTCGCTCGATGCGGTTCGGGAAGCGGGCGCCGGACCGCCAACAGGACTGCGAGGGGCGCCCAGTTGGAGGCACCGAAACATCGACAGCCTACCGGGGGCAAGAGGTCGAGGCCCTTGGACCCGTTCGCTAGCCGTCGAAGCGCGTCCAGGCGACCGGGAGGTCGGCCAGGGGGGTCAGGGCGCTGCGGTGGGTGGCGCCGGCCCAGGCGTCGTAGCGGTCGCCGTGCAGGGCGGTGTCGACGTGCAGGACCAGGCCGGGGGCCACGTGGAAGCGGGTGGCGGAGTCGGGCTGGAAGGGGCGCAGGGGCACCGGGCGCAGGTTCCGGGTCAGGTGCTCGACCTCGGTCCGGGTCAGTCCGCGGGCCAGGGCCAGGTGGTCGGCGCCCATGGAGGCCTCGTAGAGCGCGAACTGGAGCAGGAACCCGCTGAGCGGTTCCCGTTCCGGGATCGGCGGCTCGTCGTGGCGGCGGAACCAGACGGTCGGATCCGCCTCGGGGTCGGCGTCGTCGAGGGTCCACAGGAGGGACCAGAAGAAGCCGCCCTGGTTCTCGACGCCGAAGACGATCATCTCCCCGAGGGGGTCGGTGCGCGGGTCCGAGCCGGGCAGGATCCTGTTCTGGGCGCCGAGGGCCGCCGGCCATTGCCGCGCGAGCCGGTGGAGGTGCCTCAGGGCAGGTGGCAGAGGGGGCGTGGGGTGAGGGGACGGAGACTCGGCGCCGTTGTCGTGTGCGGTGCCGGCGGGGTACCAGGCGGTGACGAACTCCTCCAGTGCCGCCGCGCGGTCGCCGTTCACCTCGCCCAGCCAGCCCAGGCCGGGAAGCTCCACCGGCGGGCCGGGCGGGCGTACCCGGTCCAGGAGGTCCCTGCTCAGGGGGGTGTCGAGGAGCAGTTCGCAGTCGGTCAGCACCCCGTCTGACATGGCGCACTGGCTCATGAACGCGGTGCCCAGGTACAGCACCTCCGCGCCCGTGCGGACGGCGATGTGGAGGGGCGGTTCCATCAGGCGATCGGTCACCGACGCGGGCGCCGGGCCGAACAGGCGGAACTCCTCCGCGTTCCACACGCCGCTCCGGCCCGGGACGTCCGCCGCTTCCGCGATGATCAGTGTCCCGGAGGGGCCCAGGACCACGTCGGCGCCGCCCACCGCGAACCGCTCGGCCCCGGCGGACCCGCCGACCAGATCGCCCACCCGTTCCGCCTCGAACACCGTCGCCGGCATCACGGCGGGAAACTCCATCGTCACGTCCTCATTGTCCTCATGGCGTCACCGCCCTCGGGGGCGGGGCCCGGGCTCGGGGGCGGCGTCGTGCCTCAGGTGAGGCTCGGCTGGATCATCTTGCGGCCCGCGGTGCTTCCGCCGTCCACCGTGACGGACGTGCCCGTCATGTAGGGGAAGTCGTCCGAGGCGAGCCCGAGCACGGCGCGCGCGATCTCCTCGGCGTCGGCCATCCGTTCGAGGCCGTCGACGTTGAGCGGTCCCCACGCCTGCTTGTACCGCGTCCAGTCCGCGTCCGGGATGCCGGGCGGGCGGACGAAGGGGGTGTCGGTGGTGCCGGGCAGCAGGGCGTTGATCCGGATCCCCTGGGGACCGTAGGCGAGCGCCGCGGACTTCACCAGGCCCTGCACCGCGCGCTTGCTCGCGGTGTACGCGGCGCTGTTCGGCCGGGCCTGTTCGGCCGCCGACGACGAGGTGCAGATGATGACGCTGCGGCGTTCCCCGAGCATGTGCGGGATCTCGTACTTGATCGAGAGGAACACCCCCCGGGCGTTGGTGGCCTGGACGTCGTCCCATTCCTCGACGCTCATCTCGTGGGGGAGCTTTCCGGCGCCGATCCCGGCGTTGTTGAAGGCCACGTCGATGCCGCCGTAGCGGCTCGCGACCCGGTCCACGAAGGCGCGCACCTGGGCCTCCACGCGTACGTCGGCCTGGAGGTAGACGGCTTCGCCGCCCGCGTCCCGGATCTCCCGTTCCACCTGGCGCCCCAACTCGGCGCGTCGGCCGCAGAATCCGACGTGGGCCCCTTCGCGGGCGAACGCCTTGGCGGTCGCCCGGCCGATGCCGGACGTGCCGCCCGTGACCAGTACGGACTTGCCCTGGAAGCGGCCGCCCTGTCGGCGGGACTCCGACGGGGCCTCGGCCGCCCGGGCGGTGCCGGCGAAGGCCACGCTCCCGAGGCCGAGGGCGGCCGCACCGCCGAGGAGGGAGCGCCGTCCCACGGCGGCGGATCCCGCCGTCCTGTCCGTATCCGTATCCGTACCCGTGCTCGTGCCCCTGCTCGCGCCCCTGCTCGCGCCGGCACTCGTGTTCGTGTTCGTGTTCGCCTCGGTGTTCATGACGATCATCCTCGGCGCCCGACCCGGGCCGCCGGTTCCCTCCACCGGTCCGACCACACGGCCGGTGGGAGGAGCCGTCCTCCTCCCACGGCAGGACCCCTGGCGCACGGACGCCCGCCTATCGTGGGGGCCATGAACCGACCGTGGATCGAGCTCGCGTTCGACAAGAGTTTCGCCGGCTTACGGATCCTGGCGCTCGCGGGCGTACTCGTCGGCTACTTCCTGCTGTTGCGGCATCCGTCCGGGGCGCTCGACTGGGGCGTCGCGGCGGGCGGTCTCGCACTGTGCCTCGTCGCGGGGAGTTGGGTGTTCGCCTCGCTCCTGGCCCAGTCGGCGCTGCTCGTGGCCGCGCACGCGCTGGGCGCGGGCACCGCCTCGTCGTTGAAGGTGTTGGCCGCCGTCACCCTCTTCGAGCTGGCGGTGCAGCGTTCCGGACGCCTCCTCACCACCGGGGCGACGGCACTGGCCCTCACCGTCGCCGTGCACCGCTTCGACGAGCTGCCCGGCGGTCTCCTGCCCGTGCTCTACAAGATGGCCATGCTCGCCGGCGCGCCGCTGCTCCTGGGCTCCTACGTACGGGTCACCCGTGACGCGGCGTCGCAGGCGCGCGCGTACGCGCGGCAGCAGGAGCTGCGGGCCGGGCAACGGCTCCTGGCCGCCCGTACGGCGGAACGCACGGCCATCGCGCGGGAGTTGCACGACCTCGTCGCGCACCACGTCTCCTCCATGGTGTTGCGCGTCGGTGTCGCCCGGCACGTCCTCGCCGCGACCGGCACCGGCACCGGCACCGGCACCCCCGATCCCCGGATCACCGAAGTCCTGGACGACCTGCACTCCAGCGCCGGCGCCGCGTTGGCCGATCTGCGGCGCCTGGTCACCGTGCTGAGGGACCCCGACCGGACGGGACCGCGCAGCGACGACTCCCTGGTCACGCCCGGGGCGCTGCCGGCGGCGTTGGAGTCGGTGGTCACGCGCGTCCGTCAGGCCGGTCTGAGCGTGACCCCGTCCGTGGATCCGCGGGTCGCGGGGCTGGACGCGGTGCACGGGCTGGCCGTGCTGCGTCTGGCGCAGGAGGGTCTGGCCAACGCGGCGCGGCACGGGGGGCCGGGCGCGCACGCCGAGCTGACGGTGCGGGTGGCCGATGACGCCGTGCACGTGACGATCCAGGACGACGGGGCCGGCCGGGCCGGTGGGAACCCGACGCGAACGGGCGGTCCGGCCGGACACGGTTTGATCGGCATGCGCGAACGGGTGGACCTGCTCGGCGGCCGACTGGACGCGGGCCCCGCCGCCGAGGGCTGGCGACTGCGAGCCGAACTTCCCGTACCCGCGATCGACATGGAGCCCCGCCCGTGATCCGCGTCCTCGTCGTCGACGACCAGCATCTCGTGCGCATGGGTTTGCGCATGCTCTTCGAGCAGGCTCCGGACATCGAGATCGGGGGCGAGGCGGACAACGGGGCGGAGGCGGTTCGGCTGGCCGAACGTCTCGCTCCGGACGTCGTCCTCATGGACCTGAGGATGCCGGGCACGGACGGCATCACGGCCACGCGCCGCATCCTGGCCGCGCGGCCGGCCTCCCGGGTCGTCGCGCTCACCACGTTCGACGACGACGACCACCTGTATCCGGCCCTCGCGGCGGGTGCCTGCGGGTTCCTCGTCAAGGACACCCCGCCGGCCGAGCTCCTGGAGGCCGTACGTCGGGCCGCCGGCGGCGGGACCCCGTTCAGCCGGGACGTCCTCGACCGGCTCGTCGCCCAGGCCCTGCGTTCGCGTTCCTCACCGGAGGTCTCCGGGGAGCCCGTGGTCGCGGGGATCACGCCGCGCGAGCGGGAGGTCCTCGGGCTCCTGGGCGTGGGCCTGTCCAACAAGGAGATCGCCGACCGGCTGCATCTGGGGGTCACCACGGTGAAGACGCACGTGGCCAACCTGATGGCGAAGACGGGTCGGGACAACCGCATCCGGCTGGCCGTCCTCGCCGTCCTCACGGGCGTCACGGCGGACTGACCCGACGGTGTGGCGGGCCGGCCGGCCCGCCGCCCGCCCGTTCAGACGAGTGCGGCGGCCAGCAGGGCGAAGGCGCCGACGATGACGGCGACGCGGACGTGGTGGTAGCGGTCCCAGCGCTTCATCTGCTGCTTCCAGTCGGCGGGCCGGTTCTCCGGGGTCCACGTCTTGCCCCGGTTGTTGATCGGGACGAGCAGGAGCAGCGACATGACGACGCTGAGGACCAGGAGGGCGCCCGCGGTGACGACGAGGCCGGTGCCGGGGTCGCTCCAGCCGGTGACGGCCCATATCGCGACGAGGACGAGCGAGCCGATGTACCAGACCGGCATCACGGCGCCGAGCATCCGGCCGCCGTGGGCGCGGCCGAGTTGGCCGCTGTCCTCGGGCAGCGCGTCGAGGATCCGGTTGATGACGAAGGCGACGGAGAACTCCACCCCCACCATGACGCCGACGACCACGATGGTGAACACCTCAAGTGCGTTGTGCATGGCGGGCCCTCCCGTTGCTGGAATCTAGCGGCGCTAGCTCCTGATGCAACGCTAGACCTATCGACGCCCGATTGTCTAGCAGTGCTAGGATCGAATCATGTCGGTACAGGAACGCAAGCAGCGCGAACGGGCGGAGCGCGAGCGCCTCATCGTGGCCACGGCCCGTGAACTCGCCGAGCGGCAGGGCTGGGACGCGGTCACCACCCGCCGGCTCGCCGAGCGGATCGAATACAGCCAGCCCGTCCTCTACAGCCATTTCCGCGGCAAGCGCGAGATCATCGGCGCCGTCGCCCTGGAGGGTGCCGCCGAGCTGGCCGCAGCCCTGCGGGCCGCGACCTCCGCCTCGGACGACCCCCGCGGCCGGGTCGCCGATCTCGCCCGCGCCTACCTCGACTTCGCCACCCGCAACCCGGCGGTCTACGACGCCATGTTCGAGCTCGACGGAGGCCTGGCCTTCGCGGAGGAGGACACCCCGGCGCCGCTGAAGGACGCGTTCGCGGCCCTGCTGGAGACCCTCGACGGGGTCGCCGGGGACGGCGTCCACCCGGGGCTGTTCACCGAGGTATTCTGGGCGGCCCTGCACGGGCTGGCCACCCTCACCCGCGCGGGAAGGCTGCCGGCGCGGGACGCAGAGACGCGGGTGGGGCTGCTGGTGGACCGGCTCGCCGTGACCTGACGCACCGGATGACGGGACCACAACCCCCGAGCCCCTCCGAAGGAGAGAGCGCACGTGCCCATCACCAAGGCAACACCCGAAGGCCTCACGGAGAGGGCCGCGTCCTTCGTCCGTGTGCACGGTCACTGGACCGAGTGCGTCGACCTGGAGCCGTACCGGGCTCAATGGGCGCGAGACGGTGTCCCGGACGCGCAGATCGACCGCGTGGTCGCCTACCAGGCGACCTGGGGCGGACTCGTTCTGCCGCCCTCCCCCTCCTACGACGGAGGCCCGCACTCACTGGGCGCGGACCGACCGTACGGCCCCCACCCGGACTGGCGGTTCTGGGCCGGTGACCAACGCACCTCGCTGCCCTACTCGTTCATGATCGGGCCCGGCGGGGAGTTCGGCCTCCAGGGCACCGCCTGGGCGCCGCTGCACGCCGGCGTCGAGGGATGGGTCGAATCGCTGGCCCTGGCCCACCACGCCCGCAGGTGGGCGCGCGCCACCACCAGGCTGACGGGTGAGGAGGTCGACACGCTCGACCTCGACGGATTCGAGCCCGTCCCCGAGGTCGCCGGCCTCACCGACACCTGGTGGCGCCGCGCCGACACCCTCGTCTCCCTCTACCGCGGCGAGGCCGCGGCCGTGAACGCCCCCCTGTGGCGCACCGCCACGATCTACACCGGACTCGACGCGGCGGGTTGAGGCGACGGGGGCTCAGGCCACGGGGGGGGTTCAGGCCACGGGGGGGTTCGGGCCACGGGGGTTCAGGCGACGGGGGGTGAGCCCGGGTCGCGGTTCACGGCCGTCCGGCGCAGGTCGTCGGCGGCGAGGGGTTGCAGGGCGCCGCTGGTGTCCAGGCGGTAGAGCAGGACCAGCGGCGGGCCGACGAGCACGATCGCGATGACCGTGACCAGGAGCAGCCAGCGCAGCGTCGTCGGCGCGCCGGCCGCCTGGTCCACGGTGAGCGAGGTGGGGATGAGGTAGGGGCGCTGGGCCAGGCCCCAGGCGACCACGACCAGGGCGACGCTGCCGACGGCGGTGACCCTCGCCCAGCCCGTCGCCATGCGGTACAGCAGGACGGCGGTGGCCACCGCGCAGGCGGCGGCCGCCAGGACGAAGGCAAGGCCGACGCCGCCGGTGAGGCCGTCGTGGACGTGGCGCGCGTCGTCGCGCGTGACGACGAGGCCGATGACGGTCAGGACGGCGATGGCCCCGAGGCTGCACCAGGCCCGCAGCCGGAAGTAGTGGACGAGGTCGGGGGCGTCGAAGCGGCGGGCGTCGGCGGTCAGGAACACCGCGCCCAGGAAGGCGGTCGCGGCGACGGTGAGCAGTCCGACGAGTACGGAGGTCCCGTTCGACCACGCGTCCGCGGAGGCCTCGGCGCCGGGGGCGACCCGGCCGGTGGCCAGTCCGCCGACCACGGCCCCGAGGAAGAAGGGCACGAGGAGGGAGGACGCGGCGAAGGTGGTGCCGTAGATCCTGCGCCGCACGAGGTCGGTCATGGGTTTGCGGAGGGCGAAGCCCGCGCCGCGCAGGACGAGCCCCACGGCCGCGAGCGCCAGGGGCAGCCACATGGCGGTGAAGACCGTCTGGAAGAGGATCGGGAAGCCGGTCCACATGAACACGAGGACGAAGATGAGCCAGACGTTGTTCGTCTCCCAGACGGGCTCCATGGCGTGGTCGATGAGCCACCGGGGCCGTTTGCCGCGTGCCGTCCCGCCGGCGAAGAGGTCCCAGAACCCGGCGCCGTAGTCGGTGCCGCCCGCGCACGCGTAGGCGGCCACGGCGGCCAGCAGCACCCAGGCCACGACGTCCTGGATCATCGCTCTCCTCCGTCGCCGCGCGCGGAACCGTGATCCGGTGCCCGATCCGCTACGCCGTCCCGTGCCCGATCCGGTGCCCGATCCGCGACGGCGATCGCCCGCCGGGGGCCGTAGGGGGCGTCGGTTTCCGGGGTGCCGGCGGTCTCGGCCGCGCCCTGTCGCTCGTCGGCGATCCGCCAGCGGGTGCGCATCTTGAGCAGGACGCCCAGGAAGGTGCCGAAGATCAGGACGTAGACGACGATGACGACGGCGAGCATCGTCCAGAGCGGGGCGGCCGCGGTGTCCGTGACGGCTTCGGAGACCCGCATGTTCTCGTAGACGATCCAGGGTTGGCGCGCCACCTCGGTGGTGATCCAGCCGCATTCCACCGTCAGCAGGCAGGCCGCCCCGGCGACGGCGGCGCACCGGAAGAACCACGGTGAACGCGGCAGGTCGCGGCGGCGCAGCCAGCACCAGCCGTACCAGAGGGCGAGCAGGACGAGCAGGCTCCCGATCGTCACCATGATGTCGAACGCCCAGTGGGCGATCGTGGCCTGCGTCGCCGTCGGACGGTCGCTCGCGGGGACCGACGACAGCCCCCTGACCTCGGTGTTCGGGCTGAAGCCGGCGAGGATCGAGTCCAGTTGGGGGATCCTGATGCCGCCGGTGACCGTTCCGTCGGCGTGCAGGCGTCCGAACATGATCTCGGGTACGTGGGTTCCGGTCTTCCAGACCATCTCGGTGGCGGCGAACTTCACCGGCTGCTCGTGGAAGACCGAGCGGGCGATGGAGTCCCCGAGCACGAACTGCACGGGGGTGAGGATCGCGGCGACGGTGAAGGGGACGGTGAAGCCGAGCCGGTGGTAGTGGTCGCGCCGGCCGCGCAGCCAGCCGACGGCGTACACCCCGGCGACGACGTAGCCCGCGGTGAGGACGACGCCCGCCACGAAGTGCCAGTACTCGGGGCCGAACATCGGCGTGAAGATGGCCCTGCGGATGTCGATGTCCACGGGGTTGCCGGCCGCGTCGAGCGAGAAGCCGCGCGGGGTGTTCATCCAGGAGTTCGCGGCGATGATGCCGAACGCCCCCAGCAGGGCCGTCAGCGGCAGGGGCAGGGCCAGCCAGAAGTGCGTCCACGGCGCCAGGCGTCGCCAGCCGTAGAGGTAGATGGCGATGAGGATCGCCTCCAGGAAGAACGCCCACGCCTCGACCCCGAAGCCGATGCCGAAGACGTCGCCCCACCGGCCCATCAGGCCCGGCCACAGCAGACCGAACTCGAAGGAGAGCACGGTCCCGGTGACGATGCCGATGGCGAACTGCACGGCCATGACCGCCGACCAGCGGCGGGCGAGCAGGAGGGCGACCGCGTCGCCCTTGCGCAGCCCGCGGTAGTGCATCAGGAGGGTGATGGCGGGCAGGGCCACGCCGAAGGGGACGAGCAGGATGTGGGAGGCCAGGGTGAAGGCCATGAGCTGGCGGGCGGGCAGCAGTTGCGGAGGGGTGTCCGCCAGGATCGCGATCGCGCTGTTCATGTGCTGGTGAGCCTCGGCGGTTCGTGGCGGACGGCTTTCGTGGCGGACGGGCTTCTCGGCGGACGGGTTTCTCGGCGGACGGGTTTCTCGGCGGACGGCGGGAGCTCTGGGGCCTCGGCCGACGGTGGTGTCGTTCACGACAGCACCGCCGCCTCGTCACGGCCGGGTGGCGCGACCGCCACTGACCCGATGGAGTGCTCCGGCGAACCGAACGGCTCAACGTCGGCCGGGGGGGGCGGACGCGGCCGGACGACGCCTCCGCCCTCAGGCCCCCGGTCCCTTCGGCCTCCCCGCCGGGGAGGAGGCGGGGGCGGGGGCGGCGTCCTCGGCGTGGTAACGCAGCAGGAGTTCCCGTTCGGCGTCGCGGTGCGGGTACCTGAAGAGGATCAGCAGCGCCCCCAGGCCGATGGCGGCCAGGGCGACGGCGTACGCCCAGTCGTCGCCGTGGAGGAACGACTGGCGTGCCGCCGCGACGATCTGGTCGGCGTACTGGGGGTGCTGCCCGGCGACCTCGTCGGCGGAGGCGAACGACTTCGTCAGCTCGCTCTGGACCTGCTCCGACACCTTCCGGCTCTCGGGGGAGGCGGCGATCGCCGCGCTGAAGGCCGAGGCGTAGCCGGCGGTGAGGAGGACGCCCATGACGGACTGCATGATGGCCCCGCCCAGGTCCCGTTGCAGGTCGGCGGTGCCCGAGGCCATGCCGGCGCGGCGTACGGGCACCGATCCGGTGAGCGAGTGGGAGGCGGGGGTCCCGGCGAAGCCGGCGCCGGTGCCGATGAGGACGTAGGCGAGGCCGATCTGCCAGTAGCGGCTGTCCTCATCCCAGAACAGCAGCATCCAGGCGAAGGCGAGGAAGAGGAACGTGTAGCCGATCAACAGGGTCGCGCGGGCGCCGCGGGTCTCGACCAGCTTCGCGGAGCGCGGTGCCACGAGCACCATCAGCACGACGAGGGGGAGGATGGCGGCGCCGGCTTCGACGGGGTTGTACTCCAGCACGTTCTGGAGGTACTGCTGGCTGATGAACGCCGACCCCATCAGGGCTCCGTAGACGATGATCCCCGCGCAGGCCGCGACCCAGAACGTGCGCCGACCGGCGATGTGGAGGTCGTACAACGGGTTGGCGGCGCGGCGCTGGCGCCGGAAGAACGCCACCCCGGCCAGCGCGGCGATCACGGCGAGGCCGATGACCAGGCGCCCCTGACCGGGGACGGCGGCGAAGTTGATGGCCAGCACCAGTCCCGCGATCAGGAGGACGGACAGGACGCCGCCGAGGTTGTCCACCGGTTCGACCGACTCGTTGGCGTGCGCGGGCACGAACATGAGGGCCATGACCAGCGCTACGAGGGCGAGGGGCAGGGTGACGAGGAACACCGAGCCCCAGTAGAAGCGTTCCAGCAGGGCGCCCGCGATCACCGGGCCGAGCATGGAGATGCCGCCGCCCAGGGCCGCCCACAGCGCGATCGCCTTCGTCCGTCCCGGCCCGGCCCACAGGGCGGTGATCAGCGCCAGGGTGGTCGGGTACGCCATGCCGGCGGAGAGGCCGCCGAGGACCCGGGCCATCACGAGGACGCCGTCGCTCGGCGCGTACGCGGCGAGCAGGCAGGCGGGGACGGACAGGGCGATGCCGAGGAGCAGCAGCAGCTTGCGCCCGTGGCGGTCGCCGATCGCGCCCAGGTAGAGCACGGACGCGGCCAGGCCGAGGGAGTAGCCGACGGCGACCAGGTTCAGGGAGGTCTGGGAGGAGTCGAACGCCTTCCCGATCGCGGGCAGCGCCACGTTGGCCACGGACAGGTTCAGGTTGGCCACCGCGGCGACGGTGATCAGGGACGCCAGGACGAGCGACGGCCGGGCCGGGGCCTCGCTCGGGACGTCGGTGCGGGGCGTGCCGCTGGTCGCCATGGAACCTCCGGGGCGGGATGTGGGCCTGGCGGGAGCCTTGCCTGGTCCACCGTGCCCCACTTCGCACCCTTTGGGATGGTCGACCCACCGTCACCGGCGCGTACTCGATGCCCCTGCGCGGCGGGGGCGGGCGGCGTAGCGTGCGAGGCATGAGCGAGGTCGCGCACGCCAAGGGTCCGAAGGTTCCGCCGAGTTTCCCTCCGAAGACGCCTCCGCCGCAGAAGCGGCCCGTGGAGGCGCCGCGCCCCAGGCCGTCGACGTAGCGTTCGGCTGTTCGCGCGCTCGGCTCCGGGTCGGGCCCGCGCGGGCCCGCTCTTCGAGATCCTGTACAGTTGTCCAGGAAATATACGGATGAGAGCTGGACCCCCGGAGGCGGCCATGCACACGACGGCGCAGATACTCATCGGCCTCGTGGCCGCGCTGCACGCGTACTTCCTGGTGCTGGAGATGTTCCTGTGGCAGCGGCCGCCGGGACGACGCCTGTCGGGGTTCGACGCGGAGACCGCCCGCGTCACCGCGACGCTCGCGGCCAACCAGGGCCTCTACAACGGCTTCCTGGCCGCCGGGCTGGTCTGGGCGCTGGTGATCGACTCGCTCGCCACCCAGATCTTCTTCCTGGCCTGCGTGATCATCGCCGGGGTGTACGGGGCCGCGACCGCCAACCGCCGCATCCTGTTCGTCCAGGCCCTGCCGGCGGCGCTCGCCCTCGCCTCGGCACTGGCGGCTTCGTGAGCCCGGGCCGGGAGCGGGCCCCGGACCCCCGCACGGCGCGGACCCGGCAGCGGCTGCGCGAGAGCCTGCTCGCCGAGTGCGCCACGACCGCGCTCGCGGAGGTCAGCGTCTCGGCGGTGGTACGGCGGGCGGGGGTCGGCCGCGCCACCTTCTACCTGCACTACGAGGACCTCACCGCGCTCGCGGTGGACGCCTGCGCGGACGTGGTGCGCGCGGCGGTCGACGCCCTGCACGCCTGGCAGACCGGCCCGGCCGCGCGACCGCCGAGGCAACCTCCCGCCGCGCTGGCCGGATTCCTGGCGCAGGCGGCGGCGCGGGCACCGCTGTACGGCGTACTGCTGCTGCCCGGCGGCCTCGGGCCCCTGGGCGAACGCCTCCACCACGAGCTCCGGGAGCGCGCCCGCGCCGAACGCGAGGCCGCCGGCGCCCCGCACCCCGAACTCGTCGCCTCGGCGGTGGCCGCCGCCTTCACCGGGGTCCTCGCGGACTGGCTGCACGGCACCGTCCCGATGGACCCAGACGCACTCGCCGAACAGCTGTGGCTGCTGCTGATGGGGCTGCACCGGGCGGTGTGACGAGGAACCGGCCGGGCGCCGGCCGGGCGCCGGCGAGGCCTCAGCCGGCGGAGAGCCGGCCGGTGTTCGGTCGGCCGCCGGTGTGCGGCCCGCCGGTGTGCGGCGTACGGGCGTAGCCGTCGGCCGGCGTGGGCAGCGCCTCGACGCACGCCGTCGAGCAGGCGTTGACCAGCAGGGGCAGCACGTCGGCGCCCGACGTCCTGAGGGAGATCCAGACCCGGTGGAGGTCCGCCCCCTGGAGGGGCCGGTCGCAGACGCTGCACGTGCGGATCGCCGTGGCACCCCACACCTCGGGGTCGAGGTCTTCGGGGTCGACCCCTCGGAGGCCGGCCTCCGTCTCGCCCGACAGCGACGGGAACGGGGGCCGCCGCTTGGGGTTGCCGTAGAGGGCACGGGTGCTGACCGTGCTGCGGCTCAGGTCGAGGCACCGGGTGAGCTCGTACGGGAACCAGTGCAGGCGGTAGGAGGTGTACGGGGTGAACTCCTCCAGGCTCTTCATCGCGCCGATCTCCGGCGGGACGCGCACCAGGTTGCTCCCGTACAGCACGAGGTGTCGCACCGAGGTCAGCTTCGCGATGGTCGCCGGGAGCGTGACGACCTGCCGCCGCTCCCGCGCCGTGAGTTCCACCAGCGGCTTGAAGACCTCCCGCCCGTCGGCCGCCGCCTCCTCGACCAGCTCCAGGAGGCGGATCCATCCGGGCGCGGTGGTGTCCTGACGTTCCGGATGGAAGCGGGTCGGCCCCTGCGCCCCGGAGCCGTGCTCGATGCACCCGCAGCGATCCCGCGACGACTCCCCGCCGCCGGGCCCGACGGCATCGGCCCAACGGTTCGAGAACACCTGCGGATTCGATTCGTTACCCATCGGTACACACTAGACGTGGCAGAGACGGGACATCAGACGATATCGAGCCCGCACAGGGCGAAAATCGCTTGCCGGTTCGAAACGCCCGTTCCATGGTTGCGATCGGCCACCAGGCCGGGACGCCACCCACACGCGGAAGGTACACACCCCCGATGCGCACGCTTCACGTCGTCACCCATCCCGAGGCGACGCATCACGTCGAGGGGATCGTCGGCGGCTGGCACGAATCACGCCTGACGTCCGTCGGCGTACGTGCGGCGGCCTCCATCGCGCGGGCACTGCGGGCCCGGATCCCGGACGGCACCGAGCTTGAGCTGTACTCCTCGGACCTGCGGCGCACCCGGGAGACGGCGGATCGGGTGGCCGAGGTGTTCGGCGTCGAGCCGGTCCTGGACCGCAGGCTGCGGGAGAAGTCCTACGGCGAAGCGGAAGGGATGCCGCAGGAGTGGCTCGACCGGCGCTTCGTCCCGCCCCCGGCCGTCGGGGAGCGCATGGACCACGACGAGGGCGTGCGGGGCGCCGAGACCAAGGAGGTGTGGGCGCGACGCGTCTACGCGGCCATGGACGAGATCCTGCGCAGCCCCTGCGAGCACCAGATCATCGTCACGCACGGCGGCACCCTGACCTGTGTCGTGGCGTCCTGGATCAGGATGCCGATCGAGTCGGCCGGCTACGCCTCCTTCCGGGCACCCTCCGGCAGCATCACCACGCTCCGCGAGGACGACTTCTTCCACAACCGCCAGGTCGTCACCCTCGGCGACACCCGCCACCTCTCCCCCGACGCCTGACCTCGACTCCGGACGTGGGGTGGGGGCCGTACCGGGGTGGTCACGGGTGAGGGCACGGGTGGGGCACGGTCGTGCGGCCGCCCCGGCCTCGCCTCGGCGGCGAGGGGGCGGCCGCGAGGCGGATCACGGCCGGGTGGGGGTGACGAGCGTGTAGCGAGGAGTCCCGTCCGGGGCGGGCGACAGGGTGTGGCTGTCGAGGAGGGTGTCGGAGTGCCGGTGGGGCAGGTGGGCCGCGAGGTAGGCGTCCTCCGCGGGCATCCACTCGTCTTCCCAGGTCGTGCGAGCCTCCTCTCCGTCGCGTTCCAGCCCCCGGTTCAGACGCACGTCGCGGGGAGCCTGGCAGTGGATGGTGTGCGTGTAGGCGTGGCGGAGATCGGCGTGGAGCGCATGGACACCCTCCACGATCAGAGGGGTGAGGGGCGCCAGTTCGGTCCAGTCCCCGAGGCGGTCGTTGTCCCAGTCGTAGCGTTGGTAGCGCGTCGGCAGGCCGGCGATGGCGGGTCGCAGGACCTGGCGGTCGAGGCGGGCGAGGTCGAAGTTGGCGGCGACGGCGTCTGCGTCGGAGCGGGCGGGGCGATCGGCGGAGGGAAGGTAGAAGTCGTCGATGTGCACGATCACCGGATCCGGCAGGTGTACGGCGAGGAGAGCGGCCAGTGTGCTCTTCCCCGTACCGCCCGGGCCGTCGATGCCCACGAGCACCGGTCGGTCGCGCTCGGCGGCTCCGGTCTCGATGGTCTTGGCCAACGCCTCGATGTCACAGGGGATTTCGGGCATGAATCTCGCTCCTCGTCATGCGGTGCACAATGCCGCGGGATCGCGGCGGATCCATGATCGAAGGTAGCGGTGGAGGGTCAGCCTTCATGCCCGCCCGAAATCTGCTGCGGGCTCCCAGGCGGGCCATGATGTCGGCCATGAGCCTGCGCACGGTGCGCACCGCCACCGCGGGGTGACCGGGCCGGACGGCCTCGACCGTCGACGCTTGACCTCAAGTTTGGTTGACGTACGAAGGTCGTGTCATCGAACGGCGACGGCCCGGCGGGTGGTCTACCTGTCGTCCGCCGGGGTCGGGAAGGGCAAGGAGACGGAGGCGCCCGGCGAGGCGATCACCCTGTTCCACACGGAGTTGGAGCGGCTGATCGAGGCGTCGGGCCTGGAGTGGACGGCGCTGCGGCCCACCGGGTTCGCGAGCAACACGCTGGGCTGGGCGGACGGCGTCCGCGCCTCCGGTGCCGTACGGGCGCCGCTGGCGGGGCTGGCCCGCCCGCTGATCCACGAGGCGGACATCGCCGCGGTCGCGGTGCGTGCGCTGACGACCGACGCCCTGCTCGGTGCCCGCCCCGTGCTCACCGGTCCCGAACGCGTCACCCAGGAACGTCAGGTGGCCCTGATCGGCGAGGCGATCGGGCGACCGCTGCGCTTCGAGGAGCTCACGCTGGAGGAGGCCGTCGAGGAGATGAGGGCGGCGGGCTATCCGGCGGAGCTGGTGGAGGCCGTACTGCCGGCCCAGGCGTCGATGCTCGACGATCCGGAGCCCGTGAGCGACGAGGTCGAGCGCATCACGGGCACCGCGGCCCGGTCCTTCCGGGAGTGGGCGGTGGACCACGCCGCGGACTTCCGCTGACCTGGACGGACGCCTTCGGGGCCGGGTGTGCGGTGTCACGTGTCGACGTGCGAGGCTTCGGGCCATGGCACCTTCGACAGTCCGCGGACTCCCGCTGCCCGTCCCGCTGACATCCCTCATCGACCGCGGCCTGTGGCGACACCCCGGCGACGCGGCCATGGCGCAGGTCGTTCCGTGGTTCGAGGACCCCCTCGCCTTCGTGCGGGACCCGGAGCAGATGACGTTCGCGTCCCGGTCGATGGACCTGATCGCCGACGATCCGCACTCCACGTACTTTCGCCAGGCGCGCGGGAGCGCGAGCGCCGTCCCGCTCGAACTGCCCTGGCTGGACGTCGAACAGGCCGTTCTGATCGCCTGCACCCGCAACCCCGGCGACGACGGCGCCCTGGCGCTCGACTACCGCACCGACCCCGCCGATCCCCGCGTCGTCGGCAGCGACTACCGGACGGATCCCCGGATGTGCCGGTGGCGGATCGTGACGCCCACGTTCTCGGACTTCGTCGCGCGCCTGGGCCTGTAGGGGCTGCCCGCGCTTCCGCGCTCCCCCGTCCCGTCAGTCGCGGCGGGAGAGCGGAGTACGCAGTTCCGTGCGCAGCCGCTCCGACGTGTCCAGGGGCAGCCCGAAGCGGGCGTGGCGCAGTTCCTTCGCGCGTGCGGCGATGAGGTCGAGGTCGCGAAGCTGCCGCTTCAGCTCGTCGATCAGGGCGCTGTCGGTGTCCAGGGGGTCTCCGTCTTCGAGCCCGAGGCCGGCGATGTGTTCGAGGTGCCGATCGTCGACGGCCCGCCGGCCGGCCCAGACCGCGAAGTCGGCGCAGCCGAAGACGTAGGCGCGCGCGGCGTGGAGGGTCGCGGCGGCGGCGGGTTCGTAGGCGTCCTCGGGTCCTGCCAGGCGGTCGACGTGGCAGTACGCGCTGAGCATGAACTCCGCCAGGCCGCGGTTGACGGCGACGTACGCCTCCGGATCGCCGAGGACGCCCTCCCACACCGTGTCCAGGAGCGGGCGCAGGCCCAGCGTGAAGGCCGCCCGTTCGCCCTCGGGCAGGGCTTCGTGCCAGCCCATCAGCCGCTCGGCGACGCCCGCGGCGAAGACGCCGCGTTCGCCGGGCGACGCCGCATCCACGCGCGCGTCCAGCCGCGCCGTCAGGTCCTGCCACGTGTCCATGCGAGCCCCTCCCCGGGCGACGGCATTCGAAGCGCTCCCCCGGTCCGCCTGCCCGGTGGAGGTCGTACGCAGCTTCTCCGTCGCCCGCGCCGTGACGCCTTCCACCAGGGCGGTGTCGTCACCGGCGGTCCCGGCGAAGGTGATGGTCAAGGTGGCCGTCCCGACGCGGATGACGACCTCGTCGAAGCGCTTGCCGGCCAGGTGCATCCGGATCCCGTGGGAATCGTCGCCGCGTGGCGGAGTGCTCCACGCCGCGTACTCCACCGTCCACGACTCGACCTTCGCCCCGGAACACCGCTGCTGGAGCTGCCTCACCTGCTCGACCTGCCGCTGCGCGCCCTCGACGTCGGCGTACGCCTGAACGACGACGCCGACCGTCGATTGGCCCGTGGCCTGCCTCATGGTCCGGCTGACCGTTGCCGTGGACCGCGGAGCACGCAAGGAGGCGGCGACCACCTCGTCGCAGGCGGTGTCCCCGTCCACGCCGTGAATGCCCTGGTCGCCCTCCTCGACGTCCGGCGACAGGTCCTCGCTCGTCGTCGTCCAGGTCCCGGACAGGTCCGACGGGCCGATCAAGGCCGAGATCGTCTGGCTGTCCGTCAGCGGACGGGGCGCCGGCGGGGCGGACGAGGCCCGCGGGCGGGCGTCGGCGGAAGTGGCGGCCCCGCCGCTCGGCGGCGCGCCCCGGTCCTGCGCGTCCGGTCCGCAGCCCGTGACGCAGAACGCGAGCAAGGGCAGCAACCCCGCGACCGTGGTGACCGCCCGCCGACTGCGCCCCCGCATGACCCGACCCCTCTCACCTGACATGTAACAGACACTCCGCCCTGAACCTAGCCCAGCGCGCGCTCCTGGTGCACGGCCGGGTCCGGCAGCACGTCCGCGCCTCCGGGCCCGACGCCGCTCCCCCGCCGCTGTGGCGACGCGGGGGCGTGCGGGCCCGGAGGGCGACGGCCGCGTGGCGCGGCCGCCGCGGGGAGGTGTGGTGTTACTTGCCGGCGGCGGCGGTGACGCCCGCGAGCCCGCCCGGGAGTTCCTTCCACGCCGTGAACGTGCCGGGGCCGCTCACGAGGATCGAGCCGGAGACCTTGCCCGAGGCGCCGACCGTGTAGACGTGGACGTTCTTCCCGGACGCGATGCTGGTCACCCGGCTGAGGCCGGTGCCGCCGGCGTCGGTCCAGGTGTTGTTCCAGCGGCCGGCGTCGTAGTTGCCGTACTGGAGCCACAGTCCGCCGGCGCCGCCGATGATCTGGAGTTCGACGTTGTTGCCGACGAGGCCGGCGGCGATGTCCTTGGCGTCCGCGGCACCACCGGGGAGTTCGCCCCAGCCGGTCCACGAGCCGTTCTGCGTGTTGAGGTCCCGCCCGTAGACGCGGCCGTCGGCGACGGCGTAGAGGCGTACGGTGGTTCCCGCCGCGACGCTGGTGACGTTGGTCAGGCCGGAGGCGTCGACCTGGTTCCAGGTGTTGTTCCACCGGCCGGCGTTGTAGTCCCCGACCTGCGTGTACAGCGAACCGTCCGCGCCGGCGATCTGGAGGTGCACCACGTTGTTCAGGATCGAGGCCGCGATGTCGCGCGTGCCCGCCGCGCCGCCGGGGATCTCACCCCACGGAGACCACTGGTTCGTACGGGTGTCCAGGTCGCGGCCGTACACCCGACCGCCGGCGATGCCGTAGTACCGGACGTGGTGCTCGGCGGCGACGCTGGTTACACGTGAGATGTCCTGGCCCTCGACCTTGCCCCACCGGCCGCCGTAGGAACCGGTGTTCAGGTCGCCCTGCTGGCTCCAGAGCGTGCCCTGGCCGCCCGCGGCCAGGGTGACCCTGGTCGGCGCCGCGATGGCGACGGCGCTGACGTCGGCCGCGCCCCCGAGGCCGCCGGGGACCTCCTTCCACGCGGACCAGGTGCCGGGGCCGCTCTGCAGCGTGGCGTTGAGGACCTTGCCGGAGGCGCCGACGGCGTAGACGTTGACGTTCTTTCCGACGGGGCTGCTGCTCAGGCGGGTGAGGTCGCTACCGCCCCCGCGGGTCCAGGCGTCGTTCCAGTAGCCGGTGTCGTAGTTGCCGTACTGCGTCCAGACCGCGCCGTCGCCGCCGATGATCTGCAGTTCGACGTTGTTGCCGACCAGGCCGGCGGCGATGTCCTTGACGTCCGCGGCCCCGCCCGGGAGCTGGCCCCAGCCGGTCCACGAGCCGTTCTGCGTGTTGAGGTCCCGCCCGTACACGCGGCCGTCGGCGACGGCGTAGAGGCGTACGGTGGTTCCCGCCGCGACGCTGGTGACGTTCGTCAGGCCGGAGGCGCCGACCTGGTTCCAGGTGTTGTTCCACCGGCCGGCGTTGTAGTCCCCGACCTGCGTGTACAGCGAACCGTCCGCGCCGGCGATCTGGAGGTGCACCACGTTGCCCACGACCGAGGCCGCGATGTCGCGCGTACCGGCCGCGCCGCCGGGGACCTCACCCCACGGAGACCACTGGTTCGTACGGGTGTTGAGGTCCCGACTGTAGACGCGGCCGCCGGCGATGCCGAAGGCGCGCACGTACTCGCCCGAGCGCACGCTGGTTACACGTGAGATGTCCTGGCCCTCGACCTTGCTCCAGGACTGCCCGTACTCGCCGTAGCCCAGGTCCCCGGACTGCGACCACATCGTTCCGCCGCCGGCGGCCAGGAGCGAGACCTGGGAACCGTTGCGCGGCCCGGTGACTCGGTCGATCCAGTCGCCGACGTTGTCGGTGCGCGCGGACACCGCTCCGGTACGGGTCTCGACCTGGCCGAGGCAGCCGCCCTGCCAGGAGCGGCTGTTGATCGCGACGAGTTCGCCCGCGGCGTTCAGGAGCGGGCCGCCGGTGTCCCCCTTGCAGATGGCGTCCGTCCCCTTGCCGGTGATGGCCAGGGTGGTGGCGTCGCTGCCGTTCGTGGTGAACGCGCCGGTGTGCGCCTTGTCCGGCACCCACTCGGTCTTCGTACGGCCGAACCCGACGGCGGTCAGTTCCCCACCGACCGCGGGGGCGGCGGTGGCACGCTTGACGGGGGTGATGTCGGTGACGGGGGTGGCCAGGCGGGCGAGGACCAGGTCGCGGTCGGCGGCGCTCGCGGAGACCTCGACGATCTCGCGGGTCTGGCCGCCGCTGAAGGTGGCGGTCGTCTTGAGGGCGGGCGGCCCGGCCGTGACGGCGTCGCCGGGCTTTGCCGCCAGGCATGCTGCGGCGGTCAGGACCCAGCGGGAGTTGACCAGCGTCGCGGTGCAGGCACGGCTGTCGACCTCGTGACCGATGCTCAGCTTCGCGGTGTACGCGTACTGGTCGGCGGGAGCTTCGGGGCCGGTCAGTGCCTGGGCGGATCCGGACGAGATCAGGGCCCCGGCGACCGCGGTGGCGGTGACGAGCAGGCCGGTCATCCGCAGCGCGCGCGGACGGGTGTCAGGCATGGGGTTCCTTCGTGAGGGATTCCGGGTCGGTGCCCGGTGTTCGCTTGTGTTTTCGGGCATGACGGACACCGGGCACCACTGGGGTGGGAAGGCGCGGCGGCGGTGCCGCCGAAGCAGGGGCTCGGGTCAGGCCCTGGGGCGTGAGGGTGCCGGTGGTGTCATGCCGGAGGTCGAGGGGGCGGTGGTTTCGGCCCGGTCGGGGGCGGCGTCGGCGACGGGAGGAAGGGGTGAAGGCCTCCGACCGCGACGGCCACACTCATGGGGAATGACCGTATGACCGTTGGCGCGGCGTCATTGGGGCCCTTTCAGACGGACGACAGAGCGCAGAGAGCTCTGCGTGGTTGTCATCGAGGCGATAACACTCGGCGCAAGATAGCCGGCTGATCTGTCGGTTCGTCAACTTGCAAAAAAGTGTGAGATTTCGCCCTGAATGCCGCACATCAGGCGCCATGCCGGGAGGATTTCTCTCGCACGGAAAGCCCTGGAGGAAGGGGAACGAAACACTCCAGCAAGGCCCTCACCTGCAAGGTTGATGCCGTGACGGCGGATCGGCGATGCACGGTTCGGAAAACTGTCCGGGAATTGATTCGAAATAAACTCTGGTTGATTCCGAATCGGGGAGTGGCTACGATCGCCAGTGAAGGACAGCGGCCGACAACTGCGGGCGCCGGACGACGAGACGAGTGGGCCAGGGATGTCGAGGAGACGCGCCGCACAGGCCCCACCGCACATCCCGGCGGGGCCGGGGTCGCCGGCGACGCCGTTCGACCACGTGCGTCGAACGCCCTCAGCTCAACACGAGTTCGCCCAGCTCCTCCAGCCAGTACCTCACCCGGTGCCACCGGGTGCAGAACCGCTTCGGACGCCCCCAGCGGCGCTCGTCGAGCGGTCGCCTGCACTGCCTGCACTGCCTGACTCGTGTTACCCGATCCCCCATGACCACGACCCTAGCCGCGGTTCTTCCCCGCCCCACGAGAGCCGGGCCGGCTGTGGAGGAACGGTTACACGTGCGGACACGGACCGCCGGACCGACTCCACCCACTACACCCCGCGGGGGCTCCCCCTGATCCACCGCTTCCACATCACCCCCGAGGTCCGCGCGGGGCTCGCCGGGCAGGAGCCGGACGAGCTTCCCGACGGCGGCCCCGCCCTGGCTGCCCTGAGTCACCCCCGCGCCGCCGTCACGGACGCCGCCCTGGAGGCCGTCACCGACGCGAACCACACCTGGGTGTGATCCCGAACGCTCCAGGGCGCTCCCGAGCGCTCCCGAGCGGTCCGGGGCCATGGAGAGCCGTCCCTGGGGATTCCCAGGGAGACAGCGGGCCGCCGCGAGCGCGCCCAGGGGCTGTTCCGTCCTCTTGGACCCTGGGGAAAAGCGCAGCTCAGGGGCACTTTCGAACACCACAGGGACCGAAGGGACCGAACGGTCCGACTCAGGCCACCGTCTCGCTGGCCGTGAGGCCCCGCTGGGAGCGGGGCGTCTTGAGGCCGACCTTGCGGGGCTCGATGGTGCGCGGGTCGACGGCCTCTCCCGGAGCGCCCTCCCGGTAGAGGCCGTTCGGTTCGGCGTCCCGGTCGTGCGGGAGGAGGTAGAAGACGCGCCGCTTCTGCAGGCCGCTGTCGGGGTCCGCCTCCGCCGTGTCGCCCAGCTCCGTGAAGCCGATCATGCGGCCGTCACGGTAGTAGCGGGGCTTGCCCCGGCGGCGGGGGGTCTTGTCGAGGGCCTGGCGTACGTAATCGAGTTCGTCGGGGTCCTCCAGCCACACCACTTTGTCCTCGTGGGCGAGATCGCTCGGTTCGAGTAGCGAGCTCATGGCTTTCGTCCCTCCTCGGTCTTGCGTTCCTGTCCGGTCGGGCAGGTGGCCCCGTGCTCGGCAGGTTGCCGTGGTCCGGCTATGGCGTGCCGGGCTTGGGTCATGGTTTCTTCCGTCCATCGTAGGGGGCTGGGATTGCTGCGGACAGTACGCCGGGGTCGGTTCACGCGCGGGCTGCTCCGTTCGCCCCGCCCGAGGGGCTCTCCTCGGCGAGGAGGGCGAGGCCCGGATAGAACTTCTGACCGTTGGAGCGGAGCATCTCGCTCGGCGAGGAGATGCCCGCCTCGGCGCGGATCCGGGTGGCGAAGGCACGGGTCGTCGCCGGGCGCAGCCCCTCCCCCTCCTGGCACCAGTTGCTGTAAGCACGGTAGAGGGCGCCCTGCTCGACGCGCAGGTCGCAGGGCTCGTCCAGGTCTGCGGTCGTGGTGCAGCATTCGGCGAGGAAGCGGCCGATGTGGTCCTCGGTGGTGGCGTAGGCCTGGGTGGCGGTGCGTACGACCGTGGGTCCGCCGAGGGAGGGCTTGGTCGCGAGGTAGGCCATGGCGCCCTGGACCATCCACTGGAGGATGCCGGGGCCCTCGTCGGCGACGAGTTCCTCCGCGAGGTTGTCGATCTTGCGGTGGTCGGGGACGACCTTGTCGAACGGGATGAGGCGGATGCGGCGCCAGAAGGCGTGGCCGCCGGTGCCGACCTCGGGGCGGTGGTTGCCGAGCAGCCACAGCTTGTGGGTGGGTTCGAAGCTGAAGAAGTCCTGACGCATGCGGCGCGCCTTGAGGCGGTCGCCGCCGGTGAGGAGCTTGACGCGGGCCTCGTCGAACTTGTCGTGGGGCTTGAGCTCGCTGCACACGAACAGCCGGCGGCCGTGGAGTTCGGTCAGCTCGGTGGAGTGCTCGTTGAACTTGCCGCGCTCCATGAGGAAGCCGGGCGGGGCGACGTCGGCGTAGTCGCCCAGGATCTTGATGACCACGTCCATGAGGGCGGACTTGCCGTTGGCGCCGATGCCGTAGAGGAAGGGCAGCACCTGGCCGCCGACGTCGCCGGTGATGGAGTAGCCGAGGAGCAGGTGCAGGAAGTTGATCATCTCCCTGCCCTTGTCGTCGTCGCCGAACGTCTCGGTGAGGAAGCGCGCGAAGCGGGGCGTGGGCATGGCCTCGGGGGCCACGTAGGTGGCGCGGGAGTGCAGGTCGCGCCGGGGGTCGGGCTTGCGCAGGTCGCCGGTGCGCAGGTCGACGACGCCGGCGGGGGTGCACAGGGCGTACTTGTCGCCGTCGAGGGTGTCGGGGTCCAGGGCGAGTTCGGGCGAGGCCTTGGCCTGGGCGAGCATCGCCTTGACCCCGGAGGTGGACATGGCCCGCTTGCGGTGCTGGTTGAGTTCCCGGTCGGTGAACATGCCGCGCGGGTCGTGCAGCGGCATGTCCTCGGCCATGTCGCCCGCGGCCCAGATGGCGGCCTTCTCGCCACCGGTGCGCTTCCAGCGGTACTCGTCCCACACGTACCAGCCCAGGCCCTCGACGTGCCGGAAGCGGTGGTTGTGCAGGTGGGCGAAGAGCTTGGCGTTGCCCCGGTCGGTGAGGTTGCCCAACAGGCCCGACTGGACGAAGTCGCCCGGCCGGAACCCGGCGCCTACGGCGCCCTGCTGGGCGGGCAACTGTGGTGCGGCGGGCGGAGCGGCTTCGGCGTTGAAGACGGCGAGCTGCTCGGCCGCGGCGTGCGCGTCGAACCCGTTGCTGCCTGCGCTGCTCATGAACGTCCCTTGGGGTGGATCGGGCGGGTGCCGCCGGCGCGGAGTGCGGAGTCGATGACGAGTCGGTTTCTGCGGCTCTGCCGGGGGCGTGCCGCGTCGGCGGCCGCGGTCAGCAGGCCGGCGCATTCGGCTTGTGTGATGTGTCCGGCCGCGGCGAGGCCTCCGGCGGTGAACGCGGCTCGGTTGAGCTTCTCGGTGAACGCCGTCCCGGAGGGGGTGGTGGCGCAGCCGCGCACCTCGTCGAGGAGGGGACGCAGGATCCGGTGCGCTTCCGTGCCGTCCTGCGGGGCGGTGCGGGACGGCACCGCCCCGGGGCTGCGTGTCGGCGCGGTGCTCGGGGTATGGGTGTGGGTAGGGCCGGTGTGGCCTGTGTGGCCGGTACGGATGAGTTCGGCGCTCAGCCACAGGGGCAGGGCGGCGGGTGTGCGGGCGCCGGGGAGCGCCTCGTAGGTCCCCGCGCCGGTCCGGGTCCCGGGCGCGACGATGTAGCCGCCGGTGGCCCGTACGTCGACCTGCCAGGCGAGGGCCACGCGGGGGCTGGAGCCGCTGGAGGAGCGGTACGCGGGTCCCCCGCGCGGGACCTGGTACCAGACGTGCAGTCCGCCCGAGGGGGTCCGTACGCGCAGGGTCGTGGTGTCGTCGGCCGGGTTCGGCTGCGAGCGGCAGGCGGCGAGGAGGGCGAGGGTGTCGAATCCCGAGGCCAGGCCTGACAGGTCGACACGGTCGTCTATCCGGATGCCGGGGAGCAGTCGTTGCCGGTCGGGAAGGGTGGGCGCGTGGGCGTCGATGTCGATGACGACGAGGCCGGCGGGACCGCAGGAGACGGCTACGCCGAACTCCGGCTCCTGGCGCCACCAGTCCTCGACGACGGTGGGGTCGGTGGTCGCGGCGTGAAAGCCGTGGCACCAGCGGCCCTGGGCGAAGCAGGGACAGTTCTGGGGCTCGTGGGGTGGAGCGGGCGGACGGCAGGCGGGGCAGTTGGCCGGAGGGGTCTTCAGGCCGGTCGCCAGCGGGTGCACCGGGTAGCCGTGTGCCGCGAACCAGCGCGCCACTCCCGGGTGCCGCGCGGCCGCGGCGGGGGTGGTGGCCTGGGCCTGGTTGCCGGAATGGGCTGGCACGTTCTGCTTCCTCGACAGGTTGCCTGGGTGTCGCGTTGCTGGGTGTACTACCCGGCCCCTGGCCCCGGCTCCTGGACTGAGGGACTGAAGGGACCGAAGTTTCGGTATTGCGGAGCCTAGCGCAGCTCTTCACCGGAACTCTGCAGGTCGGTGGCCCCCTAGTCACTTTTCAGTCCCTTGAGTCCCTTGAGTCCACTGTTGAGTTGGCGCTCTGCGCAGAACATCCCGATTTGGCCGGATAGGAAATCCCGGGCGTGGCGCGCCGTCCACGACTCCGGTCCCTTCCCGTCAGAAGGCAGGGACTGTTCGGCCCCTGGGGGGCTGTCAGGTTTCGGACCCTGCTGTCCCCCTCCCTCCCGCTCCACCCGGAACCAGGGTCCGGACCCTCCTTCGGACCCTTTCGGTCCCTGTCCCTTCAGTCACTGACAAACCTGCTGGTCAGGGGCTTGCTCGTCGTTTTCCAGGGACTGAAGGGACTCAATTTCCTAGTTATGACGTAACCAGAGCACAAGGCTTACATACGCCCGCGCATACACGCACGCACACGAAGAGTGGAAATAGGAAAACTGAGTCCCTTGAGTCCCTCGTTTGCCTGAGAAAACGCTCTGACCTGCATCTTTGTACAGGGACTGAACAGTGAGGGACCGAAGGGTCCCTCACAGACCCTGGACCCTGGACCCTGAGGAGGCGCTGCGGGGGTCGAAAACGCTTCAGTCCCTGGAGGGAGGAGAGGGACCGAACGGGCAGGGACCGGAGCGGAACAGGGACGGGAGGGAGGGGGACCGAGGTTCCCGCTCGGGAGTTGTCCGAGAGTCGGAGCCGTTGTCAGTGCCGGCCGATACCCTGCGAGCGACCTACGACCGACCGAGCGGACGACACGATGACGAGCACTCCCCGACCGACGAAGGAAGCGATACTCGACGCGCTTCCCGAACTCGTTCCGTACGCGCGGGAGGCAAACCTGCTCCATCCCGAGCGGGCCGAAGCGGACCGGCGGAACAGCTCGATCGGTGGTCCCCTGCTGTGGCCGCGTGACGAACCGTGGCCCGAGTGCTCCCTGCCCGACGAGAGCGGTTTCCCGGGCGGCCCCTCCGTGGCCATGGTTCCGGTGGCCCAGATCCACCGTACGGACGCGCCCGGTCCCTGGTGGCCGCCCGGCATCGACCTGCTCCAGATCCTCTGGTGTCCCAACGCACACTGGGATCCTCGGCGCGGACAGGCCGACCTCAGCCCGGTGCTCGAAGTGCGCTGGCGCCGGGCTGCGGACGTGACCGAGGTACTGATGGAGCCGCCGGCACCCTCGCGATACGACGAGGACGGCTACCTGCCCTGCGCGTGTTCCCTCGCCGTCGAACCCGTGACCGACTTCCCCTTCCGCGAGGAGCTACCTGCCGAACTCCGCCCGAGGCTCGAAGAGCTGGTGCGCGAGACCGGTGACGGGGGCGACGCCGTCACCCGCCTCGCCGGCTTGAAGCTCGGTGGCTGGCCCACCTGGCACCTGACGCACCCCACGGCCTTCTCCTGCGATGCCTGCGGTACGGAGATGACGCTCCTGTTCACGGTGGCGAGCGACGGGGAGACGGGCGTCGTCGTCGGTCGCCATGGCGAGCTGCGCCTCTTCACCTGCCCCACCGACCACCGCCACCCGTTCCAGGTGGACCTGCACTGATCGGGACCGAGAGGCACTCCGGTCCCTGGAGACCGTTCGAAGAAAGAGCAGGTCAGAAAGGAGGGGGCGAGGGGGCAGGGACTGAAGGGACCGAACTTTCCAAATAGGGTGTACAGGACACCGGAAAATTTTCCATATCCGAAGTTGAGTCGCTTCAGTCGCTTCGGTCCCTGATGCGTCCCTCATCCGTCCCTGATGAGCCGCTGAACGACCAGGCGATCAGGTGCCCTCGGGCGGACGGCACAGGTCGCCGGTGTCGGCCCCGGCCGCATCGCGGTGCGAAGGGTTCCACAGCCGATCGGCCTCACCGCGGATGACGTGCTCCTCATAGAGCCGTACCTTGCCCCGCATGACGTGCAGGGTCTCCTGAAGTCCCCGGATCTGTGTTTCCACCTGGGCGACGTGCCGGCGCAGCAGCTCCAGCCGTTCGGGTTCGTTGCCGGGGCCGTGCCGTACGAGGTCGATGTACTGCCGGATCATCGCCAGCGACATGCCGGAGGAGCGCAGCTTGGTGCAGATCGCCAGCCACTCCAGATCCTCCTCGTGATAGATCCGGCGGCCGTTGGACAGACGGCGCACCGGGTTGGCGAACAGTCCCTCCCGTTCGTAGAACCGCAGGGCGTGGACACTCAGCCCGCTGCGTTCCGCCACCTCGCCGATGCTCAGGTCCATCAACGACTCCCCTCCCCTGGCTCTTGATCTAGACCGGACTCTAGCTCTTAGCGTCGAGTCACAGCCCAATCGGCCAGTCGGGCCAATCGGGTCATCGAAGGTGGGGGAAACATGAGCGTCTGGTTTGTCACCGGTGCATCGCGCGGGCTCGGAGCGGAGATCACCCGTGAGGCACTGGAGCGAGGGCACGCGGTGATCGCCACGGCCAGGGACGCCGCGGCTGTGACCGAGGCCTACCCGGAGAAGCCGAGCGGATTGCTGGCGGTGCGCGCGGACGTGACCGATCCGCAGGCGTTGGAGGCCGCGGTGGAAGCCGGCCTGGCGGAGTTCGGACGGATCGACGTCGTGGCCAACAACGCCGGATACGGACTCGTGGGCGCGATCGAGGAGACCTCCGACGAAGCCGCTCGCGCCCTCTTCGACGTCAACGTGTTCGGCGTGCTCAACACGTTGCGCGCGACCCTGCCGACCCTGCGCGCCCAACGCTCCGGGCACGTGGTGAACATCGGCTCCGTGGGCGGCTTCGCCACCGCCCCGGCCGTGGGCCTGTACGGCGCGTCGAAGTTCGCCCTGGAAGGCATCTCCGAGGCACTGCACGGCGAACTGGCCCCGCTGGGCGTCCACGTCACGATCGTCGAGCCGGGTGGATTCCGTACGGACTTCCTGGGCGGTTCCAGCATCCGGGTCGAACCGGCCGCCATCGCCGACTACACCACCGGCGCGGGGCCGGTGCGCGAAGCCTTGGCCGCGAACGACGGCCGCCAGCCGGGCGACCCGAGGAAGGCGGCCAAGGCCATCGTCGACGTCACCGAGGTCGTCGGTCCGCCGCTGCGCCTGCAGTTGGGCGCGGACGCGGTCGAGCGCGTCGAGGCGAAGCTGGACCTGGTACGGAGCGAACTCGACCGCTGGCGCCACGTCGCGCTCTCCACCGCTCACTGAGGACCGCCGCCCGCTTGCGCGACGGCGCCGGTGACTGCGCCGTCGCCGGCGCCGGTTCGAGGGCCGGGCCACTCCCCCAGCGACGGCTCCCCCACCGATGGCTCCGCCGAGGACGGCCCGTTCCTCGACGGCTCCACTCCCCCGGGTCGGTGGGGTGCTAACCGCGTTAGCACCCTGGGGTCCGGAACCCCGGGGCCCCGGACGTGCGAGAGCCCGTGCAGTGGGGTCACTGCACGGGCTCTCGCACGGTGCGGGTCGGCTAGTCGTTGCCGTGGGCGGCCAGGAGGCGTTCCAGGAGGACTTCGCGCTGCGCCGTGTCCATCCGCTCGAAGATGAGGTCGGCGACCTTGTGGCCGTCGTCCCACGGTGCCTGCGTCTGCGGCTGTGTTCGGGGCTGCGCCTGGGGGGCGGCCGGCTGGGGAACGGGCGTGGGCTCCGTGAAGGGGCTCGCGGTGTCCGGGGCCGGCGAAGCCACGGGCGCGGGAGTGGGCGTCGGCGCGGGTGCCGGGGGCGGGGCGAGGTGGGTCGGGGCGGGCGGGGTGCTAACCGCGTTAGCACCCTTGGCCGGCTGGGTCTGCTTGCGCTCCTTGGTCCGCGCCCGCTTCTCCAGGGCCTCCTCGGCCGCTTCCTGCTGTTGCTGCGCCGGCAGCTGGCCGACGTTCCGCGCGATCGCCACCGGCAGGCTGCGGTCCTCGACCGCCGCCTGGAGCTCGGGGGTCAGCTTCAGCAGGGCGATGCGCTGGGTCACCCACGGGCTGGACTTGCCCAGGGCGCGCGCGACGGCACGCTGCGATCCGTGGACGGCGACGAGGCGCTCCAGGGCCTTCGCCTCGTCCAGCGGATCCAGGCCCTCGTGCTGCACGGCCGCGGTGAGGGCGGTCTCCAGGAGGGTGTCGGCGCTCTCGGCGAGGGAGTCGTCGACGTGGACCGGGACGTCGTCCAGGCCGGCGAGGCGTGCGGCGGCCAGCCGCCTGTTGCCGTCCACGACGACGAACGCGGCGCGGCCGAGGTCCGACTGTCCGGGGTGGGCCTCCAGGAACGCCATCCTGGTGACGATCGTCAGCGGCTGGATGATGCCCCGCGAGGCCACGCTGTCGGCGAGGTCCTCGACGGAACGGAGCTCCACGCGCGGGTTGTACGGGTTGTGCGCCAGGCCCTCGACCGGCACGCGCAGGGTCTCCTGCCGACCGACGACGGCCGGCTCGGTGCCCTGTCCCGAGAACCGGGCGAAGCTCGCGGCCCGGCTGCTCATCGGCTGGGCGACCGCGTCGAATGTGGGGGAGTCCCCCAGCATGTCCGCCTTGCTCATTCCGTGGTCACCCCCCGCGCGATCTTCCGCATCTGATGCGACTGCTCACTGTCGGGGGCGTAGTCCAGCAGCGCGTGTTGCTTGCGCACGGCCTCCCGCTGCTCCTTGACGTCCGGGATCACCGCCAGGACCGGGGGAGTGCCGAGGGAGTTCCACTTCTCCAGCGAGGACGTCGCGATGAAGCCGCGCCGGCTGTCGTACTTGTTGACGACCAGGCCGAGCTGCTCGATGGAGATGTCGAAGTCCCGGCACAGGGAGTCGATCTGCTGGAGCAGCATGCCGTACGCCTGGGCGGAGGTGTCCTCGGCCTCGACGGGGATGACCAGACCGGAGGTGCGCGGCTTCTCGCTCTCGCGCTGCCGGCCGTAGTACAGGGCCGCGTCCATCGCCAGGCCGAGGCTCGGGGGGGAGTCCACGACGATCGCGTCGAAGTGCTCCTCCAGCGGGGCGAGGGCCCGCTCCAGTGCGGCGTGCCGGGGACCGCGGAACATGGTGAGGCCGGAGTCGAGGAGGAAGGCCTCGAACGCGGCGGGCAGGATCCGCAGACGGCCGCCGAAGCGGTCACCCCCTATGACCACGGTCAGGTCGAGGAGGGGCTTCTTCGCCTGCTCGCGGTGGAGCATGTGCGTGATGAGGCTCTCCTCGCCGGCCGGGATCGCCGTCAGGCCGAGCTGGTGGGAGAGGTGGCCCTGGGGGTCGTAGTCGACGAGGAGGACCCGCAGACCGTTCGCGGCCGCGGTCGCCGCCGCTTCGAGGGCGTCCGGCACCTCGGCGAGGGCCTGCGCGAGCCCGGCGGAGATGGCGGTCTTGCCGACGCCGCCCTTCTGGTTGCAGACGATGATGCGCCGGGTGACGTTCTCGTCGCGGGCCGGGTTGTCGACCAGCCAGAGCGCGACCGACTGCGCGAGTCCCTGGATGTAGGAGACGCCGCGGTCGCGGCAGTCCGCCTTGAACTCCTCGTAGAGGCCTTCGGGCAGGTACGTGCCGAACGACTCGGCGCCCGCCGTGTTGAGTTCGGGGAGGGTGTCGGCGCAGTCGCGCCACGCCTGGATGCCGGCGGCGACGGCGTCCTGCATGTCGATCTGGAGCTGCGCCGCGCGGACCTTGAGTGCTTGCTGGAGGTGCGGGGGGAGCTTGGATACCAGCTTTTCCCGCTCACCTCCCGAGGTCGGAGATGCCATGTACGGCAGCATACTGCCGTGACGATGCTTCAAGATGGCGCACTGGCAGTGTTTCTTCACTTTTCTCGCGTTAGTACGTGCCCAAACTACTAACGGCAGCAGTTCCCTCGGGGGTGCTAACGCGGTTAGCACCCCCGCGAGGAGAGGGAGCGCGGGCACGCGCCGGGCATCCTGATGGGGAAGGGTCGGGGTGCTAACGCGGTTAGCACCCCGGCGCGTTCACCACCGGGTCGGCGTCGGTGAAGGTGCCCGACCAGACCGGTACGAAGGGCTCGCGCACGCGGTGCTGGAGGAGCGCCAGGGCTTCCTCGACGCGGCCGAGTTCGATGAGGTGGCCGGCCAGGGGAGTCCGGTGGGTGGCGGCGTGCGGCTCCAGGACGGCGACGGCCTCCTCGGTACGACCGGCCTTGGCCAGCAGGTCGGCGATGAGCGAGGCCGCCCTCCGGGTGTCGCCCTCAAGGTGCGGACGTACGAGCTCGATCGCTTCGTCGAGCAGGCCGCAGGTGGCCATCAGTCGCAGTCGTAGCCTCAGCCGCAGCATGTCTTCCTCCCCGCCGGTGGGGTGCTCCGTGACGGTGTCGAGGTAGGCCAGGCCGTCGAGGGCCCGGCCGTGGTCGGCGTACAGGGTGCAGAGCGCGTGGACGACGCAGTCGTCGTGGGCGTCGGACCCGCTGCCGTCGGACTGCGCGAGGGAGCGCATCACCTCGATCGCCTCGTCATGCCGGCCCTGTCGGGCGAGGAGGTCGGCCACGTCCCTCGCCGAGTCGTCCGACTGCCGGTACACGGCGAGCGCACCGGCCACGTCGCCGCGTTCCTCCAGCAGTTCGGCGAGGCGCCGTAGCGCGTGCCCATGGGGTTCCGAGGCGGCGTACGCGCGCAGTTCCTCCGTCCGGGCCTGCTCGGCCAGGAGGTCGGCCGGCCGGTCGCGGCCGCTGACGGAGGTGATCTGTCGGGTACGCAGCAGAGCGATCGCCTCGTCGACGCGGCCTTGGCGTTCACGGATCGTGGCCAGCAGGCCGATGGCGGTGTCGGGGTCGAGGCCACGACAGCACCAGGGGTCCTCGCAGCGGTGCCCGACGGGGATGCGCGCGACGAGCAGCAGGGCGATCTCCTCGTCGCGGCCCGCCCCGGCGGAGAGTTCGACCAGTGCGGAGGCGAGGCCCGAATCCTCGATGCCGGCGCTCAGCAGCGTCACCGCTTCGTCCCGACGCCCGTGCCGGGCCAGCAGGCGCGCGAGCAGTTCCAGCTTGAAACCCCCGCCCCTGGCGTGCGGCCGGGCCAGCGCGATCGCCTCCTCCGCCCGGCCCCAGTCCTCCAGCAGTTCCACCTGGGCCCGGACGGCCGTCCACCAGCCCGTGGCGGCGTACGGATCGAGGACCTCCAACGCCTCCTCGTGCCGCCCCCGCTCGCCGAGCAGCCGGGCCCACTCCAGCGCGCAGAACCACTCCGCCCGGCCGGCCTGCCGTGCCACCTCCTCCTCGTGGC
This sequence comes from Streptomyces sp. NPDC103540, assembly GCF_055584445.1. Taxonomy (NCBI): domain Bacteria; kingdom Bacillati; phylum Actinomycetota; class Actinomycetes; order Kitasatosporales; family Streptomycetaceae; genus Streptomyces; species Streptomyces sp. NPDC103540. The sequence goes on from NZ_JBVJMA010000020.1 coordinate 41,515, forward strand.
CGAGGTCGAGGAGCCGGGAGACGAGGTGCGGGGGGACGCAGCCGGAGAGGGTTCGAGTGCGGCGATCAAGGTCGGAAGCGTCCATGGCAGCGCACTCTAGTCGGACGCACGAGAGCGATCCGTGGTGAGGCCAACTATTGGCGGTTGTGGTGGGGGTCGCGGTTGTGGGGTGGGTGGGGGAGCGGACCGGAAGCGGTGCCGCGATGATGTGCGGGTGTTCTACGCAGATCTCAGCGACTACGACTACCGGGACGAGGACGAGTTCACGGACCGCGAGTCGGGCTTCTACGCGCTCTGGTACCGCCCGGCCTACACCCGCCTGAACGTCGGTTGGCTGGAGGCCGGCAAACCGTACTCGACAGGGGCGGTGTCCCCGGAGTTCCTGGAGAAGCTGAAGGCCGTTCAGGAGGTCCAGTGGATGAACGTCTGCCTCGGCCTCCACGAGTGCGACCTGTGCCCGGCGGACGAGGCTCCGGAAGGGACGGGGGAGGTACGGATTCCGGGCGGGCCCGGAATCGCCTACGCCGCTCCGTTCCTCATCACGCACTACGTCACCGCCCACGGCTATCGGCCGCCGCAGTCCTTCATCGACGCCGTACTTGCCGTCGACCTCGACGCGTGGGCCGCCACACGGTGGCCCGACATCCCCTTTCCCTGGGTACCGGACGACGCGGAACGCCTGCTGGAGTAGCGGCGAGCGTCGTCCGCCGGAACCCAGCCGGAAGACCCGGCCGGAGAACGGCCCGGGCACTGTCCGGCGGATCATGTGAGTGTCGGAATTCTGGCTCGTTGTTCCCGGCGTGGGGCGGGGTGATCTGACGAATACCGAGTGGGGCCGGCTGGAGCCGTAGGGCCTACGTCTTCCATGGCGCCGTCGCCGTCGCCGTCGCCGTCGCCGCGATCCGGCTCTGGCTCGGCCCGTGACATGCGCCCTGCATCTGGGTACGCCCAGAACCGCTTGGCCGCCGGGCAGCGTTGTCTCGTACAGTGCCGAAGGTATGACGGCACTTTCATCCTTCACCTTCGTGCGCCACATCGACGGGCTTCGTTACCACTTCGAACGCGACGGCGAGCACAATGACCGTCCTGCCTACCGTCGAACGGACGGGAACGTGCGGTGTGTTTGGTCGCCGACCGACGGCTGGCACTGCGAGATCGCTGACGGCCTCGTCACCGCCCATCCCCTCAATAGCCACGCTGACGAACCCGAACCCCCGGCCACCGTCTGGCGCAGCTTCAAAGGCGATCGCTCCTACCTCTACGACCTCCGGACCCATGACCCCGAAGCATGAGCCGCCGGACAGTGCCTAGCCGTCGAGGTAGCGGTGCCTGATGTCGCCCGGTGCGATGGAGAGTCGGCCTTCGCGGACCTGCCACTCGGCGGTGCCGTCGGATTCGTGCGTGGCGAGGAACAACCCCGTGACGCGGTCGCCGTCTTCGTCGGAGGCCGGGATCCGCGCGATCTCTCCGATCTGGTCGAGGAGCCAGTCGACGGCCGGCGCTCTGATGTCGGCTCCGTAGAAGAGGTAGTGCGTCCAGTTGATGTGCCGGGCGGGGGCGGCCCACCCGTGGGAGTAGAGGTCGTCCTGATGGGAGGCGATGATCTCCCGGGCGGCGGCCAGTTGCCGTTCGTCGCACTCCAACCATCCCCTGACCGACACGTACACACCCACGGGCGCGTTCCCTTCCTTCGTAGTGGTCGCGGGCCGGCTCACGACGATTCGGTGTCGGGGTGGGCCGGCCGCGGTTCCATTCTCAGGGGGGCGGTGTGATCAGGGGCGCCGGTCAGCGGTGCCGGCGGTGTTGGCGGTGCCGGCGGCGTCAGCGGCGCTTCGCGCACAGGGCCGCGTCCACGGCTCCCTGAAGGTGGCGCAGGCTCTCGCCCTCGGCCGCCCAGGTCGTGGTGTAGACCGTCACGGTGCCGCGGCCCGCCGTGGCCCGGCCCCCGCCGACCGAGTTGCCGGGCAGGTCGCCGCCGTGCCCCCAGTAGACGCCGCCGCAGCTGAGCGGGATGGAGGCGATGCCGTAACCGTACTGGCTGCCCGCCGGGTAGACGTCGCGGCCACCGATCGCGGTGGTGTCCCGCGTCATCTGCTTCACCGCCCAGTCGGGGAGGATGCGCCCGCCGAACAGGCCGTCCCAGAAGGCGTTGAGGTCCTTGGGGGTGGAGACGAGGCCGCCGGACGCGCCGAACTCGTACCCGGGAAGCTCGGTCACGTCCACGCGGCCCGCCTCCGGGGCGGCGGGGTGGACGCCGTAGTTGCGGGCGTGCGGTCCGCGCAGGGACATCTCGCCAGGCGCGGGCCAGTACGTGTCGTCCAGGCGCAGCGGGCGCAGGATGGTGCGCTCGACGTACGTGCGGAAGCCGACCCCCGACGCCTTGTCGATCACCATGCCGAGCGCCAGGTAGTTGGTGTTGGAGTACCCCCAGTCGGTTCCGGGCTCGAAGAGGGCTTCTCCTTGAGGGCGAGGGCGAGGTACTCCTCGGAGGTTCCGGCACGGGTCCAGTCGACCAGGCCGGTGTACTCCGGGAGTCCACTGGTCTGCTTGAGCAACTGGCGGACGGTGATGTCGCGTTCGGCGAGCTGCGGCACGTAGCGGCCGGCGCGGTCGTCGAGGCGTACGCGTCCGTCCGCCACCAGGCGCATCACGGCCGCCGCGGTGAACGCCTTGGTGTTGCTGGCCAACCGGATCCGACCCTGAGCGTCGACCATGGGGCGGCCCGAATCCCTGTCCGCGACACCGGCGGTGCGCGTCGTCCTGCCGTCGTAGGCCAAGGCGCCCGGGACGTCGTCGCGGTTGACGAGCAGGTCCAACTGCCGCTGTACGGGGTCGACCGGGCGGGCGGCCGCCACGGGAGCGAGTGCCCCGATGGTGGTGGCGGCGAGTAGGACCGTGGCGGCTATGCGCTTGCGGTACATGAGTGTTCCCCCTGGTCGTCTTTCGGCCCGCGCGGGCCGGTCGGTTGCTCGTTGACGACTCTGCCAGGATGCCGCCGGAAGATCATTGCGCCCGCCCCCCGGACGGGAGTGCGGCCAACCCCCTTGACACGGACGGTCGGTGTGGGTCTGTGTGGGTCAGTGGGTGAAAGCCTGTCCGGAGCCGAGGCCGTCGCGCGGCTGCCTGCCTTGCGTGGGCGACCCCGCTCGACCCGAGCGAGCGGATGGTCCTCCGTCGAGGCCACGGGACGCGCCGCAGAGCCGTGGGCTCACGCCTGGCAGGGTTCCGCGTATGAATGATCACCTGATGGATTCGGTGCCTGGTGTGGACGTGGCGAGACGGCGGACGCCGTCGCGTCCCGTGAACGTGGAGGGGTTGGTTCCGGGGCTCGCCGCGTGGGCGCGGGACACGGTGCGTCTGCACCCGAGGCAGGGTGCGCCGTCGTCTGCGGCGAGCTCCGTGGGCGGGCCGTTGCTGTGGCCGGCGAACGAGGACTGGCCGGTGTGTACGCGAATGCACCAAGACTTCAGCAGCGGCCTGCCGAGCAGCTCACGCGTGCCGATGGTGCCGGTCGTGCAGGTCTTCCGCGCGGACCTGCCGGCCGGCGTGGTGCCGTTCCCCGAGGGCGCGGATGTCTTGCAGGTGCTCTGGTGCCCGTTCACCCACGAGTTTCCCGCGTCACCGTGGCCCCTGGTGATCTGGCGCGACTCCGCGGCCGTCCAGGCCGTGCTTCCGGCGCCACCAACGGATCCCGCTGCGACCCGTTGGCAGGTTCCGGCGCCGTGCGTGGTGCACCCGGAGCGGGTGACGGAATACCCGACCTGGGATCTGCCGGAAGACCTGGCCGACGAGTGGCGGGACGACTTCCGCCGACTGGAGGCGGCCATCCCGCCTCATGCGTCGCTTCCGCTGCTGTCCTACTCCGACTTCGCCGAAGCGCCGGGCACCAAGCTCGGCGGATATCCGTCCTGGTTCACGGGGGAGGGGTGGGTGGACTGCGAGGGATGCGGCGGCCGCATGGACCACCTGCTCACCGTGGCGAGTTGGGAATGCGACGGAGCCTCGTGGCACATCTGGCTGCCGCTGGAGGACCGGGACGAGGACGGCGGTCGGGCCGTCCCCGTAGACCCCACGGGCCTTGATCTCGGCAGCGTGGGCTCGGTGTACCTCTTCGAGTGCCGTGCCTGCCCGGACCGTCCCTTCGCTCACTGGTGGGACTGCGACTGATCCGCGGAGTTCGGAGTCACACCTCCCCGTGATGAGCCCCGAATTGCGCGATTCGGCGTTGTGGGGAGGCCGCGAAGGCCGCAGGCGCCCGCCTGAGGGCCCTGGAGGGGTGTGCGGGTCGATCCATACCGGCGGTCTTGCGTTCGGCGGCTGACGGCCCCGTTCTGCGCGTCGCTTTTCGCCGGATAAGTGTGAATTATGCAGTTCGGGGCATGGGTTGGAGGGCTCGACGCACTTCGGCGCGAGGTGAGGAGGTCCGTTATGCGGCTTCTGCGGCGTCCCTTGCCTCGTCTATCGAAAATCGATAGATTCATATCGTAAATCGATGGAAGGGTGAGTCATGGGCAATCTGGCAGTGCACGCGTTGCGCGCCGTGCTCGCGGTGGTGCTCGTCGGCACCGTGTTCGTGCAGGCGGGGATGGCGTGGATGGTGATCTCGGGCAACGACCCGGAGGACGGGTCGCTCCCGCTGACCCCGATGCGCGTGATCACGATCCTGGGCATGGTGGCGGTACAGGTCGCCCTGGTCTGCGTGTGGCGGCTGGTGACGATGGTGCGGCGCGGGACCGTCTTCTCCCGTACCGCGTTCCGGTACGTGGACCGCGTGATCGGGGCGATCGTCGCGATCGCCCTCCTGTGGTTCGTGGTCACCGCCCTCAACGCGCCCGGCCAACGGGAAGACCCGGGCGTCACCGTCATCATGGCCGGGATCGGTCTGGCCATCCTCGGAGTCGCGCTCATCGTGCACGTCCTGCGGACGCTCCTCGCCCAGGCCGTCGACCGCGACGGCGAAGCCACCCGGATGCGGGCCGAGTTGGACGAGGTCATCTGATGCCGATCGTCGTCGACATCGACGTGATGCTCGCCCGGCGGAAGATGTCCGTGGGCGAGCTCGCCGACCGGGTGGGCATCACCCCCGCCAACCTGGCGGTACTCAAGAACGGTCGTGCCAAGGCCGTACGCTTCACCACCCTCGCCGCCCTCTGCGAGGTGCTCGACTGCCAGCCCGGCGAACTCCTGCGCTGGGAAGCCGAGGAAGCCGAGGAGCTGGAGGAGGAGAGGGTCGGCGGGGGCGCGTGACGCGCCCGAGGGCTTACACGTGAGGGTTCGGGCTTCCACATTCGGCCACCGGCGCGTTCCACGGAGCGTTAAGGTCGGCAGCGCACAGTGGTGGCCCGACGGTCATGGGGCAGGAGGCCGGCCGGGCCAAGGGGAGAGGGAGGCCGCCTTGAGTGGTGCGCAGCGCAAACTGACCGAACACCCCGTGTTGATCCTCCTGGGCGTGATCGCCACGATCATCGGCGCCCTGGCTGCCGGAAAGGACCTGTTCTCCTCGGACGATCCGCCGCCCAGAGCCGGGGGATCGGCACCCGCCTCCGTGCCCGCCCCGGCACCCCCGGCCGGCGCCGACGACTCCCCGCCGACGCCGACGTCGAGGCCGTCACCCACCCGGACCCGGTCGGTCGAGGTCTTCCCCGAACCGGAGGAGGAGACCGTCGAGCCGGAGACCCGCCCGACGCGATCCGTGCCCTCGACGCCCGGACGGGCCACCGTACCCACCCCCGCGGCACAACCGCCCGCCCACTCGGGCCCCCTGCTCGTACGCATCGACATGGGGACCAGCGGGAAGGTGGGCCCGACCACTTGGCGGGCCCGGTCCACCCCCGGCGCCAACACCGTCGTGAACGACTCCGGAGGCCGACTGGACCGGGGCTGCTACGTCCAGTGGACCGTCAAACGCGCCGGTGAGGTCGTACAGCTGGCCCGCAGCGAGCGGTGCAGGCCGCCCGGCATCACTCTCTTCAGCTTCGGCGACACCCTCGACCAGGTCGGCGCGTACACCCTGACGGCCGACATCACCACCGACTGGGGACAGAAGGGGAGCACGACCGTCGCCTTCGACGTGGTTCCGCGATAGCCTCCGGAGCCATCGCGCCCCCTCGCGTCAGGCGGGCGGCTCGGCCGTGAGCGCCGTACCTGTTCGGGTGCGCAGGTGTACGGCCGTACGTTCGTACGGCCCGTGCGGCGGGTCGTCACCAGCCCCGCACCGCGCAGTGCGCCCAGGTGCTGGGAGACCGCGCTCGCGGTGACCCCCAGACGAGCGGCGAGGTCGGGGGTGGCGAGCGGTTCGCCGAGTTCGGCGAGGAGCGCGGCCCGGGTGCGACCGAGGACGGCAGCCAGGCCGGCGGACGTCGGGCCGGGCTGTTCCCACAGCAACCCGACGCCGGCCGCCGGGTAGCGGATGGAGGCGGCGGCGCGGGGGGAGTGGTCGACGATGACGTCCGGCCGGCCGAACACGCACGGCATCAGAACCAGCCCGTGACCGCCCGCCCCGACCGTCCACGTCCCGCCCGCGCGGCGCCGTCCCCGTACGACCAACTCCCCCTCCCGCCACACCACATCGCCGTGCGGCTGCGCGAAGAGCCCCTCCACCCCGCCGTCGACCAGGGCCACCGCCCGCCGGCTCACGTCCGCCTCCAGCACCGTCCGCATGCGCCCCCAGTGCGGGGCCACCAGCCGGTCGTGGCAGCGCGCCAGTGCGTCGGCCACGCGCTCCAACAGCGCGGCCGGGGGCGGCAGTTCAGCCGCCCGGGCGGAACCGACCGCGGCGACGCACTCGGCCTGCACGTACGCCGCGTCCATGGCCCGTACGCGAGCCGGCTCGGCCTCGAACGCGGGCAGCCGTTCCTCGGGCACCGGGAACAGGAACGACGGCAGGCAGCCCCCGAGCGGGGTCCGCAGCAACGGCAGTTCCGGCTCCCCGGCCAGTACCGGCCGCGCCTCGCGCACCCACGCCCGGTGCACTTCGTGCCCGTGCCCGGCGAGCGCGGCCCGTACCCCGAGCACGGCCCGTACCCCGAGCACGGTCTCGGCCAGCGGCGACACCGCCGGCCGCACCCGGGGCACCGGGGCCTCCGCGATACCCGACGATCCGGCCGGCTACCGCGTCGACCGTCCGACCGCCGACGTCGAGGCACTGCGAGAGCACCTCGACCTGGACCGCTTCGACCTGCTCGGCCACTCCGCCGGAGGCAGCCTCGCCATGCTCTACGCCGCGGCCCACCCCGAGCGGCTGCGCAGCCTGACCCTGGTCACCCCCTCGTTCGCCGCCGTCGGACAGCCCTCCGACACCGGCGCGGAGGAAGTGATCGCCGCCCGCGCGGCCGAGCCCTGGTACGCCGACGCCGTGACGGCGTACCGGCACATGAAGAGCGCGCGCTCCTTCGCCGAGGCGGCCCCGTACCGGCTCGCCTTCGAACCGCTGATGTACGGACGCTGGGACGAAACGGCCCGCGCCCACGCGGCGTCCGACCCGGCCCAGCGCGCACTGGCGGTCAGCGAGCACTACTACAAGGGCTACACGCCCGACACCGAGGGCCTCCGGCGCCGCCTGGGCGCCCTGGAATGCCCGGTCCTGCTCCTCGCGGGCGAGGTGGACCTGTGGCCCACCGCCGCGTCCGCCGCCGACGCTGCGGCGCTCTTCCCGCGGGTGAGCCTCGCCGTCCAGGCGGGTGCCGGTCATTACCCGTGGCTGGACGACGCCCGGGGGATCACCGAGACCGTGGAACGCTTCCTCGGGCGTGGCGGGCGTGGCGGTCGTTGCGTCGAAACGCCCTGAGCACGGGACGGGTGCCCTCAGGACTCCTCGGTCGCGGGCTCGGCCGTCGCCTTGGCGCGGGCCGGGGACGCCGCCCGCTTCCTGCGGTACAGCACCACCGCGCACACCGCGAGGAGGAGCGCGGCCACAGCGGCGACCCCGAGGGCCGTGTGCTCGGCGAAGAGCCGTCCCAGCACCTTGAGCACGCCGATGCCCGCGGTCGCGTAGATCAGGGCCCAGGCGGCTCCGCCCACCACCAGGGCGGGGATGTAGCGCCGCAACGGCATGCGCATGCTGCCCGCGAGGAAGTTGGCGGCGGTCTGGAAGCCGATCGTCAGGAAGGAGACGGCCACCACCGGGGCGCCCCACCGCTGGATCGCCCGCTCGGCGCGCTGGAACTTGGCCGAGGAGATCCGTTCGGCGAACCGGCTGCGCCGGGCCCCGGCGCCGGCGAGCCACCCGACGGCGAACGTGCCACCGGCCCGGAGCAGGACTATGAAGTACAGCGCGCCGGCCGTGAACGCGATCTTATCCACGACGCCTCATTCCCGACCGGGGGCCTGAACCCACGATGCCCGTCGCCCCTACGGGCGTCCCACCCCGGCGGGCGCAAGCCCGGTCACCGACCCTCACCTGCGCCCTCCTCTGCCTCTGCCTCTGCCGTTTCGATCCGTACGTGTCACGTGCCACCTGCGACAGGGGAACGCGAACCTGGACGCCAGGCCAGGTAAGCCTAACCGAACGGGCATACGGGGTGGCAGGCACCCGGTCAGCCCGTACGGTCCGACGCACCGGCACCGCCCCCGGCACCGCCCCCGGCCGTCAGCCGGGTGAGCCGGTCGCCCGGTTCCCGGGCCCGGTGGGCGGCGGTGAAGTACTCCGTGCCGATGATCCGGGCGCGGACCTCGGGAGGGAGGCGGGAGAGCAGGGCGGGGAGGCGCCCGAGGAGGCGTGCCGGGCGAGGAGCCCTCCGGCGAGGAGCGCCTCGTCGTCGGGGTGCGCGAACACGCCGAGCAGGGTGGGAAGAGGGACGGCCGGCCCGATCGGGGTGGCCTCTTCCGGGGTCACCAGCCCAGCTCGGAGTAGGCGCGGCCCGTGCGGATTCCGTCGAGGGCGGTCCGGGTGTACGGGACGAGGGGCTCGGGGAGGCGGGTCGGGTCGAACCACCGCCACTCCAGGCACTTGTCCGGCTCGCGGACCTCGGGGGTTCCCGACCACGCGCGGGCCCGGAAGACGAGTTGGAGTCGTGGGTGCCGTTCGCCGTCGGCGTGGGTGTCGGCGCCCCGTACGTGCACGGTGTGGACGAGTTCGACGTCCTCGGGGGCGATCGTCAGGCCCGCCTCCTCCTCGGCTTCCCGGACCAGGCAGGCCAGCGCCCCTTCCGTCTCGCAGTGGCCGGCGAGGAAGTGCCAGGTCCGGCCGGCGAAGGGGAGGCTCGGGTGGCGTAGGCCGAGGAGGACGTGCCCGTCCTCGCGCTGGAGGTAGAGGTGGACGCCGAGCACGTTCGGGCGGGCCCGGCCCTCTCCGGCGCGGGCCGGCGGGGCTTCGGGCCGAGGGGCGGGTGAGGGGGTGAGGGCGGGGGCCGTCCGCTGGTGCAGGGCGATGACCTGGGCCGTCCAGGGGCACATGGTCAGCCAGGCGGTGGTGGCCGCGGGGAACCACTTGAACATGATGCCCTCGGGGCAGGGAAGGCCGCTCGCGTCCCCGTCCCAGGTGCCGACGTACACCTGGATCAGGCTGCCCCCGCCGGTGGGTCCCTTGGCGTCGACGACGGCGAGCGGCTCCAGCGGGACCGTCAGGCCGGTCTCCTCGCGGAGTTCGCGTTCCACCGCTTGGCGGCAGGACTCCTCGTCCTCACGGTTGCCGCCCGGGATCGACCACGTACCCGGGTCGCAGATGTGGGGCTTGTTGGCGTCCCGCAAGTGCAGGAGGTACTCGCCGCGCGCGTTGACCAACAGCGCGGCGGTGCCGCGCGGTTCGGGGGTGGGGAGGGTCACGTGGGCTCCTCGGATCGTTCGCGGGCGCGTCACCTGGAGGATCGTTCGGGTGGGCCGGCCGTGGCAAGGGCGCGTGGAGGTGCGCGGATCGGCGCGGATTGGCGCGGATCAGCGTGGATCAGCGCGGCGGGAAGGGGGCCAGGGCGAGGTCCCACCGGTCGGCGGCTTCCAGCAGCGCGGCCGTGCCCATCCGCACCTCCACGGCGTACTGGTGGATGTCCACGCCGTCGTCGTCCCGTCGCCACGGGGGCGCGGCCTCCAAGGACAGGTGCACGCGGATCACGGCCTCCGTCTCGCTTCGCCCGGCGAGGCTGAAGGCCAGCACCGGCTCGATGAAGGAGGTGTCCGGAGAGAGTTCGCCGTCGTCGTCCGGCTCCGTCACGGGCACCGCCCCGGCGGCCACCGCGCGCAGCCAGGGCGCCAGCCGGCGGGCCTCGTCGGTCAGCAGACACGGGTCGGTGAAGGACCAGCTGCCCTCGGGGGTCGTCAGCCGTCCGCCGATCACCAGCCAGTTGTCGTCGTACGCGTCGCCCCGCGTCGCGGAGAACTGGTACCGGAGGGGGAGCAGCTCGACACTGCCGGCCCGATCACTCAAGAGCATCACCGCAGAATGTCATACGCGGGCCCATCGGCCGGGTCGGGGACGACGGTACGCCCACCCCTTGCTCCGTACGCCGGTCAGCGGGCGGTCAGCCACCGCTGGCGTTCGGGCCGGCTCCCGCACGGGGACTGGACGACCGCCGCGGTCTGCGGGGTGTCCGACCCCGCGACCGTCAGGTACAGACCGCTGTTCCGGTTCACGATCCGCGCCGGCGCACCGACGGGAATCCCTACGCGGCGGTCCATGAAACAGTTCTACGATCAGGTTCATGACGACTCTCGACTGCTACGCATGCAGCAAGGAAGCAGAGTTCGACGACCTTCCGCCAAGGGAGTGCGTGGTCCACGACCAGCATTGGCGGGTAGCCCACGCCATCAACACCGCAACGCCCGGCTGGCTGGTGCTACTGCCTCGGCGCCATGTTGCCGCAGTTCATGAGCTCACCGATGCCGAGGCAGCCGCCCTGGGGATGTGGCAGGTCAAGCTCTCGCGGGCTCTCCAGAGCGTGACTGGTTGCGCCAAGACCTACGTCGTCCAGTTCGCCGAAGCCGAAGGCTTCGCACACGTGCACTTCCACATCGTTCCGCGCATGGCGGATCTGCAACCAGAGCATCGTGGGCCGGGCGTTTTCGAGCTGCTCAGGCGGCCCGTGCAGGAGCACGTAACAGCTGACCGGGCAGACCAGGTGGCCCGGTCTGTCCGAGCGCAACTTCAGGAGCACCCCAGCGCTCGGTAAGCAGATCACGGAATGTGAGCCAGAACCCGAGTTCGGACGGTGCGGCGGTGTCGGCCCCGTCGTGCGCGCGGTCCGCCTGGTCGGCGACGACGAGGACGGCGACCAGGGCCGCGAGCGCCGCCCACTGCGCCGGGGCCCTTCAACGGCCTCGGAAGGCGCCCTGGTCTGTCCATCCCCTCTCCCCTCGGCCCGGGGCGCCCCGCTCCGTCCCGACGGATCATCCGATCGGATTCCGGCGCGCTGTTCCACCGCTTCGGCATCACGGACCGCGTCGGTGTGCGAGTGCGAGTGCGTGCGCGGGTGCGCACGCGCGGTTGAGTAGGCGTACTCAGGCGCGCCGTCTCCGCCGTTTCGATACTGGCTGTCGTAGCGGACGAAACGGGGGAGAGTCGTGGGACCGAGAAGAGCAAGACTGCACGTGTGGGTGCCGGCCGGATACCTGGCCCTGGTGGTCGGGCTGCTGGTCTGGGTGGACGTTCTCGTCCGGACCGGTGACGCCGGCTTCGCCGGCGTCTGGCCGCTGCTGGCCACCGCGCCGCTCAGCGTCCTCGCCCTGGGGCTGATCGTGCCCGATCCCGCCTCGCTCGGGGCCGCGGAAGCCGCGCCGCCCGTCCACACGGGCCCCGTGCCGCCGGAGCCCCTGCCCGCCCCTGTCGCGCTGCCGGAAGCGATGCCGGAAGCGATGCCTGAGGCCATGCCCGAGGCCATGCCGGACCTGGCGGGCGGCGGCGCCGAACTGTCCGACGCCTGGCTCGGTTTCGGCTTCTACGGTGTCGTCCTGGCCTGCGCCCTGGCCAACGCCACCGCGCTCTGGGCGCTGGGACGCGGCCTGAGCGGGCTCCTCGCGCGCCGACGGCGGGAGCCCGGCCCGGCGGCGACCCCGGGTGCGGGGGCGGCGTAGGGTCCCGCCCGTCAGGGCAGGGGGCAGGTGAGCGGGAGGGCGCGTTCGTGCAGCCGGCCGGTGAGGTGGGTGTCGGTGAGGGTGGCCTCGTCGATCCACTGCGCCGCGATGAGCTCGTCGACGAGGCCCCGCAGCCCCTCGGGACCCAGCGGGCCGCACCAGGCGACGAGCGCCTCCAGCTCGACGCCCTCCCCGCCCTCGGTGTCGTCGCCGCCCGCGCCGAGTCGGCCGTCGGGGCCCACTCGCGTGGCCAGGGTCAGGGCGAGCAGCCGGGTGGCCGCGCCGGCCTTGGCCTTGCGGAGCTTCTTGTCCGTGACGATCCGCTGCGCCCACCCGGAGAGCCGGGGCCGCAGCTTCTTGCCGAACACGAGGGGCCCGGGGCCGTCCTCGGGGGGCACCAGGGACGGGACCGTGATGGGCGTGGGGTTCTCCGGCCGGGAGGCGAGCAGGTCGTCGGCCGTTCCGGGGACGACCAGCCAGCCGCAGCCGGTCAGCCTCTCGATCAGACCCCGCGCGTCGGTCAGCCCCAGGGCGGCGACGTCCTGCCCGACCAGGTTGCCGACGCCGGTGAGGGCGGTACGGAGGGTCACCATCACCGCCAGGAGCCGTGCCTCGGGATCGGGCAGCGGGCCGTGCCCGGCCACGTGCGCGAGGACGGCGCGCGCCTGCTCCCACTGGGCCGGCGCGGTCAGCAACCGGGCCACCGCCGGCCCGCTGCCGTCCGCGCTCTCGCCGGTGCGCTGCTGGTGCTGGAGGCGGGCGGTGGTGGCGGCCTGCTCGGCGCGCTCGGCCTCGCTCCGCAGAGTGGGGTCACCCGTGACCTCGGCCCAGGCGCTGAAGGCGCGGGCCTTGCGCTCCTGGAGGTCGGCGAGGATCGCGAGGTCGGGCTCCGGGCGCTGCTGGTACGTGCGGAAACGGTCGCCGAGGGCGCCGAGTTCGTCGCGCAGGGCGGTGGGTCGCAGATCGTACGGGATGTCCCGCTGCGCGATCCGCCCGTACGGGTGCCGGCGCCGCACCGGCCGCGTGCGCGGCCCCGGCACCTGCTGCTGGCCGGTCGCGGCCGGCGGGGGAGCGGCGGAGGAGAACTGCGGGGCGCCGACGGGGGAGACGACCGGGGGGCGGTCGACGGCACCCGGTGGGGCGGCCGACGGGGAGGCGGCCGACGGGGCGCCTGCCGACGCGGTGCCCGCGGGCGGGGCGTCGGCCGGCGGTGCGGAGCTGACCGTCCGCGCGCCGGGGGTGGCCGCCACGCAGCGGGAGCAGCACTCCATGGCCCGCCACCAGCGGCCTTCCCGGTCGGTGACCACGGCCAGGACGACCGCCCCGCCGCACCGCCACGGCCGGCCGCGCTCCTGCCGATCCTCGGGACGGAGGTGGGTGTGGCAACTGTCGGCCCGGCAGGCGCAGTACGCCTCCGCCCGGGGCCGGGGAACGCTCCGCAGGTGCGCCTTGAGGTGCTCGACCGCGGCCGCCCGCCCGGCCGCCGCCGACGGCAGGCGCTGCTCGGCACAGGACGGACGGCTGCACGAGACGCGTACCGCCGTACTGCCACGGCCGACGGGGTCCAGCCGCACCGTCCACCTGCGCCCCAGCACCCGCTCGTCCGGCTCGTTCGCCGTGGCCTCCGTCATCCCGCTTCTCCTTCCACCCGCGCGGTGTGCCCGACCGCCCTCACCTCATCCGTCACCACCCGCAGGACGGGACGCGATGGCGGGGCCCACCGTACGCGTCGGACACCCCGATGAGCGGCGGAATCGGCCCTGTTCATCCGTGGGGTGGTCGAACTGCCGGACGGCCTTGCGCGAACCACGGCCCGAGCCCCTCCGGAAGATGCCGTGCACGCCGACCCCGACGGGAACTACCCTCGCGTTCAGCGCGGTGTGGGCGGGTGCGGGCGACCTCACCCGGAGGGGCGAGTCACACCGGGGACAAGCAACAGGGGAACAGGGGGCAGGGTCCTGGTGGGGACGATCCTCAAGGCCATGAGCCGTGTGCGGTGGCATGAACTGACGCATGCCTACGGGTCCGCGCAGGATGTTCCGGGCCGCCTGTCGCGGGTGGCGTGGGGGGAGGCCAGGACGAGTGTCGACGCGTTGAGCGATCTCGCGCTGTGGCTCGGTGAGCTCGCCGTCTTCGACGCGACGGTCGCGGCGGTTCCCTTCCTGTGGGACCTCGCGGCGACGAACGATGTCGCCGCCCGGCCCGGTGTGATCGAGCTGCTGGAGGCGATCCTCGACCACGGCAACCCTCCGAGGCCGGACGTGCAGCACGCGGCCCACCGGGCCGTACTCGGCGGCAGGCACGTGGTGGACGCCCTGACCGACGACGAGGATCCCGCGGTGCGGGCAGCTGCGCGCGGCCTGGCGGCGGCGATCGACCGCCATGCCTGCGAGACCTGTCGCCCCTGACGGGGCGTCGAAAGGTCACGGCATTCGGAAGCCGCCTCGACGGCCGACGAGGCGGGATCGGGGCGTTCAGACGGCCCGGTAGACCTTTTCGGGGTCCTCGTGGGCGGCCGCCGCGAACTCCTCGAAGTCCATGTTGCCGATCGACAGGTTCGCGTGGATGTCGTGCACGCCGGCCGGTGTCGTGCGGAACTCGCGGCCGAACTCGCGGATCCCCTCGTACTCCTCGAAGTTCTCGTACTCCTCCGCCGGGATGGTGGTCACCGCCAGGAGGGCGTGGTGGGGCGAGGCCATGGTCGCCGCGTCGGCGACGAAGACGACGCTCAGCTCCTCGTTCGCGGAGGCGGCCCGCAGGACGTCGTCCACGTCGGCTCCCGCCCAGACGGGGTCGTCGACCACGTGGAGGAGGGCTTCGTAAGCCCGGTCGCCCCAGGGGCGCATGAGCTCCGCGACGACGGCCCGCCAGGACGGTTCGTCGCCGTGGTCGGTCCTGACGACGAGGACGTGGAACTCGTCGAGTTCGGCGGCGGTGGGCAGGCGTCTCATGCGGCGACTGTCCCACACCCGCGGAGCGCGTCGCGGAGCAGGGTGGCGGTGCGCTGCCGGGCGGGGAAAACCGCTGGTCACGGCGCGGAGGGGAGTCGTAGCATCCGCTCATGAGCGCAGACGACATGACGACGGGCGACGAGCACGGCGACGAGCACGGCGACGAGGAGGGAGCCGGACGCGTGGTTTCCTGGCGGGCCGGGTCCGTCGGCCTCGCGGCGCTCGACACGGACGACGCCGAACTCCTGCTCGGCTGGCGGTCCGATCCGCTGATCGCCCACCACATGGGTGTCTGGCCGCGCCCGCTCAGCGCCGTGCGCGAACGCGTCGAGCGGTACGTCGACGACGACGAGCGCGACGACTTCCTCGTCCTCCTCCCCGACGGGACCCCCGTCGGCCACGTGGCGCTGACCGGCCAGAACATGGTCGACGGCACGGCCGAGGTCGAGCTGATGCTCGCCCCGGGGGAGCGCGGGCGGGGTCTGGGCACCGCCGTGCTCGACGCGGTGGTGGACCTGGCCTTCGGTGAACTCCCGATGTACCGGCTCACGGCCGAGACCCACGCGGACAACGCCCCCGCCCTGGCCGTCCTGACCAAGTCCGGCTTCACCCGCGAAGGCACCAGCCGCGCCGCCTGCCTCCACCGCGGCCGCCGCCACGACATCGCCGTGTTCTCGCTGCTCCGCCCCGAATGGGACGGGCTGAAGCGCCCCCGCGCCTGGGACGCCTGAGCCGACGGGGCGGAGGGCGGAGGGCGGAGGGCGGATCCGGCAGGCGGTCGGTGCCGGTGGTCAGCAGTCGACGGGCGTGAGCGGCGAACGCGGTGCGCGGCGAGGTCGAGGTGCTCGGCGAGCGGGACGGCGGCGAGGAAGGCGAGGTCGCGTACGTCCGTGTTCGTTCCAGTCCAGGGCTGCCTCGCTCGGCGGCCGTGACCAGCAGGGGTGAAGAGTTGGGTTGTGCGACCAACACCCGAGTTGGTCAACCTGACGTTGCGTCTCCGGGGGCCGAGCCCCAGCGCGCCAACGCCTCCCCGTACGAACCCTGTCGAGCGCAGAGAAGACGTCACTCCAGCGCAAGGTCATGTCAGCGATGTGCGTTGTCAGGTGTGGGCACGCACCAATGCGTTGGCGGCTGCAGCCGTCGGCGTGTGAGATTCGCAAGCATGGGAAATTCGAAGGCGTACCCCGTCCACCGCACCCCCGACCGCTTCGAGGGTACAGACGGGCGCGGCAGCTGTGGGCGCTCTTGGCCTGGCATGACGATGAGGTCGAGCTGGGTGCGGAGATGACCACGGTCGATGACTTCCGCAGGATGGTGGCGATGCTGCCCGATGGCCGGTACGACCACGTCTCCATGCGCGAGGACCCCGCGACAGGGGAGTACGTGTGGTTTGACCTGGACGTGCGGGCGGCCGCCGATACCGACATCGCCGAGGAGCTGCCCCTGTACGTATGCCAACGCGTGTCAACGGGTTTTGAGGGGGGACTTCGTACAGGCGCTCGGCCGCGGACCGGCGTCGATCTGCTGGGAGGGGCGCTGGCCGGACGAGCCGGAAGCGGGCTCGTTCGGCGTCCGTAAGTACGACGGGGTGCAGGTTGTGTTCAACAGTGACCGTGCCGACTGGGACCGTACCGCCGACTTCCACACTGTGTACGTCCACGTCACGAAGTTCGGTGACCTTGGTCGTGCGCAGCGGCCGGCCGCCGCCATCGGGGGCGCTGTGCTCGGTGAGGCTGAACTTGGCTGGTGACCCTCGTTTCACTGCCGACCGCATCGACCCGACGGGGGAGTCGTGCACGGCCAGGGCCGGATGGTCGAGGATCGCCGCCACGTAGAGCGCCACGGGCGGGGTGGCCCCGTAGACGCTGTTCTGGTGGATCACCCGGCCCGACGAGTCGTCCAGCGCCGCCTTCCTGACGAGGGGGTCCGGGGCGACGAGACGGGCGAGGGCCGCCGGCAGGGACGCGCCCGTCCCGCACGGGGTCTTCGCCGAGGCCCAGTCCGTGCCGTGCGGGACCGCTTCGGGGCGCGGGGGTTCGGGGGAGCGGCGCATGGTCGCAGACCAGGGCGTGGGTCGGGCGGGCGCGCGGCGAGGGGGCAGCGGTCACCCCGAGCGCGCCGGTGCGGCGTCCGTGTCCGTGTCCGTGTGGGCGTCGCGCAGGGGCTTCGAGAGCGCCCCCAGCACACCGATGCCGATGATCACCACGGCGCAGCCGACGACGGTGGCCGCGGCCCCGCCGACGCCCGCCAGGTTGCCGAGGGCGTTGTTCATGAGGAGCAGGGCGAGGCTCTGCACGAGGACGAGCACCGCCTGGACGCGGGACAGGTGGCTCTCGGGCGTCGCCGCCAGGACCAGGGGCGCGACGTGCGCCGAGAAGAGTCCGTTGCCGAGGCCGATGACGGTCGCCGCCGCGACGGCGGTCGCCGTGCCGGGCGCGAGTCCCAGTCCGAGCACGCCCAGGCCCGCCAGGACGAGCCCGAGCGCGGACAGGAGACCGGGACGGCCCAGGGGCCCGCGCCGCAGGACGGCCAGGGTGACGGCGACCATGCCGATGCCCTGCGCCCCGACGACCAGACCCGCCGCGCCCGCGCCCCAGTGCTCCTCGCGGGCCAGCAACGGCAGCATCAGCGGCAGGATCGGGAGCAGGAAGCCCGCCGCGACCCCGGTGAGGAGGAGCCCGGGGCGCAGCACCGGGTGGGAGAGGCCGACGCGCACCCCGTCGGCGGCGTCCTTGAGCAGGCTCGCGCCCTTCGGCGGGGGCGGCACGGCCCGCCGGGGCCGGACGACGACCAGCACGACCAGGACCAGCGAAGGTGACGGCGTTGACCAGGGAGGCACCGGCCAGGCCGGCGAACCCGACCAGGATTCCCCCGAGCGGCCCGCCGCCCAGGTTGATCACCTGCCCGCCGATCTGCCGCAGGGACAGGGCGCGCGGCAACTGCTCCTTCGGCACCAGGCGGCGCGGCATCGATCCGGAGGCCGGCAGGTAGAACGCGTCGGCGATCCCGACCACGACGCCGGCGGCGATCAGCAGGACCGGCGGGGCGCCGAGGCGGTGGGCGACGGCCGCCAGGACCAGCGAGAACACCAGCATCACCGCGTCGCCCGCGATCAGCACGTACCGCGCGCTGACGCGGTCGCTCACGGCGCCGCCGATGAGCAGCAGGAGGACGCGCGGCAGGGTGACGGCGCTCAGCACCAGTCCCGCGACGGCGCCGCCGCGTTCGCTCGCCGCCCAGCCGAGGGCGAAGTAGAAGACGGCGTTGCCGGCGAGGGAGGCCAGGATCCCGCCGAGCCACAGCAGGTAGGAGCGGGGCAGGGGCGCGTTCGCCTTCCCGGGCCTCCCGTCGTCCGTCCTGTGCGCCCGGGGGGCGGGCGGGCGGCCGGAGGTGGTGGACGTCGGGCGTGCGGGGCGCTCTTCGGAGGTGGTGATCAGGTGCTCCCGGAAGGTTCGGTCGGTGGGACGACGGTGTGAGGAGTGGTTCAACGGCCTTGTGCCGCGCCGCCGTTCGGCGGGCACGTCACGTCCCGAGGGGTCGGTCCATCTTCCTATCGCGCCGGGTCGGCCCCGTGGGCCGGGCGGAGGCAGGCCGTATCCTCGCCCGGAGCGGACGAGCGAAGGACGGACGGGCGTGGCGGGCAAGAGAACGGACACGGGAACGGCACCGGCACCGGGACAGGGAACGGCACCGGGACAGGGGCGTACGCCGCTGAGCGCGCGGGCGCGCGAGGAGGTGCGCGAGCGCATCGTCGACGGCCGCTATCCGATGGGCTCGCGCCTCGTGGAGCGGGAGGTCGCCGAGGAACTGGCGATGTCGCGCGTTCCGGTGCGCGAGGCCCTGCGGGCCCTCGTCGCCGAGGGCCTGCTGGAACTGCTCCCGCACAGCGGGGTGCGGGTGCGCCGCCTGGAGCGCGCCGACGTCAGGTGCCTGTACGAGGTGTGGGAGCCGCTCGCCGTGCAGGCGTCCCGGCTCGCCGCGCGCACCGTGGCCGCGGCCCGGCCGCACGATCCGCCGGGGCTGGCCGCGCTGCGCGAGTCCCTGGAGCGCGCCGAGGAGGCGGCCACGGCCGGCGAGGGGGCGCGTGAGGTGGCCGAACACACCGCCTTCCACGAGCGGATCGTCGTACTGGGAGGCAACCCGCTTCTGGCGCGCACCATGGAACAGCTGGGTTGGCAGCTCCGGCTCCTCTTCGGCATGCGCGCGGAATCCGCGCACATGCGGGCGCAGCACGCGGACATCTTCCGGCACATCGCCTCGGGCGACGAGGAGGCCGCCGCGGCGAGCACCCTGCTCCACGTGCGCGACAGTCGCGCGGTGGCCTTCAGCTCGCTCTTCGGTGACCCCTCTTTGTATACCGAATAGCCAACCCTGCGGCAGGGTGACCGCATCAGGCATGTCAAAGCCCGCAAAACGGCGCCCCTTGCGGATCCTCCTTGTCGCCATCACCCATTTGGTATACAAAATAAGACGGGTCGCCCTCCCGCAGGTGACCCGCGCTCCGTCGCCCACCCAAGGAGAGACCCGCCATGACCTCCTCCACGCCGCCCTCCTCCACACCCTCGTCCGTGTCCCGACGAGGCGTCCTCGCCGGAGCGGCCGCCCTCGGTGCGACGGCGTTGCCCCCGACCACCGCCCGGGCCCAGGACCGGGCCCGCCGACCCGAGAAGGCCGTCGTCTTCCGCGACGTACGCCCCCTCGGCGCCCGCCGCCCCGTCGACCTGGTCGTCGTCGACGGCCGGATCTCCGCCGCGCCCGCCCCCAAGGGCGCCAAGGTCGTCGACGGCGGTGGCCGCCTGGCGCTGCCCTCGCTCGTGGACGCCCACATCCACCCCGACAAGACCAGCTGGGGCGGCGGTTGGGTGTCGCGCAAGCCGGCCTCCGGGATCGCCGAGTACTGCGCCCAGGACGTGGAGTTGTTCCACGCCCAGCGCCGACCCGTCGGGGAACGCGCGTACGCGCTGATGGCACACGCGGTCACGCGCGGCACCCGGGCCATGCGCGCGCACGCCGACGTGGCACCCGCGTACGGCCTCGCCGGCGTCGAGGGGGTGGCGCAGGCCCGGGAACGCCTCGCCGACGCGCTCGACGTGCAGATCGTCGCGTTCCCCCAGCACGGGGTGGTCCGCACCCCGGGCACGGCCGCGCTGCTGGAGGACGCCGCGCGCAGCGGCGCCGTCGACATGATCGGGGGCATCGACCCGATCAGCTTCGACCAGGCCCTCGACGAACAACTCGACCTGGTCTTCCGGCTGGCGGACCGTTACGGCGTCGGAGTGGACATCCACCTCCACGACCGCGACGAGAAGGGCGTACGCGTCCTGCGCGCCATCGTCGAACGCACCCGCGCGCTGTCACTGCGCGGCAAGGTGACGGTCAGCCACGTCTTCTGCCTGCCGTTCCTGGCCGAGCCGGCGCTCGACGCGATGGCCGCCGACCTCGCCGACCTGGACATCGCCCTGACCACGGTGGCCCCGAGCGAGTCCCTGGTGCTGCCCGTCGCCCGCCTGCGCGCGCACGGCGTACGGGTCGGCCTGGGCTCCGACGGGGTGCGCGACTCGTGGAGCCCCTTCGGGAACGCCGACATGCTGCACCGCGCGCACCTGCTGGGCTGGGTCACGGACGCCCGCCTCGACGAGGAGCTGGAGTCCTGCTACACGGTGGGCGCCCACGGAGGGGCCGACGTCATGGGCCTGGCGCACGCCGACTTCACCCCGGGCGCCCCGGCGGACTTCGTCCTGGTCACGGCGGAATGCCTGCCCCAGGTCGTGGTCGACATGCCGCAGCGCGACATGGTCGTCCACGCCGGCCGCATCGTGGCCCGCAACGGAGAACTGGTCTGACGCGATCGGCTGAGCCGGACGCGGAGCCCATGCACCCCGGTGCGCCACCGGACACCGGGCACCGGACATCGGAGCCGGACGCGGGCATGACAGGATGTACGGCATGACCATCCGAAAGGCGCATGCCGCGTAGGCCCCCGGGCCGGATCCGACGCGAGCCCCGCTCCGGGGCCGCGAAGGAGACCGAGCCGTACGTTCCGCCCCGCACACCCCCCGACGCGCTCCTCCCGGCGGAAGCGCACGAGAGTTGGGCCTCACTGGCCGTTCTGCTCCACGGGCACCTGCCCGGCCGGCGCACGACGACGAGCTATGTCAGCTGCACCCGTCTGCTGCGCACGAGCCCCTTCGGTCTCTGGGTGCGCCTGCGCGAGCTGCTCGTCGAACGCGGACTGGCCATCCCGACCACCGTCCTCGTCTACCTCTTCCCCGACGGCGCCTGCTCGGAGACGGGCGTGGTCCACACCGACGGAGGTCATGTCCACGAGTTCGACCTCGCCTACGATCGGCTGAAGGACGGAGACGACCGGAACGCCGTGATCACGCGCTGGCGCGATCTGACGCCCTCCTGGCGGGAGGTTCCCTTCCACTCCGAGATCGAGGACGCGTTCCTGTGGCGCCCTCCGGCGCGACGTACCTCCTTCGCCCTTCCCGAGGCGGCCCCCGCGCCCCCCGGGCCGGGCCGATGAAGCGCCGACCGGGTCGCGGGGCGGAGCTGCGGGCGGGTCAGTTCCGCGTCTCGAACCCCGCGAGGAGGGCCCGGGGGTCGAAGGTGACCCGGATGCGGGTCACCCTTCCGCCCTCCACGTGCATCCAGTTCACCGTCGGAGTCGGTGGCGCGACGCTCGTGTGCAGGTCGAACCAGGTGATCACGTCATCGCCTTCCGCCACCCGCACCTTCACGTCGATCTTCTCCAGAACGCGGCCGAGCCCCCGCAACCCGGCGAGCGCCTCGTCCACCCCCGAGGCCGTTCCCAGCGCCCCGACGAAGTCGACGTCCTCGGCCAGCACCCCCCTCAAGGCGCCCAGGTCGCCCGCCTCCCAGGCGGTGAAGTAGGTCTCGGCAAGCTCTCGCGCAGTCCTCGTCCTCGTTGTCATGCCTCCATCCTTCAACCATCCGATCCATCCGTCCAACAGATGGATCGGATGAGATCTATCATCGTTGGATATGGAGATGCACCAGCTGCGCTACTTCGCCTCGATCGTGGAGGAGGGCTCCTTCACCGCTGCCGCCCATCGCCTGCACGTCAGCCAGTCCGGCATCAGCACCCAACTGGCCAAACTGGAAACGGAACTGGGACAGCGGCTCCTGGACCGCTCCGGCCGTCGGATCCGACTCACCCCGGCCGGTGAGGCCGTTCTCCCCCTCGCCAAGGACGCCCTCGCCACGTTCGAGGCCATCAAGCACACCGCCGCCGGGTTCGCCGACGCGGTCCGAGGCCGGGTCCGCCTCGGCATGATCATGGGCTGCGCGATCCCCGCCTTCCTGGACACCGTCGCCGCACTCGGCCACACCCACCCGGGCATCGAGGTCAGCCTCCACGAGGGTCACTCCGACGACCTCCAGGCCCAGGTCCTCGCCGGCTCGCTCGACCTCGCCCTCATCGGATACGCGGGCGACGGCATCGCCCCCGGCCTGGAGGCGAACGTCGTCGTCGACGAGCCGATCACCGCGGCCGTCCCCGCCGGGCACCCCCTGGACCGGCCGGACCTCCGCCTCGGCGACCTGCGGGACCAGAGGATCCTCTGCCTCTCCACGGGCACCGGCATCCGCGCCGCCTACGAGGACTCCTGCCACGGGATCGGCCTCGACCCACGCGTGGACATCGACGCCAGTTCTCCGGCCACCCTGCTCCGCCTCGCCGAGCGCGGCGCGGGCGTCGCCGTCCTCAGCGCGTCCTCCACACAGGGCGCCGCCCTGCGGACGATCCCGCTCACCGACGCCGCCACGCACGCCCGGCTCGGACTCATCACCCGCCGGGGCCAGAACTCCCCGGCCGCGCAACTCCTGCGCACCGGGCTCCTCGCCGCGCTGCGAGCCGGATAGGGGATGGCCGCGCCGGCCCGACCGGGCGGGGTGTCCCGCCCGGTCGGGCCGGGGGTCAGTGGTGGGCGGCCGGGGTGAGGGGGGTCGGTTCGGGGGCGGGCTGCTTTCCGAGGTGGTTGAAGGCGAGGTTGAGCAGGACGGCGACGACGCATCCGGTGCTGATCCCGGAGTCGAGGACGATGCGGGCGCTCTCGGGGAAGGAGTGGTAGAACTCCGGGGCGGCGATGGGGATGATGCCGGCGCCGAGGGAGATCGCGACGATCAGGATGTTGTCGCCGCGTTCGAGGGCTGCTCCGGTGAGGGTCTGGATGCCGCCGGCCGCGACCGTGCCGAAGAGGGCGATGCCGACGCCCCCGAGGACGGGCTGGGGTATCAGGGCGACGACGGACGCGAGGACCGGACACAGGCCCAGGAGCAGGAGGATGCCGCCGGCCGCGGCGACGACGAAGCGGCTGCGGACCTTGGTGATGGCGACCAGGCCGACGTTCTGGGCGAAGGCGCTGGCGGCGAACCCGTTGAACAGGGGGCTGATCGCGGTGCCGAGGCCGTCGGCGCGCAGGGCGGCGGCGAGGGTCTTCTCGTCGGCCGGCTTGTCGACGATCTCACCGAGGGCGAGGACGTCGGCGGTCGACTCGGTCATCGACACGAGCATCACGATGCACATGGAAATGATCGCGGCGGCAGCGAACTGCGGGGCGCCGAAGTGGAAGGGGGTGGGAACGCCCACGATGTCGGCGTCGGCGACGGCGCTGAAGTCGGCCACTCCCAGGGGCAGCGAGATGAGGGTGCCGGCGACGAGCCCGAGCAGGATGGCTATCTGCTTGAGGAATCCGTGCAGCAGTCGCCGCAGGGCCACGGTGATGAGCAGGGTGGCCGTGGCCAGGCCGATGTACGTGAGGCTGCCGTAGTCCGGTGCCTGACGGTTGCCGCCCTGGGCCCAGTTGAAGGCGACGGGCAGCAGGGAGACGCCGATCAGGGTGATGACCGTACCGGTGACGACCGGCGGGAAGAACCGGATGAGCTTGCAGAACCACGGCGCGAGCAGGAACCCGAAGACACCGGCCACCATCACGGCGCCGTAGATGACGGGCAGGGCGTCCTCGGGCCCTTCGGCCTTCGCGATCGCGAGCATCGGGGCGACGCCCGCGAAGGAGACGCCGTTGACGAAGGGCAGCCGTGCCCCGACCTTCCAGAAGCCGAGGGTCTGCAACAGGGTGGCGATGCCGGAGGTGAACAGGGACGCGCTCATGAGGAACGCGATGTCGGCGGTCGACAGTCCGACGCCGATGCCCACGACGAGCGGCGGGGCGACGACGCCGGCGTACATGGCGGCGACGTGTTGCAGGCCGGCGCTGAGGAGCTTCAGCGGGGGCAGGGTCTGGTCGACCGGGTGCGGGGCGGACGACCCTTCTACGGTGTCCGGTTCCTGGGTGGGCGGAAGGTGCGACACGAGGAGCCTCCTGGCCGGGCGCGACGGGGTGCGCGCGCAGCGTGGGATGGAGCGGTGGCGCGCGGCCATCGCTCTGCGGTGGGCAGATGGGGATGTGCGGGTGCACGGGTGTACCGGGGTGGGGATGCGGGGTTGTGCGGCCGTGATGACCGACTCGGCCGGGGGCCCGGGGCCGGGGGCCATGAGTCATGGGCCGGGGCCGGGGCCAGGGCCGGTGAGCGGGGGACCGGTGGCCGGGGAGCGGCTTGAGCGCGGCGGCGAAGGGGTGGCCGGGGCCGCGTCACATCAGTCCACGATGTGTACGGAGCCGCTCCGTCCGGCGAAGTCGGAACAGTTGCTCACGCCGGGCCCGTGGTGTCAAGAGGCTCCGGGGTCCGGGTGCGGGTGGGGGGCCGGGGCCGTGGCGACCGCGGCGCGGACCTCGTCCCACAGGCGCAGGTCGATCCGCTCCAGGAAGTCCGCGGCCTCGGCGTCGGCCGCCGCGGCGGCGTGCGTCGACGCCCCCACGGAGCCTTCGAGCAGCTGGTAGGCGAAGTGGAGCCGCTCCAGGGAGTGCCGGATCACGGCGGGTTGGAGCGGGACGATACGGCCGACGGGGTCGGTGTAGTTGGGCCACCAGCCGGTGACGGCCTCGCGGAGCAGCACCCGCAGCCGGCCGGTCGTGCCGCAGGCGGCGACGAAGCAGGCCGGCGGTGGGCGCAGCGTGCGCAGCAGGGCGGCGGTCTGGGCGGCGTTGCCCTGCCAGCGGTTGCGGCGCTCCGCCGCCTCCCAGCGGGCCCGGGTCAGGCCCAGCGCCGTCGCGGTCTCGCTCAGGGAGAGCCCGGCGACGGTACGGCACTGGGTGAGGGTGCGGGCTTCCCCGACGAGGTCGACCGGGGAACACCACAGGGCCGCGGCCAGCGCCTTGACCAAGTCGTCGTCGGGTACGGCGACCCCCGTCTCCCAGTCCCGCACGGACGAGGGATGTACGGGTTCACCGCGGTAGGCGGCGACGGCCCAGGCGACCTGGCCGAGCGTCAGCCCGAGCCGGGTGCGCACCGCCGCGGCCCGGGCCGGGGCGAACGGGGGCAGGGCGGATGGATCTTCTGCGGAAGGCATAGCGGCAGACCGTAGAGACCCATCGGGATTTCGCCAAGGCCCGAATCGTTCCCAGCCGCTTCCGCGGCCCGTATGCGAAGCCCGGTCGCAGGAGGTGACGCGGCGGTGACTTTGTCGGAAATCACGCCGAGCAGAACCCGCTGACCAGGTCTTTTGCAGGACGGGTGCGGTGTCGAAGCGGCTCGCCGAACTCGCCGGTACTGGCAGTTCCTCCAAAGTGTCGGCCGAACTGGCCACGCCTCTTGGGGGAGTTGACGAAGGGCGGGGCGGCTCCCTAGAGTCCCGTCCCGTCCACAGCGGAAAAACATTTCCGTGATGCGAAAGTGGCGGTGGCCGGATGTTGCTCACCCCGCACCACCCGAACCACCGCCTGCCGAGTTCCGGCCCGGGCCGTCCCCCGGTGCCGGTCCACACGTCGACCCTCCATCCGCACGACCCTCCATCCGCACGCCCCCGGCAGCCCCCTGCCGACGGGCGGTGTCCCAAGGACCTGCCTTGTCGCCCCGCGCCTCAGCCGGCAGCACCCCGGCTCCCACCCGGACTTCCACTCGGACTCCCACCCCGACCCCCGGCCCCGCCTCGCCCGCCGACGCACCC
Organism: Streptomyces sp. NPDC103540; assembly: GCF_055584445.1. NCBI lineage: Bacteria > Bacillati > Actinomycetota > Actinomycetes > Kitasatosporales > Streptomycetaceae > Streptomyces > Streptomyces sp. NPDC103540. The sequence goes on from NZ_JBVJMA010000020.1 coordinate 67,498, forward strand.
CCGCACCCGGTCGACGAGATGCTCCCCGCCCGCCGCCTGGTGCCGGCCGCCCTCCAGCACGTCGCCGGCATGTACGCCGGCCTCACCGCCCCGCCCCTGATCATCGGCGGCGCCCTGGGCCTGACCCCCTCCGAACTCTCCGCCCTCCTCGCCGCCTCCTTCCTCGTCGCCGGCCTCGCCACCATCGCCCAGACCCTCGGCGTGTTCGGCATCGGCGCCCGACTGCCCCTCACCAACGGCGTCTCCTTCGCCGTCGTGTCCCCCGCCCTCGCCACGATCGCCGCCGACGGGTCCGCCGACGGGTCCGCCGACGGACTCGGGACCGCCCTCCCGGCGATCTTCGGAGCCACCCTCGTCGCCGGAGCCCTCTGCCTCCTGCTGGCACCCGTTTTCTGTCGACTCGTCAGGTTCTTCCCGCCCGTTGTCAGCGGCTGCGTCATCACCCTCGTCGGCGTCTCCCTGCTCCCGGTCGCCGCCGGCTGGGCCGCCGGCGGGGACGTCCGCTCCGCCGACCACGGCTCACCCTCCAACCTGGCCCTGGCCGCGGCCACCCTCGTCCTCACCCTCGCCATCCACCGCCTGCTCTCCGGCCGGTTCCTCGGCCGGGTCGCCGTCCTGCTGGGCATGCTCGGCGGCACCCTGATCGCCGTACCCCTGGGCAAGGTCGACCTCGCCCCCCTCGCCCAGGCACCCCTGTTCGCGCTGCCCGAACCGTTCGCGTTCGGCGCGCCCCGCCTCGTCCCCACGGTGATCGCCACCGCCGTCGTCGTGATGCTGGTGTCGATGGTGGAGTCCACCGGCTCCCTCCTCGCCCTCGGCGCGGTCACCGGACGCCCCACCCAGGACCGCACCATCGCGGGAAGCCTGCGCGCACAGGGCCTGGCCGCCCTCCTCGGCGGCGTACTGGGCGCCTTCACCACCACCTCGTACGCGCAGAACGTCGGCCTCGTGGCCCTCAGCCGCATCCGAAGCCGCTACGTCGTCACCCTCTGCGGCGCCATCCTGCTCCTCATGGGGCTCGTACCGGTCCTCGGTTCCCTCGTCGCGCTCGTCCCGATGCCCGTCCTCGGCGGCGCCGGCGTGGTCTTCTTCGGCTCCGTCGCCGTCGCGGGCATCCGCACCCTCGCCAAGGCCTCCCTCGGCACCGGCCACAACGGCGTGATCGTCTCCGTGACCCTCGCCTTCGGCCTCTTCCCCCTGGCCGCCCCCGACCTCTACGACCGCCTGCCCGACCCGGCCGCCACCATCCTCGGATCGGGGGTCACCGCCGGCTGCCTGGTCGCCGTCGTCCTGAACCACCTCCTCAACCACCTCGGGCGCGGCACCGAAGCCGACCCCGACGCCGTCCCCACCGGACGGATCACCGCCCCCGACGGTTCCGCCGGCCCGGCCGCGTCTCCGTACGCCACCTCCCCGTACGCCGCCCCCGCCGGCCGATCGCCCCGCCACGCCGCGCCCCCGACGCACGGCACCGACTGGCCCCCGTACGCCGCTGCCGGGGTCCAGCCCCCCGACCACCCCGCAGAACCGGCGCCGGCGCCGGAACCGGAAGCCGCGCCGGGGGCCGCCCCCGCGCAGCCCACCGCCATCACCTTCCCGGGCCCCCTCCACCCCCACCACACCCGCGGCCGTCACCTGCCCCCGACGACAGCAACGGACGGACCGCCGCCGCCCCACCAGCAGCCCGGACTCTAGCGGCCCGACCCCAGCGGGCCCGGGCCCCCGAGAACACCGGCTCCGACAAGCCGGTCGAACAGAGCGCCTCCCGCACACACCGAGCGGGAGGCGCTCTGCGCTCGCCCAACGGCGCCGCACCGCAACCGACCGCACCCCTACTCCCCGTCCGGGAACCCCGCACGCTTGTAGGACTTCATGATCAGCCCGGTATCCGCCGCGATCACCGCGTCCAGCCCGGTGAACACCCGCTCCGCGAACGCGTGGAACTCCCGCACCGTGCGATGGCTCGTGTACCCCAGCACGCTCATCCGCCCCGTCGTCACCATCAGGTAGCGCACGGCCGGCTCCGCCGCGACCAGGCGCACCACCTCCTCCCGCCGACTGGGCGGCACCTCCAACCGGAACCGCCCCTCCACCGGAAAGCCGAGGAACCCGGGCTCCACACGCAGCCGCAGGTGCAGGACGTGCGACTCCATCAACCGCGCCAGCCGCCGCCGCGCGGTGGTCTCCCCGACGTTCAACTCCCGCGCCAGATGCGCCGTCGACATCCGCGCGTCGCGGTACAACAACTCCGCCAGACGCCGGTCCAGTTCGTCGACCTCGACCGGCGCCGGCAGCGGACGCCCCTCCATCGCGTACCGCCGCACCCGCGTCGGCTCGTCGTCGTACGGCGCCCAGTCGCTTGCCGTCAGCACGAGCCGCTGCATCAGCGAGGTGTGCAGGTCGACGACGCCCTCGATCCGCCCCACCACCCGGTCCACCAGCCGCAGCAGCGCCTCGGGGGCGGGCACGAGGAGCTCGGCGAACACGTCCAGGGAACCCGTGCAGACCTCCACCGACCACGCCTCCGGCAGGGCCGCCAGGGCCACGGCCACCTCGTGCACGCGGCCCGGCCGGCAGCGCACCGCGACCTCGGCGGTGATCCCCTCCCCCAGGTAGTCGGGCACCAGCGCCGCGAGGAACGCCACGCGCCCGGTGTCGATCATCCGCTCCAGGCGGCGCGCCACCGTCCGCTCGTGCACCCCCAGGTCCTGCGCCACATCGGCGTACGACGACCTCGGCGCGCGGTGCAGGACCCGCAGGATGCCGTGGTCGAGGGCGTCCAGCGGTACTTCCGCATCAGGGGCTTCGGGGACGGAACGGGGCATGAACGGCTCCTAGAGGCCAGTGTCGTCGCGCCGGGTCGGACGCGAAGACGGTACGGCCCCGCCGGACCGCGGACGCGGAAGGCGCCGGCTTCCGCCGCCGCGGACGGCCCCGCAGGCGCGATCCGCCGCCGCCGAACCCCCGGTGCCAGGATCCCCCGAGATACCGAAGGGTTCTTGCCATGATCGTGGCCGATTGGCGACATTGGTGGCGCGGAACCCACCCCCGGTGGCCGGCAGGCGACATTGACAGCGGGGGTGGGCCCGCACCCCGCCCGGCGCCGCCCGCCTCCCCGCCTCCCCGCTCCCTCCCACCGCCCGGAGACCACCCCGATGCACCGCACCCCCGTACCACCACACCCCCGACGGCGGCTCCGGTGACCGAGCGGAGACGGGGCCGGCGGCATTCCTACGCCATGCAGCGCATCACCGCCGGCGCGCGCGGCTACCGCGCCCGCGCCACGGCCGCGGGCGCGTACCTGCCGGGCCTGGCCCGGCGCCCCCGCCCCGACGTGCTGATCATCTGCTGCTCCGACCCCCGCCTGCACCCCGCCCTCATCACCGGATCGCTCCCCGGACAGACCCTCGAACTCCGCACCCCGGGCGCCGCCGTCCCCCACCCGGACACCCCCGTCCTCACCCAGGCCCTCGCCTTCCCCTCCCTCAGGGACATCGTCGTCCTGGGCCACTCCGACTGCGACGACAGCCGGCCCGAACCCTGCCCACCGGACGAAGCCGGCCACAACGGGGTCGCCCTCCACCTCGCGGCCCTCGGCAGCCACCCCACCGTCGAATCCCGCGTCACAGCCGGCCGCCTGCGCCTCCACGGCTGGTACCACGACCTCACCACCGGCACCACGTCCCGCTACCAACCGGGAACGGGCACGTTCACCCCGCTCTGACCCCGGAGCGAACAGAACGCTCACATTCCTGATGCACCGGCTCCGAGGCGGTCCGCCCGGCCGGGGGCCGGGCCATGGTCGCCGCCGCGCAATGCGCGTGCCGTTTCGCGTTCCGTCGAGTTGGATGGCCGCGTGACACGACCGCCGAGGTCCGCCGCGCGGTCGCGGCCAACGAGGCGACACCACCGCACGTCCTGGCCGCGCTGCTCACGGGCGAGGGGCTGCCACCGGCAGAACGGTGCCTGGTCTGCGACGCCGAGGAGACGCCCCACCCACACGATCCGTACGGTCCGCGGCCCGACCACGACCTGCGCCCGGGCGCCTCGTGCACCGGTTCGCACGAATCCACGCTCCAGGAGTCGGCGCAGCAGGCCCTGCGGAACCCCGCCACGCCGGTCGCGGCCCTCCTCGGATTCCTCGATCATCCTTCGTGGCTGCTGCGCCACGCGCTCGCCGCCCGCCCGGACCTGCCGCCGGAGGCAGCGGCGAGGCTCACCGGCGACCCCGTTCCCGGCGTGCGAGCCGAACTCGCGGAGAACCCGGTGCTCGACGACGCCCTGATCCGCGTGCTCGCCGCGGACCGGGGACACGACGTGCGGCGCCGACTGGCGCACAACCCCCGTGTGCCGCTCGACGTGCTCGCCGATCTGGCCCCCGCCGCCAACCCGTCCCTGCCGCCGAGTGCGATGGCGGCCGTGATGGCGGCTCCGTGTGTCCGGGCGTAGGCGGACGCGTGCGGTGTTCGGTCAGCCGCCGTCGACGTAGGCGCGGGCCGCCACCATGACGTCGCGCATGCGGCCGTCGGCGATGCACTGGGCCGGCGCCTCGTCCTCCAGTTGCGGGTTCATGCCGATCATCCAGGCGCGCGCCGTGTAGAGGCTTTCGGCGTCCTGGATGAGCTGGAGGACCTGGAGCGCGGCCCGCAGGCGCTGTTCGGATTCGGGGCGGGGCGTGCTGTCGCCCGCCGCCCACTTGCCGACCTGCTTGGGGTCGTTGATGTTGGCGATCCGCGCGGTCAGGCGCTGGCCCAGGTTGTGCTGGAGGAACCGGGCGATCTCGCTGATGTGCATGCGCACGGTGATCGCGTGGGCCCGTTCGGCGCTGGGCGCGCTCCGGGGGACGGTGGCGGAGGCCGTGCTGGTCTCTGAAGGCATGGTCGGGTCTCCCTCGTTGCCCTGACTGCGCGCCCCCCACTGGCGGCGGGTCACGTGTTCAGGCGACGGGTGTCGAGTGGTGCCCGGGGGACCTGGCTGTCGCGGGCCGTCACGGGGGACGGCCGGAGGGGACGCTCGGGTCTCCGCGAGCTGTGGACGCTTCGTGTCGTCGTGTCGTGCGCCCGACCGCAGGGAAGCGTGACCGTGCGGGCGGAGGGTGTCGGCCGGTTCGCGGCCGGCGTTCAGCGTCGAGGTATTCCGGTCCGTGGGGATCCGGCACCCGGTCGGCCGAGGAGGTGGGGGAGTCCGTCGGGGGTGCTGCGGCACTCCGCGACCCCGATCGGGAGTGCGGTGACCGCGACGCACGGCGGCGGTTGGGCGCACCACCCGGAAGCCCCGGATAAGGGACTGGTGACAGTCCTGCCGATCACGTTCATGAGATCCCCCACATGCTCCACGTAGTCTGAGTAGTTGTTAGGTTACCCATTATCCCGCCCCAACTCCACCTCTTGGGCGAAATCGCGCATGCGCGGACGGTGCCTCAACTGCCCCGTTTGGAATGGTGTTTACGGCTCCGGCCTGCACGGATGCCGCCGGCAGGGCGGCTGCCGGCGGCGTGTGGGTGGCCGATGAGGGGTCGATTTCCTTCTTTCGGACGACCCCCGCGTAGTGCTTTTGTGGTGGGTTTTCGGGTGGGTTTCCCGGTGGGCTACCCCAGGGGGTTGCGGGGTGTCACGTCCGGGTCAGAGCATGGTGAGCCCGTACTCGTCCGCCACCCGCCTGAGGGCCTCCGCCTCGGGGAAGACCAGACTGGACTCCTCCTGCTTCAGCTCCACGTCGTTGAAGACGGCCCAGCACTGGCGCATCCCGAAGCGGGAGCGGTACGCGATTCCGTGGATGAGGCGCTCCCGCTCCATCGGCCCGGTCCGCCGCGTGATGGCCCAGGCGGAGATCAGCCGGGTGATCCGGCGGTCGAAGCCCTGGATGTGTTCGGGGGTGAGCCGCCGCACGCCCCGCTCCGCCAGTTCTCCCTTGAGCTCGTGGGAGAGCGTCTCCAGGGTCCGTTCCTCGTCCACGTCCAGGAACCGGGCGTCCTTGGGCGGCTGGAGTCGGACCAGCGTGTGCCTGGTCGTCCAGTCCCGGGGAAGCCTGCCCGGGGGGAAGTGGTGGGGGCCGCCCTGCCACTCGTCCCCGATGACCTCCCGCATCCCGGGGGCCACCCGGAAGTGGGCTAAGGCCTCGGCGAAGCAACCGTCGTGCTCGGACGCGCAGTAGAGGGTGCCGTGGGTGATCAGGCTCCAGCGGTTTCCCCCCTTCCCCGACGCGTCTTCCCGACTGATCGTTTCGAACGTGAGCGGATTCTTCGCCTTCCCCAGGCGCCAGATGCCGCGCTCGGGTGCCGGGACGAGGACGACGTCGGGCTGTGCGGTGTCCCTGCTCATAGGGCGGTGCTCCTTGCTCCGGCCACCCTGCGCGGGCGCGGGCCGGTGATGCTCGTGGGCTCGTACGGCGGACGACGGACGGCGGACGAGGGTCGGCCGGGCGGTCCGCGGCACGGGGCCGGTGTCGTGACGGTGTCGGTGCGGTGTTCGTCCAGGAGGAGCGGCGCTTGCGGGTGGTGGTGGTGCGTGGGGCGCCTGTGGCGCGTGGGACGGGCGGGCCAGGGGGCGCGTACCGGAGGCGCACCGGTCCCCCGCCACGTGCCGAACGATCATTTTCATGCGCGGACAGGCCGGAAGCGACCGGGATGAGGTGCTCATCGGGGGCGCACGAGGGAACAAGGGGGGCGCATACGGACGCGTTCAGGCCTCACCGGCCCGGCAGCGGGCCAGGTCCACCTCCACGACGGCGGCCCCCGCGTCCCCGGTGAAGGAGAGCACCACCCGCCCGCCGGACGCCCCCGGGTGCGCGTCGAGGGCCCGCACCGGGCTCCCCACCGCGAGCAGCAGACGGCACAGCCCGCCGGCGGCGTCCCAGACGCGGACCGTCCCGTCGGCGGACCCGCTCGCGACGAAGCTGCCCTGGCCCTCCGTGTTCCACGAGGTCAGCGCGTGCACGGCCGCGCCGTGGCCGGTCAACGGATCGCCCAGGGGCCGCCGTTCGCGCAGGTCCCACAGCCGCACCGTGCCGGTGTCGCCGGCGCTGGCCACGTACGGGGGCAGGCCGCCGAGCGGGTCGGCGTTGACGGTGACGGCGTTCAGGACACCCTGGTCGCACCGCAGCGGCGCACCGACGGGGCCGTGCTCCGGGTCCCACAGCCGGACGGTGCCGTCGGCGCCGGCGGAGACGAGCAGGTCGGGGCCGAGTTCGGGGCCGGCGCCGTTCGGGGCCGCCGCCGCGGCGACGGCCCGCACGCGCATGCCGTGCCCGGCCCACGCCCGCAGGGGAGCGGCCCGGTCCAGGTCCCACAGCCGCACCCGCTCGTCGTCGCCCCCGCTCAGGAGCAGGTTCCGGCCGTCACCGCCGGTCCAGGCGGCCAGGCAGCGGACCGGCAGGATGTGCCCTCCGAGGATCCCCGCCGCCTCCGCCGCCTCCGGTGCCTCCAGCGCTTCCGCGGCTCCCGTGGCTCCGGTGCCTTGCGTGGCTCCTGCGGCTTCCGTGGCTCCCGGGAGGAACCGGTGTCCGTCGGCGTCCCACAGCCGGATGGAGTGGTCCTCGTCCGCGGCCGTCACCAGTACGCGGCCCCCCGCCCGGTGGGCCCAGGTCAGGGCGGTCGCCGGCCGGCCGACGTCGAGCAGGGCGACCGCCTCGCCCGAGCCGATGTCACGCACCTCGATCCGCGCGTCCTGGTCGTTGCCGAGCGCGAACCAGGCGGGACCGGCCGCGTCCCCGATCCCCGGCACCGACAGGGCGCCCCGGCTCGGAACCGGCTCGACGGACCCGCCCGCCGCCGCCCCCGGTACGTCCAGCACGCGCCCCAGGGCCTCCCGGTGCCACAGCCGCAGCGTCCCGTCCGTCGAGGCCGACGCGAGGGTCGTGGCCTCCGCGGAGACCAGGGGGGCGAGCGCCGTCACCGAGGAGTCGTGCCCCCGCAGCAGCCCCGGCGGGCCCGGGGCGGCGGTGTCCCACACGGCGATGTCACGGCCCGACGAGGCCGCCAGGAGCCGGCGCCCGTCGAGTTCGAGGGGCACCAGCGCGCTCACCGGCCCGACGGCCCCGGTGAGGCTCGCACCCGGACCGGAGGTGTCCCAGAGGGTGACGCTCCCGTCCGCGTGGCCTGCCGCGACGGTCCCCGGCGAGGCGGCGACCAGCACCCGCACGGTGCCGGGGAGGACGAACCGGGCCACCTCCGCGGAGGTCTCGGCGTCCCGGAACACCAGGGCGTCGCCGTCCGCGACCGCCAGCAGCGGCCGACCGTCCGGCCCCCGCACCACCGTCAGGCGGGGGGTCGTCGTACGCGGCACCTCCCCCGGCAGGCCCGGCAGCTCCTGCGGCCCCATGCGGTCGTTCCACCACACCACCCGCCCGTTGCCGTTGACGCAGAGCACCGCGAGCTCGCCCCCGCCGTCGACGTACGCGCACACGTCGGCGATCCAGATGTCACCGGGGCGGTGCACCTGGTCGACGAGGTCGCCGCTCGCGAAGTCCCACAGGCGGACCGTGCCGTCGGTGCTCCCGGACACCAGCAGCGCGGACTGTCCGGGGCGCCGCGCCCCCAGCAGATGGCGGACCTCCCCCTCGTGCCCCGGCACCCGTTCGCGCAGCGTCGTCCCGTCGACCGCGTCGAGCAGTTCGATGCCGCCCTCGGTGTCGCCCACGGCGAGGACGCCGCGCCCGTCCGGTGCCGTCAGCGCCGTCAGGGACCGCACCGCGGTGTCCAGGGTGGCCAGGACGTTGACGGGGGGCGCCCACCGGGACCACAGCACGTCCAACGGCGCCCGTCGCGCGGCCTCCGCCTCCTCGGGGGTGCGCGGGCGCGCCGGCCCGGGGGAGCGCAGCGCCGTGTACGCCAGGTGCAGGCTCGCCAGGCGCGAGACGTGGCCGGCGCGGTGCAGGTACGGCTCCACCGCCGCCCAGGCCTCCAGCCGGCGCCGGTCCTCCCGACCCCGGTCCAGGCCCAGCAGCCCGCGCAGGGGGCTGCCCGTCAGCCACGGCAGGAAGTCGGCCGGCACGTGCGCGTCGTCCAGGACGCCGCCCAGGCGGGCGTGGCGCGCCAGGTGCTGCCGTACGTACGGGTGCGGGGCGGTTCCGTCGGCGCCGGCCGTGTGCGGGGCGGCCAGCTCGGCGAGCGCCCGCGCGATGCGGGCGTGCGCGGCGGCGTCGGCCTCGTACGCGTCGTCACCGCCGGACGCGTCGCCACCGCCGGACGCGTCGCCACCACCGGACGCGTCGCCACCGCCGGAAGCGTCGGCGTCGTCGGACGCGTCGGCTTCGCCCTGCGGGGCTTCGTACACGGCGTCCCGCGTGCCGCCGTCGGACGCGTACGCCTGCCCGTCGCCCCTCCCGTCCCCGTCCCCGGGCGCCCCTTCCACGTCACCGGCGTCGAGCTGATCCCCCGTCATGCCCAGCCTCCCCCCGGGCGCGTCGCCGGCGCCGCGCCAGGCGCGCAGCACCGCGGCCAGCCGTTCGTGCGCCGGCCGGTACACCCGCTGGTCCTCTTGTACGTCACGGGTGAGATATCCCGCCAGACGGCCTCCCAGCAGGGTCCTGATCTTGTCGTCCGCGTCCTCCAGGGTCCGGCCGAGCAACGCGGAGGCCACCGCCGGCCACACCTCGCCCCAGGCGATGCCCCGCCCCCGCGCGAACGCCGTGGCGCGCAGCAGCGCCAGCGCCTCGTCCGCCGCCAACCCGTCCTCCGGGGCGCGCGCCAGATCCGCGCGCAGCAGTCCTGTCGTCCCCTCGCCCAGTCCCGCGAGCCAGGCCCGGTCCGTCAACAGCCGCGGTCCCGCCGTACGCAGTTGGCCGGCCGCGACCCGGGCGTCGAGGAAGGAGCGGCCCACCGCCCCGGCGACCGTGCGCGCGGGTTCGTCCAGGTCGTGTCCCGCCCACGCGGGTTCCCCGTGCAGCAGGGCCCGTACGTACCCCCGGACGTCGTCGCCCATGTCCGCGTCGTCGGTGCGCAGGACGACCGCGCCGGGGAAGGCCTCCTGGAGGCGGCCCAACAGGTCCTGGCCGTCGTCCGGGTCGGAGCGGGCGCCGGCGCCGTCGGCGCCCGGATCGGTGCTGCGGACGGCGACCACCAGCCGGACCCCGCGGCGCGGCGCGTCCGACCCCCCGGTCGCGTCCGACCCCCCGGCCGCGTCCGGCGCCGGCCGTGCGGACAGGTGGTCGGCCAGCGGGACCAGGGCCTGGTAGAGGGCGGCCGACGGTTCGCTCGCCTCGTCCAGGGAGTCCACGACGATCGTCACCGGCGGCCCGGGCGCGTCGAGGAACTTCCGCAGCCCGGCCTGCCAGCGGCTCGACCGGTCCCGCCCCGAGGGGTCCGGGGTGACGCCGAGCCTCTGGCAGACGACCTGGAGCAGCGTCAGCGCCTCCCGGTGCCGCGCGGTGATCGCGATGGTCACCGCCCCCTCCTGCGGAACGGTTCCCTCCGGACAGTGCCGGACGGCTTCCGCGAACAGCTCCGACCCCCTGAACCGCGCGTCGCTCAAGGTCACGGCGCGGCCCAGGATGGCCGACTTCCCGCTCGCCGTGACCCCCGTGACCAGCAACACCCCCGGGCTGCCCGACAGGAAGGCCACCACCGCCGCGTTGAGCGGCTCGCGCCCCGAGAAGTACCAGCCCGCGTCCTGCGCCCCGGGCCGCCCGCTGGCCTTCTCCAGCCAGTACTCCAGATCGTCCGGGCTCGCCGCCACCTCCCGACGGCTGTCCTCCACCGCGGCGACCTCCGGCCGGTGCCCGGGGTTGGGCAGCGCGGCCGTCGGGACGTGGAGCTTGCCCCACACCACGGAACAGTCGACCGACAGGACGCGCCCGAGCTCCTCCCCGAGCGTCCGCGTCGCCTGGTAGAGCGCCCGGCTGAACTCCGACACGGTCAGGTACCGCCGGGTGATCCCGCCGGCGGTCCGCAGCCACTCGTGCGCCCTGGCCAGCACCATCGCGAACTCCCCGCTCAGCACCCGCATCTTGGGCGCCGCGGTGACCAGTACGTTCAGCGTGCCGTACGTGGTGCGCGCGGTGGACAGGTCCCGTGAGAGCTCCAGCAGTTCCCCCGCCAGGTCGGCGGACTCGCACATGTTCACGATCACCAGGACGTCACGGGCGTACGAGTCGAGCGCGGCGACCACGATCTCCGTCGTGCGCAGCCCCGTCGCCAGCAGGCGGTGGGTGTCGGTGTCCCGCAGGACCGCGAAGTGTTTGGCCGCGGCCGACGTGACACCGTGGCCCGTCACGTACAGCACCAGCGGTACGTCCGCTTCCGCCTCCCTGATCCCGGAGGAGGCCAGGAAGCACTCCACTCCATGACGGTCGGTCACCGGTTCGGTGGGGGCCACCCTCACGAAACCGGGCCCGTCCGGCGGCGGCCGCTCCCACCAGAGGGCCACCGCCTCCCACTGCGTCTCGAACGCGTGGCGCAGCGCCTCGGTACCGTCCTCCATGGGCAGGACGTACAGCGTGCCGGCCGCCGGCGGCATCGTCGCCTCCCGCACGTGCACCCGCACCGGTGCCGGCGTCGGTGCCGGTACCGACGCCGCGGTGGGTGCCGCTGTCGGCGCGGGCACGGTCACCCCCAACCCCACCGGTCCGGCTAAGCCGTTCTCGCCCCGCTCCCCGTCCATGCTCCCTATTGTTCACTGCCATGAACCAGCACCATCGCCACACCACCACCACCACCACCGCTCCCGCCACCTCCGCCACGCCCGCCCCGCCCGACATCGACGGGTTACCCGACCACGTCACCCAGGACGCGGTCGTCGTCGTCCCCGGGATCATGGGCAGCGCCCTGCGCGACACGACCACCGGCAAGCACGTCTGGGGCATCGGAGGGATCTCCTGGCTGCTGAAGGCGTGGACCCTCCCCAAGGGCCTGGAAGCCCTGGCCATGACCGAGGACGAACTGGCGGGCAAGACCGGCCGCATCGAGGCCACGGGCCTGCTGCGCACCTCCGCGTGGACCCCGTACCTCGCCGGCAGCGAGCCGTACACCGACCTCGTCGAAACGGTGCTGACCAGTGTCGCCGACCCCGCCGCGGTACTGGAGTTCGCCTACGACTGGCGCCTGCCCGTCGCCGTCAACGGCCGTCTCCTGGCCGAGGCCGCCCGCCGCCACCTGACCGCCTGGCGCGACCACCCCGCCCACACGCAGGCCCGCCGCCACCGCGTCGACCAGCGCGAAGGCCGACTCGTCTTCGTCGCCCACTCCATGGGCGGCCTCGTCACCCGCGCCGCCCTCGACCCCCGTCACGACGGCGACCTCCAGGGCGACACCCGAGGCGTCATCACGCTCGGCACCCCCTTCCAGGGCGCGGTCAAGGCGGCCGTTATCCTCGCCACCGGACGCGGCGCCCCCGTACCGCTGCCGCACCGCAAACTCCGGACCCTGTGCGCCACCATGCCCGGCCTGCACGACCTCCTGCCGCAGTACCGCAGCCTGCGCTCCGGTGGCGACGTACGCCACCTCACCCCGCGCGACGTCACCGCCATCGGCGGCAACGCAGAGCTGGCGCGCGACGCGGCCCGCTTCCACCACGGCCAGAAGACGATCACCCTGCCCGGGCACCGCTCCGTCGTCGGCGTCAACCAACCCACCTTCCAGAACCTGACCATCAACGGCGGCACGGTCGTGGCGCACCTCGACGGGGCCCGGGCGAACTCCGACGGCACGCTCCTGCGCGACGCGAACGAACGCGTCCGCTTCTTCCGGGTCCAGGGCGACGGCACCGTCTACAAGGAGTCGGCGATCCTCACCGAGGCCGTCACGCACCTGCCCCTGCAACACGGCGACGTGGCCAAGGCGCAGACCGCCCTCGAAGCCGTCACCGAGATCCTCCGCGACGACATCCACCCCGGACCGCCCCTGGGCGAGGCCGGATGCGGTCTGAGCGCGCCCGACTTCGTCGAGGCCGACCGTACGTGGAAGCTCCAGCTCGGCGACGTCGACTCCCTCGCGGGCGTCACCTGCCGCATCACCGACCTCGCGCACCCGGACCGCCCGGCCCTGGAACCCACCCTGGCCTGGGAGGACGGCATCGCCACCGCCCGCCCGTCCGTACCGGCCCCGAGCCTGTACCGCATCGAGGTCCACACGCCCGACGGCTCCGCCATCACCCAACTGCTCCTGGCCGCCGAACCGGGCCAGACCCTGGCGGAATCGGAAGGCTGAACCTCGGCTAGCCTCGCCGCATGTCACTCACAGTCGAACAGTTGGCCGGGTATGTGGAGCGGGGTCTGGACGCCGACGTCGCGCGTTGGTTCCCCGACGGGCCGCGCGTGGCGATCCCCGCCGGGACGCGGCCCGTGGCTCCGTTCCTGGCGGGGCTCCCGCGCGATGCCGGGGCCGCTCTGGCCGCCTTCGACCGCAGGGTCCGGGACGGGAGCCTGCCCGCCGTCCTCGACATCGCCGACTGGTCGTACGCGTTCGACTTCGCCGCCAACGACTGCCGGATCCTCGATTCCGACCACGAGACGGAGCTCACGGACGACGACGTGTGGTCCATCGGCGCCGACGGCGGCGGCAACTACTTCGTCGTCCTCGGCGACGGCCGGGTGGCGCTGTGGTTCCACGAGGAGGAGGTCATCGAGGGGCACACCGGGTTCGACAACCTCGACGTCTTCGTCTGGACGATGCTCCGCTACCACGCCGTCCGCGCCGGGGTCCTCGACCTCGCGGCGGTCGAGCCGGACTTCCGCACCCTCGCCCAACCCGGCGTGCTGGCCCCGGGGATCGGCCTGCTCGCCCACCTGACCTGAGCCCCGGGGAGGTGGGGACGGCCGATCGGGTGAAGGGCGGCGGGCGGGCGTCACAGCGGGGCGGTGAGGATTGTCCGATCTGTATGACAGTAGATCAGCTCCTGCCGCGCCAGAGTCAGTTCGTCCGCCCGCGCTCCCGGTCGCTCGACCGGGCGGGCGGCCGGCCCTTCCGTCCGACGGGGTTGCCCGCGCCCGAGGAGCGGCGTCGGCTCCGGGAGCAGTGGGGTCTTTCGACCCGGCAGGTCGCGGTCGCGTTCGGGGTGAAGCCGGCGACCGTACGGTCCTGGGAATCCGGTCGCAGCACGCCACGAGGGGGCCGGCGCGACGCGTACCGGCGGTTCCTGGCGGGGCTCGCCCAGCACGGCGCCCTCGCGGACGTCGGCCCCCGGGGGAGGGGACCGGTCCGCGCGGCCGAGGCGCGGCGCCCCGCGGTCCGGCCGGTCGGGAACACCGGGACCCCCGGCAAGCCGGTGGCCGGCGCTGCGCCGCCCCCGGTGCGGGCGGGGCGGGTGGGCGCCGTCGTGCGGCGGGCGGTGGATCCGGTCTCGCCCGAGCGGGTGCGCCGGCTGCGGCTGCTCGGGGCGGCGGCCTGCCTGTGGTCGCTGGCGCTGTGGGTGATCCTCACCTGCCCGCCGCCGCTGTAGGCCCGGCCGCCGCTGCCCGGCCGCGGCCGTAGGTGCCGCCGCGGAACCCGCCGCGGCGCCGCCCGGCTCAGACGATCCCGGTCACGGTGACCCTCACCGCCGCCCGGGGGAGCGAGGCCGTCTCGGCGGCCGCGGCCCGTACCGCCCGGGCCACGTCGGCCGCCCGGTGGGGGGCGCGGGCGACGAACTCGATGTGCAGGGCGGTGACGGACCCGCAGGGGCCGACGGTGACGCGTACGGCGCCCCGGTCCTCGACCGGGCCGGGGCGGCGTACGGCGGCGTGCAGCAGGCTCCGCAGGCCGGGGCGCAGGCAGGCGACGCCGGGCACGTCCAGCACGGCGTCGGTCACCGCCGCGGAGACGGTGGCGGTCCGTGGTGTGTTCATGCCGTGCTCTCCCGGTGTCGGTCCGGCGGGTCGTGCAGGTCGGTGACGGTGACGTCGACCGAGGCGAGCTCCAGGCCCAGCCGCCTGTGGGCGGCCCCGGTGACGGCCGTGCGCACGGCTTCGGCCGCGGCCCGCAGGTCGCGGCCGAACTCGACGGTCACCTCCAGACGGACCGTCACCGGACCGCGTCGCGGCGGGCCGTGGCCGTCCGGCGGGGCGACGCGGCAGCCGCCCGCGCGGACGCCGGGGACCTCCTCGGCGGCCGCGCGCAGCGTCCGGGCGGCGACGGACTCGTAGATCCAGGTGTCCTCGTCCCGCTCGCCCAGGGGCAGGGTCCTGCCGGGGCGCAGTTCCAGCCGCACCACGTCCATGACCCGGCGCGCGAGGGCCGTGGCGTCCGGGGGTTCGCCGGTGGGGGAGGCCGCGGGGGCCAGTGCGGCGGCGCGCAGCCGCCGCAGGTCGGCCAGGGCCTCCTGGCAGTAGGCGCAGCCCGGGGTGTGCGGGTCCGCCGCCTCCTCCTCGGCCTGCTCCCATACGTCGGCCAGGTCGCGGCCGCAGGCCAGGAGTTCGGCGTCCGCGTCGTCGAAGGGGGCGGGGTGGGGGTGGTGGCCGGTGTCGTGGGCCGGGTCGTTCATCGCCATGCGGCCATCGCCTCCGTCAGCACGCGCCGGGCCCGGAAGACGCGCGCGCGGACCGCCTCCGGGCTGATGCGGACCGTCGAGGCGATCGATTCGTACGGCAGGCCTTCGATCTCCCGCAGGACCCAGCACACCCGTTGCTCGGCGGACAGACCGCGCATGGCCCGGCCGAGGTCGTCGGCCGCGGCGTGCGATTCGGCGGCGCGGACGGGGGAGGACTGGTGTTCCGGAGCTGCCGGCTCCGGCACGGTGTCGAGGTCGGCGGTGGTTCTGCGGGCGCGCAGGAGGTTCAGGCACCGGTTGGTGACGATGCGGTGCAGCCAGGTGGCGAAGCCGGCCTCGCCGCGGAACTCCGGCAGTTTGCGCCAGGCGCTGACGAACGCGTCCTGCACGGCGTCCTCGGCCTCGGCGCCGTTGCCCAGGAGGCGTTCGGCGAGCTGGAGCATGACCGGTCCATGACGGTGTACGAGCACCTCGAACGCCTCCTCGTCCCCTTCCGCCGCCCTCACGGCCAGCAGCTGGTCACCGGCCCCGGACGCGCCGCCGTCCCCGTCGGCGTCCCATCGAGCACTCACACGCGGGCTCCTTCCGGCCTCGTCTGCTTTGACACCGATGCCGCCCCGTCCGTTACGGCGACAGGATCCGTACTTTTGTCCGGTTCGCCCACGGAAGAGGTGCGTAACGGATCTCCCACCGGCGGTGTCAAAGGGAGGCAGGGATTCGAAGTGACCGAAGTGACCGAAGTGGACGAAAGGGCAGTCATGACCGCGACGACGCAGGAAACCGCACCCGCCCGGCCGGGACGTGTGAACGGCCTCGGCGCCGAGAAGGACCTCGGTGTCGGCCGGACGGAGGTCGGCGAGCCGACGGGCACGCGCGGCCGGACGTCGATCGCGGACGCGGTCGTCGTCAAGATCGCCGGGATGGCGGCGCGGGAGATCCCGGGCGTCCACGACATGGGCGGCGGGCTGTCGCGGACGCTGGGCGCGGTACGCGACCGGGTGCCCGGCGGCCGGCCCCAACTCGGGCGCGGTGTGAAGGTCGAGGTCGGCGCACGGCAGGCCGCCATCGACGTCGAGCTCGTCGTGGAGTACGGAGTTCCGGTGCCGGAGGTCGCGCGCGACGTACGCGAGAACGTCATCGGCGCCGTCGAGCGCATCACCGGACTGGAGGTCGTCGAGGTGAACATCGCCGTCGTGGACGTCCACCTGCCCGGCGACGAGCTCCTCGCGGCGGGCGAGGCGCGCGTGGAGTAGGAGGCGGGAGGGAGGGGAGGACGGACCGTCGGTTCGGTCGATCGATGACGAGGACGAGGTGGAAGAGGCATGGGCAAGGACGGGCTCGGGTTGATCACCGGGATGGCGTTGGCGTTCGCGGGCTGGTTCGGAGGCTTCGGGGCGTTCCTCCTCGTCGCGGTCCTCGGCGCGCTCGGCTACGCGGCCGGCCGGCACCTGGAGGGCGGAGCCGACCTCAGGGACCTGCTGTTCTCCTATGACCGCAGGCGCCCGTGAAGGCGGCCGGACGGGGTGTGACCACCGTCGCCGACCGGGTGGCGGCCAAGATCGCCCGGCAGGCGGCGGCCGAATCGCTCACGGGCGGCGACGGGCGCGTCCTGCGCGGCACCGCGCACGGCGCCGCGACGGGGTCGGGGTCCGCCTGGAGCCGGGGATTCGAGGTGGCCGTTGACCTGGCGCTGCCGTTGACCGAGGCCGTCGATGCCCGGGCCGGGCGGGTGCAGGAGCACGTGCGCGCCCGTACGGAGCACCTGACGGGGCGGCAGGTCGGCGTCCCCCTGGTCCGGGTGAAGCGGCTCGCGCCGGCGCAGGCCGCCCCGGTGGCCCCGCCGGGCCGGGGCACCCCGCCCGGCCCGGCTGTCCCGCCCGGCCGGGGCACCCCGCCCGGTGGGCGCGCCCTGGCCGTCCCGGCCGCCCTGCCTGTCCCGCCCACCCCACGCACCCCGCGCGCCCCGGCCGGGCGGCGCGCCCCGAGGGCGTGGTCGCGGCGCGGGGTGTCGTCCGGCTGCCTCGCGGTGGCCGTCACCGCCGCCTCGGGCCTGCTGCTCGGGCGGGTGCTCGCGCCGCGCCTGCCGGTCGATCCCGCCGCCTGGCCCCCGTACGAGGCGCTCCTCGGGCCCCTCCGCGACCCCGGCCTGCGCGGCGCCGAGGCGGCGGGGTGCGCGCTCCTGGGCCTGTGGCTGGTGGCCCTGGCCCTCACGCCGGGGCGCCGCCGCGTGTGGACCCTGGACACCGTGCCGACCGTACGGGCGGTCCTCGGCCGTGCCGACGCCGCGCGCCTGGTTCGCGCGGCCCTGGCCGGACAGCCGGCGTTGCGCGTGCGCTCGGTGCGCTGCACCGCCCGTACGGTCCGGGTGCGGGCGGAACTCGCCTTCGGCGGCGGGGGCGGAGCCGCGTCCACGCCCGATGCCGATGCCGATGCCGACGCCGAAGCGGTGCGGGAGACGGCGTACCGGGCCGTCGTCGGGGCGGTCGCCGCGATGGCCCCCGTACGGACCCCGCGCGTCACCCTCGCCCTCAGGGCCGCCGGCTCCTCCGGCGGGGCACCCGCCGCACCGCGTCTCGACAGGGGCTCCGATGCGTAGCCGCGGGGTGGTCAACCGGGTCACGCTGGCCCTGGCCGGCTCCGCCCTGATCGCGGGCGCCGCCACGGCCACGGGCACGGCCGGGGACATGGGCATCGGCGCGGGTGTGGCCTCCGTACGCGCCCGCCTGGGCGAGCACCCCACCGCCGCCCCGGTCCTCGTCGGATGCCTGGGGTTGCTCCTCGGGGTGAGCCTGCTGGTGGCCCGGATGCGCGGCCGGGCACCGCGCCGGCGGCTGTCCCTCACGGCGCCGGGCTGCACCCTGGACGTCGGCGCCCTGCGCCGCGCCGTACGCGGCGGCTGCGCCGAGATCCCCGGGGTCGTGCGGGCGCGCTGCCGTCTGACGGGTACCGGCGCGCGACCGCGCCTGGCCGTCACCCTGCACCTGGATCCCGGAGCGCGCCCGGACGAGGTCCTGGCCGCCCTCACCACGACGGTCCTGCCCCCCGTCGCCGCCCTCCTGCCCCCGCGCCTCGACACGGAGGTCCGCCTGCGCGTGCGACGACCCCGCGCGGGCCGGACCGTCTGACGGGCCCCTCCGGGCGGGGTTCGGGGTCAGCGCCGCACGAGGGCGAGCTGGTGGTTCATCTCGGCGAGGAAGCGTACGACGACGTGCAGTTCGTCCTCGGTGAAGCGGGCGCGCACCGCGTCCGTCCCGTGCGCCAGGGGGCGGAAGTAGTCGCGGGCCACCTCCTTGGCGGCGCGGGCGTAGTGGAGGTGGACCACCCGACGGTCGTCGGCCGCCCGGACCCGGCGGATGTGGCCGGTCCGCTCCAGCCGGTCCAGGCACGCCGTCATGGCCCCGGAGGTGAGGTTCATGTGCTTGCGCAGGCGGCCCGGGGTCATCGGACCCTCGTCGGCGTCGTCGCCGCTGTCGGCGTCCAGCACGGCGATGAGCGCCTGGACGTCGGTGAGGTGGAGGCCCTGGGACTGGGCGAATTCCTGTGCGATGCGGTTGAACTCGGCGTTCATCCCGCGCAAAAGAACGGCGAAGGACTGCAACCCGATCGGGTCGTCGGCCGGAAGTGGGGGTGTCGGGCGTGCTGGGGGTGCCGGAGGGGTGGGGTCGTCAGTGGCGCGCATGACATGAGCATAGAGTCTCTCGATGATTGACATTCTTCATCAGTGACTTAATCTCATGGGTAAGGGGCCCGCTTTGAAGAACGCACAGCGCTGGGTGCGCCGGCTCGTGCCACTCGTGTTGGTGATCGCGTGGCTCGGCATCGGCGGAGCGCTCGGACCCTACGCGGGCCGGCTCGGCGAGGTCGCCACCAACGACCAGGCGGCCTTCCTGCCGCGCAACGCCGAATCGACGCGGGTCCTCGAAGCCCGCAAGGCCTTCGAGACCTCGCCGTCCGTGCCCGCCATCGTCGTCTGGACCACGGACGGCGGCCCGGTCGCCGCCGAACGGCAGGAGGCCGCCACCCGGGCGGTCGCGGGCCTCGCCGGCCGGCCCGGCGTCGTCGCACCGCCCTCCCCGGCCCTCGTCTCCGACGACGGCCGGGCCCTCCAGGCCGTCGTCCCGCTCGCCACCGACCTCGGCAAGCAGCTGCCCGACGTCCTGGACGACGTACGGCAGGCCGCGCGACAGGTGCCGGGGACCACGGTCATGATCGCCGGGCCCGCCGCGAGCCAGGCCGACCTGTCCGGCGCGTTCGCCGGCATCGACGGGCTGCTGCTCGGCGTCGCCCTGGGGGCGGTGCTGCTGATCCTGCTCCTGGTCTACCGCAGCGTGCTGCTGCCCCTGGTGATCATCGTCAGCGCGGTCTTCGCGCTCGGTGTGGCCTGCGCCGTGGTCTACGCCCTGGCCGACCGGGGCGCGGTCCGCGTGGACGGCCAGGTCCAGGGGATCCTGTCCATCCTGGTCATCGGGGCGGCGACCGACTACGCGCTGCTCCTGGCGGCGCGCTTCCGCGAGGAACTCGTCCGCCAGGGGGACCGCGTCAAGGCGGCGACCGCCGCCGTCCGCCGCTCCGCCGGAGCCATCACCGCCAGCGCCGCGACCGTGGCCCTCGGCCTGCTGGCCCTGCTGGCGAGCGACCTGACGAACAACCGGGCCCTCGGCCCCGTCGGAGCCATCGGCATCGTCTGCTCCGTCCTCACCACCCTCACCTTCCTGCCGGCCGTATTGGTCCTGCTGGGCCGGGCCGCCTACTGGCCCGCCACGCCCAAGAGCGCCACGGGCCCGTCCGCCGACTCCGCCGACCCCGCCGGCGAGGGCCATCGCGTCTGGCACCGCGTCGCCGCCGTGATCGACCGGGCGCCGCGTCGGGTGTGGGTGTCCACCGCGCTGCTGCTCGCGGTGGCCGCCGGGTTCTCCCCGGCCCTGTCGTCCAAGGGTGTGCCGCTCGACGAGATCTTCGTCAACGACGCCCCCTCGGTCGCCGCCCAGCAGACCCTGGCCCGGCACTTCCCCGGCGGCTCGGGCAACCCCGCCGTGATCATCACGGACGCGGGCCGGGCGGCCGAGGTACGGGCGGCGGCCGAGGCCACGGACGGCGTCGTCGCCGTCTCCCCGATCACCACCGGCGGCCGACCCGGGACGGGAACCCCACTCGTCGTGGACGGCCGGGTCCGCCTGGACGCCACCCTGGAGGCGGCGGCCGACAGCGACGCCGCGAAGGAGACGGTCCGGGCACTGCGCGAGCGCGTCCACGCGGTCGAGGGCGCCGACGCCCTGGTCGGCGGCTACACGGCCCAGCAGTACGACACCCAGCAGACCTCCGCCCGCGACCGCACCGTGATCGTCCCCGTCGTCCTCGGCATCATCCTGCTGATCCTCGTCGCGCTCCTGCGCGCCGTCGTGGTGCCGGTCCTGCTGGTGGCGACCGTCGCCCTCAACTTCCTCGCGACACTGGGCGTGTCCGCCCTCGTCTTCGAGCACCTGCTCGGGTTCAGCGGCACGGACGCCTCCGTCCCGCTCTACGGGTTCGTCTTCCTGGTCGCCCTCGGCGTCGACTACAACATCTTCCTGATGTCCCGCGTGCGCGAGGAAGCCCTCGTCCTCGGCACCCGCCGGGGCGTCCTGCGCGGCCTGATCACCACGGGAGGGGTCATCACCTCCGCCGGCGTGGTGCTCGCCGCGACCTTCGCCGCGCTGATGGTGATCCCCCTGGCCTTCCTGGTCCAGATCGCCTTCATCGTCGCCTTCGGCGTCCTGCTCGACACCCTCGTCGTGCGCTCCCTGCTGGTACCGGCCCTGGTCATCGACATCGGCCCGCGCGCCTGGTGGCCCAGCGCCCTGTCCCGTACCGACGCGGATCCCTCGGCGGGCCCCCGGCCGAGGTGACGGCGCGGGCGGCCCACGTGACGGCGTACGCGAGGAATTCAATGCGGAAACAATGCGAGTTGAGGCCCGGTCCCTGACCCCGGGAAGCTGATCGCATCGCAGCGGCCTCCTCCGACGCGCAGACCGTCCCACGGAGGCGGGGCCCGGGGGAGAGCGCCCCCGGGCCCACCACACCAGGGGGTGGAGACGTTGGACCGACCGAGCATCGCGGTCGTCGGAGCCGGCATATCGGGGCTCACGGCGGCGCACATCCTGTCCCGAGCCCACGACGTCGTCCTCTACGAGGCGGACGACCGCCTCGGCGGACACGCCCACACCCACGAGCTGCCGACCCCCGGCGGCGGCACCATCGGCGTGGACACCGGATTCATCGTCCACAACGAACGCACCTACCCCCACCTCCTGCGCCTCTTCCGCGAACTCGGCGTCGCCACGCAGGACTCCGAGATGAGCATGTCCGTCCGCTGCGACGGCTGCGGCCTGGAGTACGCCGGCGCCCGGGGCCCGCGCGGACTGCTGGGCGGCGGCAACCTGCTGCGCGGGCGCCACCTGCGGATGCTCGCCGAGGTACCCCGCTTCCACCGCGCCGCCCGCCGCCTCCTCGCGGACGACGACGCGGCGACGGCGGCCCCGGCCGCGTCCCCCGCCCAGGCCCCGGCCCCGGCCGCGTCCTCCGCCCAGGCCCAGGCCCAGGCCCCGGACGCGACCCTGGGCGCGTTCCTGCGCCGGCACCGCTTCTCCCCGTACTTCGTCGGCCACTTCGCCATCCCGCTGGTCGCCTCCGTCTGGTCCTGCGCACCCGCCACCGCCCTGGAGTACCCGGCCGCCTACCTCTTCCGCTTCCTCGACCACCACGGACTGCTGTCGGTCACCGGATCCCCGCGCTGGAAGACCGTCACCGGGGGTTCCGGGGCCTACGTCGAACGGGCCGCCAAAGCCCTCTCCTCCGTCCGGACCGCCACCCCCGTGCGCACCGTCGCCCGCACGGCCGACGGCGTACGGCTGATCACCGAGGACGGGGAGTCGGCCGACCACCGGGCCGTCGTCATCGCCGTCCACCCCGACCAGGCCCTGCGCCTGCTCGCCGACCCCACGCCGAGCGAACGCCGCGTCCTCGGCGCCTTCACCTACTCCCGCAATCCGACCGTCCTCCACCGCGACACCTCGCTGCTGCCCCGCGGCGGCCACGCCCGGGCGTCGTGGAACTACCGGCTGCCGTCCTGCTCGGCCCGACCCGGCTCCGTACAGGTCAGCTACGACATGAACCGCCTGCAACGCCTGTCCGGACAGGAGCCGCACATCGTCACCCTCAACCCCGGCGACGGCCTGATCGACGAGAGCACGGTCCTGGCCCGGATGACCTACGAACACCCGGTCTACACGGTCGAGTCGGTGGCGGCGCAGCGCCTGCTGCCCACCCTCGACGACCGCGTCGTCGCCTACGCGGGCGCCTACCACGGGTGGGGGTTCCACGAGGACGGTTGCCGCTCCGGAGCCCGCGCCGCCGCATCCCTCGGGGTGACCTGGTGACCCCCGCCCCGGGCGACCCGCCCCACCCGACACCGTCGCGGACGGCGCCGACACCGTCGCGGACGGCGCCGACACCGTCGCGGACGGCGCCGACACCGTCGCGGACGGCGCCGACACCGCCGCGGGCGGCGCCGCGTGTCCCCGCCCTCTACGCGACCGAGGTGCGGCACACCCGCGTCACGCCCTTCACGTACGCCCTCGGGCACCGCACCTACATGTGGCTCGTCGACCTCGACCGGCTCCCGGTCCTGCCCCGCCCGCTGCGCCCGCTCGCCCGCTTCGACCCACGCGACCACTTCGGCGGCGACGCGCCCACCCTGCGCGCCGCGCTCGACGCCTACCTGGCGAGCCGCGGGGTGCACGACGCGGGCGGGCGGGTCCTCATGCTGGCCCACGCCCGCGTGCTGGGCCACGTCTTCAACCCCCTGACGCTGTACTGGTGCCACGACCGTGCCGGCCGCGTGGTCCGCGTCGTCGCCGAGGTCCACAACACCTACGGCGGGCGCCACTGCTACCTCCTGCACCCCGACGACCAGGGCCGCGACGAGGTGCCCAAGGACTTCTACGTCTCCCCGTTCCTCGGCGTCGAGGGCAGCTACCGGATGAGGCTGCCGCTGCCCGGAGACCGCCTGGACCTGACCGTCCAGCTCCGCCACCCCGACGGCTCCCGCCCCCTGACCGCCACCGTCCGGGGCACCCACCGCCCGGCCGGCGTCCGCGCGCTGCTCGCCGCCGTCCTGCGCAACCCGTGGTCGACGGTCGGGGTGTCGCTCGGCATCCGCCGACACGGGATCCGCCTCCTGCTCAAAGGACTTCCCGTCACGGCCCGGCCCACGTCCACGGCTTCGGCCCACCCCGCCCAGGAGAAGACCCTGTGACCCGCACCCTCCCTCCCGTCCCCCACGGCGAGACCGGCGAGACCGGTGGAAACAAGGACACCGGCGGAACCCGAGGCTCCGGTATCGGCCGCCCGTCGGTCGACGCCGCGCTCTGGCCCGACGTGGCCCGGCTGCCGAAGGCCTCGACCCTGCGCCGCGCCCTCGCCCGCCGGATCGTCGAACGCGCCCTCGACCGACTGCCGCTGTGGGTCCGGACCGACGGCGCCCCGCCCCTCCTGCCCCCGCAGCCCCTCGGCGGCACCACGCCCACCCCGACCGCGCACCCGACCCCGCCCCCGACCCTGCACCTGCACGACCCCGAGGCCTTCCACCGGCGGATCGGCGCCGACGGACTCATCGGCTTCGGCGAGTCCTACATGGCGGGCGAATGGGACAGCGACGACCTGGTCGGGGTCCTCACCGTGCTCGCCCGCCACGTGGACGACCTCGTACCCCCCGCCCTGCGCCGGCTGCGCGGCGCCTGGGTACGACGCAGGCCCGCGACCGACCTCAACACCGTCGACGGCGCCCGCCGCAACATCCACCGCCACTACGACCTGTCCAACGACCTCTTCGCCACCTTCCTCGACCCCACCCTCACCTACTCCTCGGCCCTCTTCGAACGCCTCCCCGCCGACGCCCGCGACCTGGAGGCCGCCCAGCACCGCAAGATCGACCGGCTCCTCGACCTGGCCCGGACCGGCCCGGACACCCACCTCCTGGAGATCGGCACCGGCTGGGGCGAACTCGCCATCGGAGCCGCCCGCCGCGGGGCCCGCGTCCACACCGTCACCCTCTCCCGGGAACAACGCGCCCTCGCCCTCAGGCGCGTCGCCGACGCCGGGGTCGCCGACCGCGTCACCGTCGAACTGTGCGACTACCGCCGCGTCGAGGGCACGTACGACGCCGTCGTGAGCGTCGAGATGATCGAGGCCGTGGGCGCCGCGTACTGGCCCGCCTACTTCGACGCCCTGCGGCGCCTGACGGCCCCCGAGGGCCGCGCCGTCCTCCAGGCCATCACCATGCCGCACGAGCGGATGCTGCACACCGCCCGCACCCACACCTGGATCAGCAAGTACGTCTTCCCCGGCGGCCTCATCCCCTCCCGGCCCGCCCTCGCCCGCGAGAGCGCCGCCGCCGGACTGCGCCTGGTCCAGGACACCGGCTACGGCGAGCACTACGCGGAAACCCTCCGGCTGTGGCGCGAACGGTTCCTCCACGCCTCCGCCGACGTGACCGCCCTCGGCTTCGACCCCACCTTCCGCCGGATGTGGGAGCTCTACCTCGCCTACTCCGAAGCCGGATTCCGCGCCCGCTACCTCGACGTGCGCCACCTCGTCCTCACCTCCGAGGCCACCGGCGGACACCCCCGCGGGGGGACCCGATGACCGCGCAGACCCTCGTCCTGCTCGCCGCGTCGGCCGGCACGGCCCTCGCCGTCATGCTGCTGACCTTCGCCATCGCCCTGGTCAAGGGCGTCCACCGGATCGTCGACGTCGCCTGGGGCGCGGCCTTCGCGGCCGTCGCCGTCGTCGCCTGGTTCCTCTCGGACGGCCACGGCGACCCCGTACGGCGCACCGTGGTGGCCGCCGCCACCGTCCTGTGGGGGCTGCGCCTCGCCGTGCACATCGCGCGACGCGGCCGCGGCCACGGCGAGGACCCGCGCTACGCCCGCATGCTCGCCCGGGCACGGGGCAACGAGACGCTGTACGCGCTGCGCACCGTCTACCTCCTCCAGGGCGGCCTGGTCTGGTTGGTGTCGCTCCCCGTCCAGGCGGCCGTGCTGCTGCCCGAGCCCCTGGAGGCCACCGCCGTACTGGGACTCGTCCTGTGGGCGACCGGCCTGTGCTTCGAAGCCGTCGGCGACCACCAACTCGCCCGGTTCAAGGCGGACCCCGCGAACAAGGGGCGCATCATGGACCGCGGGCTGTGGGCCTGGACCCGCCACCCCAACTACTTCGGTGACTTCCTCGTCTGGTGGGGCCTGTACCTGACGGCCTGCGCCACCTGGCAGACCGCCGCCGCCACCCTCATCTCCCCACTGGTGATGAGCGCCCTGCTCATCAAGGGCAGCGGCAAACGCCTGCTGGAGGCCCACATGGCCGACCGCCCCGGCTACGCCGACTACCGGGCCCGCACCAGCGGCTTCCTGCCCCGGCCCCCGCGCCGGAGCCGTCAGCGTGCGTCTCTTTGACGGATCGGTCGGATGATCGGACACCTGGCGGCGCCTTGCTCAGGCGAGCCGGACAGGCGCGGTGTCCGGACCTCGGGCCGTGCCCGCTTTCCCCTGTACCGCTGCCACGCCGGTCGGCCCGTCGCCCACGGTCACCGTGTCCGTTACGCGGGCTGTCGAGGTGTCGATGACCGACAGCGTGTCCGAGTCGAAGTTGCTGACGGAGACGAGGGAGCCGTCCGGGCTGACGGCGAGGCCGTTGGGGCCGTCTCCCACGGCAACGGATTCCGTGACGGCGTGGTCGCGGGTGCTGATCACGGACACGTTGTCGGACCCGACGTTGGCGACGTACACCTGTCGCCCGTCTGGTCGCACCCCGATTCCCGCAGGCTGGTCCCCGACCGGAATGCGGTCCGTTTCCGCGCCGGTGTGGACGTCGACCACCGACACGTCGTCCGAGGTCAGGTTGGAGACGTACAGGCGGCGGCCGTCGGGGGCGAGTACCAGAGCGGTCGGTCCGCCGCCGACGGGGACGGTGCCGGTGACCGTTCCGGTGGCGGTGCGGACCACTGAGACGGTGCCGGACGCGGCGTTGGCCACGTACAGGGTGCATCCGTCGGGCGAGACCGCCACGCCCAGCGGGGCGTCGCCCACCGCGATGGTGTCCGTGACGGCGTGGTTGCGGGTGCTGATCACGGACACGTTGTCCGACCCGACGTTCGCGACGTAGACGTTCCGGTTGTCGGGCGAGACCGTCACCCTGCTCGGTTCGTTCCCGACCGCGACGGTGGCGATGACCTTCCTGGCACGGGCGTCGATCACCGATACCGTGTCCGCCGCGGAATCGGTGACGTAGACGCGGGAGCCGTCCGGGCTGACGGCCACGCTGTCCGGTCCGTTCCCGACGGGAACGCTGTCCACGACCGTGCCGGTGCCGGTGTCGACGACGGACACCGTGTCGGAGTGGACGTTGGCGACGTAGACGAGGGCACCGGGCCGTGGAGACAGCCCGACTGCCGTCGTCCCCACGGATGCGCCGGCCGGGTTCCCCGGTCCCATCAGCGCCGCTGTCACACAGAGCACCACGGCTGCCCGCTGCGCCAGGGCCTGACTCCTCGTCATGGGGCAACGGTAAGTGTCCGGACCGGAAAGCCACATGAGGTTCACGCTCGGGCCAGCCGAACGGCGCATCGTAGCCGCCGCCTACGCCGCCTACGCCGCCTACGCCGCCTGCGCCGCCTGCGCCGCCTGCGCCGACTCCGTCTACACCGGCCGCACCCTGGCAACCCCACCCAGGGCACCACCTCGGACGCCAGAGACAGAACCTAGTGCCGCATCAGGCAACGTTCGCCCCGCTGAACCCAGTCCGTGGCAGAGACGACATGACGGAACGAGATGCCCATTGCGTGCGGCAGTGAGCTCTGCCGGAGTTTCCGCCGTGGGCTCTCACTCGAAGTTTCGGGCAGCTGTGAGGCCTTCGATGAAGGACCGGAAGTCCGGGGCGAGGGCGAGCTCGGTGTCGAAGTCCGCATCAAACCAGGCAACGGAGGGTTCCCGGCGTCGGCCACAGGCGCGGTAGTCGAGTCCGATCCAGCAATGCCCGTCCCCCGAGAACAGCACGAGCCCGGTTGGAAGTCCCCACTCCCCGACCAGATCAGGACTGTCGAGCAGGGAGGTCGTTCCCTCGCGACGGCCGATGCCCAGCATCGTGTCGAAGGGGACGTGATCGGTGCTCCAGGAAGTCGGCTGGCTGGTGGGGAAGGCATTCCATTCGTCGGCGACCTCGCCGCCATTTCGATGGCGCAGGAGATCGAGCAGGGAATTGGGAAGCGTGACGTCGAGCAGTCGCTGGGCCTCCATGATCGCCCGGTCGGTTAGCGCCGACTGCACCGTGTAATCGCTACTCGTGTCCCACAGGGAGTGCTGGAGATCCTCAAGGCGTGCCATGGCCAGCATCGTAGGAGCGGTGTCCCACAGTTTGCCTCCCGCGCGGTCGCGGACGACCAGAATGATCACGTGGCTGAACGCGTGCAGGTCCGGAAGATCGATGACGACGAGGGCAGACGGTTGTTGCGGATCGTCCGCCGGGGAACCGGGTCGGTGGTGACCTGGCGCCGGGCCCAGATGGTGCTGCTGTCCGCCCAGCGCATGCCAGTGGCGAAGATTGCCGAGGTCACATTCACCAGCGCGGACCGGGTCCGCGATGTGATCCACAACTCTAACGCCGACGGCTTCGACGCGCTCTACCCGAAATACAAGGGTGGACGGCCGAGGACGTTCACGCTGCCCGAGCGCCGGGAGATCAAGAAGATTGCCAAGTCCAAGCCAGCAGAGCACGCCTTGCCGTTTTCGACCTGGAGCCTGACCAAACTGGCCGACTTCCTGGTCGCTGAGGGGGTGGTCGACGACATCAGCCACGAGGGTCTTCGGGTCCTGCTCCGCGAGGAGGGCGTCTCCTTTCAACGCGTGAAGACCTGGAAGACCTCCCGCGACCCCGACTACGCCGCCAAGAAGGCCCGCGTCGAACATCTCTACGCGATCGCCGACGGCGAGGTCATACCCGAAGAGAGCGAGCCCGAAGTCATTTTCTGCATGGACGAGTTCGGCCCACTCAACCTCCAACCCCACCCCGGCCGACAGTGGGCCGAACGCGGCGGCAAGCACAAGGACCCTGACCGTGATCCCCGGCACCGCCGCCGCGCGACCTACACCCGCCCACACGGCGTCCGGCACCTGTTCGCCGCCTACGACCTCGCCAAGGACCAGCTCTACGGCCACGTCAAGAAGATTAAGAACAGGTCGAAGTTCCTGGAGTTCTGCCGCTACCTGCGCTCGCTGCACCCGGCGGACGTGCGTCTTGCGATCGTCTGCGACAACTACTCGCCGCACCTGACGACGAAGCGGTGCCAGCGGGTCGGGGCGTGGGCCGCGGCGAACAACGTCGAGGTCGCCTACACCCCGACCAACAGCTCCTGGCTCAACCGGATCGAGGCCCAATTCACGGCCTTGCGCTACTTCGCCCTCGACGGCACCGACCATCCCAGCCGCAGGGCCCAGGGCAGTATGATCCGCCGCTACATCATCTGGCGGAACAAGCACGCCGCCGACGAACGCCTAGGCGAAGTCGTCACCAGGGCAAACGTTGCCTGATGCGGCACTAGCCCGCGCCGCCGCCGTCGGCGTACAGGTCCGAGATCACGTCCAGCGCCCCGCGCAGCCCGTGGGTGCGCCTCATCCCCGGCCCCGCCGCCCGCACGGACCAGCCGGGGCCCGCGAGGAGCACCAGCGGGGCGGTCCGCGCGCCCTTGAGGCCGAACGCCGTCGCCGCGACCCGCCGGGCCAGTACGCCGTCCGCCGTCGAGCGGGACTGCGACCACAGCACGACGGCCGTCGGCCCCGACCGCCCCACCGCCGCGAGCAACGCCTCCGCGGGCACGGCCGCCCCGAACATCCGGGTCGGCAACCCCCGCTCGACCAGCCCCGCCGCCAGCGCCTCCAGGGGCAGCGTGTGCTGCTCGCCCGGAAGGCAGGCCAGCACCACCGGAGCCGTGTGCCCCGACGTCGCGGGCGCGGTCACCACCGCCCGCCGCAGGGCCGTCGAGACGTGCCACGACAGCAGGTGCTCCACCTCGACGTACCGGTCCTCCGTCGACTCCCACTTGCGTCCCACCGCGTGGAGGGTCGGGGCCATCACCTCCTCCCACGCGGTCACCAGGCCGTGGGTCTCCAGCGCCCGGCACAGCAGGGCGTCCATGGCCGGCCCGTCGAGCCGTACGGCGGCACGCGCCAGCCCCCGACACTCCTGCCGGACCTCCCCGAGGGGCAGCCCCCCGCCCGGACCGCCCTGCCGCCCCCGTGCCGGGCCACCGGCCTCCGGCGCCGACGTATCCGGCGCCGCCGAATCCGGCGCCGACGTATCCGGTGCCTCGGGCCTCAAGGTGCCCGAAGCGGCGGTGCCCGCCTCCGGCGCGCCCCGCACCACCGCATCCGGCCGGCCGCGCAGGGCCACCGCCGCCCGGGCCGCCTCCGCCGGCGGGATTCCGGACGAGGTGAGCCGGCACATCTCCTCCAGCATCGCGACGTCGCCGGGCATCCACCGCCGGTGCCTGCCGCCCTCGCGGGCCGCCGGGCCGATGCCGTACCGCTGCTCCCAGGAACGCACCGTCGTCGGTGACACCCCCAGGTGCCGGGCCACCGCGCCCGTCGAGACACCG
The DNA here is from genome assembly GCF_055584445.1 of Streptomyces sp. NPDC103540. Classification (NCBI taxonomy): domain Bacteria; kingdom Bacillati; phylum Actinomycetota; class Actinomycetes; order Kitasatosporales; family Streptomycetaceae; genus Streptomyces; species Streptomyces sp. NPDC103540. Next base: position 97,576 of record NZ_JBVJMA010000020.1, read on the forward strand.
GGGGCCGTCCGCGTAGTGGTCATTCGGCGCTCCAGCCCTCGCTCGTCCCCCGGCACCGAGCATGACCCGCACGCACCCGCACCGAAACTCGCACTGTTTCTGCGTCGAATCACCCCCTCGTCGCGGACGGCGCACGAGGGACCCCGGAACGGTGAGAACATTGCGCGGGTGACAGCAACGACCAGTGACATCGAGAAGGCGGCCGGCGTCCTGCGCGCCGGAGGCCTGGTGGCCCTCCCGACCGAAACCGTCTACGGCCTGGGGGCCAACGCCGAGGACCCCACCGCCGTCGCCCGCGTCTACGAGGCCAAGGGGCGACCGACGTCCCACCCGCTGATCGTCCACATCGGCGGCGCCGAGCACCTGGACGACTGGGCCGAGGACGTGCCCGCCGCGGCCCGCCTGCTCGCGGAGCACTTCTGGCCGGGGCCCCTCACCCTGGTCCTGCGGCGCGGTAGCCGCGTCCCCCGGGAGGCGACCGGCGGCCTGGACACGGTGGCCGTACGCGTACCGAACCACCCCCTCGCCCTCGCCCTGCTCGCGGCCTTCGGCGGCGGAGTCGCGGCCCCGTCCGCCAACCGCTTCGGCTCCGTCAGCCCCACGACGGCCGACGACGTCCGCGCGGAACTCGGCGACGCCGTCGACCTCGTACTGGAAGGCGGCCCCTGCGAGGTCGGCGTCGAGTCGACCATCGTCGACGCCACGGGCGACACCCTCACCGTCCTGCGGCCCGGCGGCGTGACCCGCGAGGAACTCGAAGCGGTCCTCGGCCACCCGCTCGACGTCCCCGCCACCAGCCCCGTACGCGTCCCCGGCCAGCACCCCTCGCACTACGCGCCGCGCGCCCGGGTCGTCCTCGTCGAACCCGAGGAGATCCTGGCCGAGGCGCTGCGCGCGCAGGAGGCGGGGCAGCGCGTGGGCGTCCTGCTCCCGCCCTCCCTCGCCGACACCGCGCCCGAGGTGCACGCCGTGGTGCCCGTCCCCGGCTCGCCGGCGGCCTACGCCCGAGGGCTGTACGGGTTCCTGCGCGCGTTCGACCAGCGGGGGTGCGACCTCGTCGTCGCCTCCCTGCCGGCGGAGGAGGGGCTGGGCCTCGCCATCGCCAACCGTCTGCGCCGCGCGGCGGGCCCCCGCCCCGCCTGACGCCCGCCTTCGCTACAGGCCCGCCCGGGCGAGGAGCGCCTCCGCCTCCTCCCGCGTGAGCGCGGGCGGGGCCGCCGCGGGAGCGGGGCACGTGTGGGTGTTGCCGTGGTCGGACAGGACCCACTCGATCAGGGGGTCGTCGTCCGGCAGACCGGCCACGAGGCTCTCGCGCAGCGGCGAGGGGGTGTCCGGGCGCGCCGCGATCGCGGCGCGGACGAAGGCGTCCGGATCCTCCGCGAGCACCTCCCGCAGCGCGGCGGGCAGTGCGGGGTGGGCGGCCACGGCCTCGCGCACCTCGGAATCCGGGTCCGCCACCAGCGCCGGGGACGGTTCGACGTGGCGTACGACGACGGCACGGGTCACCGGATCGGCGAGGAGCCCGGGCAGCAGGTCCGCCGCCGGCGGCGCGTACGCCGAGGCGGCGGCCCGGCGGACGTGCGGATCGGGATCCGTCAGCAGGGCGCGGCGCACCGGCTCGGGCGCGTCCGGCCGGTGCGCGACCACCGCCGACCGCACCCGGGCGTCCGGATCCCCGGCCAACGCGGCCAGGAGCCCGGCCGGCAGGTGCTCGTTCATGGCGAGGAACGCGCGCACGGTGGAGTCCCGGTCGCCCGCGAGGCGGGACAGGAGCCCGGGAGGTTCGTCCGCGACGCCCGCCGCCACCGCGGCCCGGACCGAAGGCTCCGGGTGCTCCGCCAGACGGGCCCTGATCGCGGCCGGTACCGAGGAGTTGGCGGCGAGACTGCGCGCGGATCCCAGCCCGATGATCTCCTCCGTCAACTCCGGGGTCAGGTCCCGGCGCAGGAGGGCCACCGCGCGCCGCGCCGACGGATGCGGCAGCAGACGCCGCACGAGGTCGAGGGGCAGCGCCTCCTGCGCGGCGAGGGCGCTCAGTTCGACGTTCAGATCCGCGTCCATGCACCGCAGGTTACGCGCCGGCCCGGGGAGGCCGTTGCGTCAGAGGACCTTGTACGTCAGCTCGTACAGGGACAGGGACAGCGCGCCGATGGCCTGCTTCCGTTCCCCGAGGCCCAGCTCGGAGGGGAGGATCTTCGCCCCGCCGATGAACTTGGACTGGTCCGTGGCCTCGTTGACCTCGTGCAGGAGGATGTCGACCGGTGCCTGATTGACGAACGGCACGAACCGCTCGTCGAACTCGAACACGTCCCCCTCCCGCAGTCGGGCCATGTCGAAGGTGCCCCCGTCACCTCGGCTGACGAGGATCTCGTCCGCTCCGTCCGGGTCCTGGACCCTTTTGGCTTCCAGGAACAAGAGTTTGGCGAAGGCCGCGGCTGCCATGGTGTTCCTCCCGTGCTCACGTGCTGCTTCGGTGTCGCACGGCACATTGTTGATGTTGCCGCGCGCATATTCACGCAGCGCGTGCCGCGAGTTCCCGCCCGCCACCTGCCGCCCGGGGACGACCGGCTGGTCAGGACGGGTCGGCCGGATCCGACCGTCGCCGGTTCGGCCGCTGCCCGGTCGGCGTAGGGCCTGTCGTCGAACGCCCGGAGGGCGGGGGGCCGACCGGGCCACGGTGCGAGCCGCTCCCGTACGGCCGAGTAGGGTGTCGCCCACGAACGGGGCGGCATCGGGCACAGCCGGATCGACCCGCCCGTAACGGTACGAAGAGAGGGGCGGGCGGACCGTGGCGGAGCGACGCATCGCGGTGTTCGGCGCCGGATACATCGGGCTGGTGACCGGGGCGTGCCTCGCCGAACTGGGCCACCGGGTGACCGTCCGGGACATCGACCCCGAACGCGTCCGCGTCCTGCGCGCCGGCGGCGTCCCCATTCACGAACCCGGGCTCGGCGACCTGATCGCCCGCAACGAGGAGCGCCTGCGCTTCACCGAGGACCTCGACCAGGCCCTCGCCGGCGCCGAGGTCGCCTACGTGTGCGTGGACACCCCGCCCTCCGCCTCCGGCGACGCCGACCTCTCCCGCGTCTGGACCGTCGTACGATCGCTGGCCACGGCCTCGGACCTGCGCGCCGTCGTCATGAAGTCCACCGTCCCCGTCGGCACCGGCGCCCGCGCCCGCCTCCTGCTGGAGGAGACCGGCCTGGGCCACGTCGGCTACGTCTCCAACCCCGAGTTCACCGCCGAAGGCCGGGCCGTCGCCGACTTCATGGCCCCGGACCGCATCGTGATCGGCTCCGACGACGAGGACGCCGCCGCCCTGGTCGCGGCCCTGCACACCGGCATCGACGCCCCGGTGGCCACCATGGACGTGAAGTCCGCCGAGATGGTCAAACTCGCGGCCAACGCCCTCCTCGCCACGAAGATCAGCTTCGCCAACGAGATCGCCACCCTCTGCGAGAACACCGGAGCCGACGTCGGCGAGGTCCTCGCCGCCGTCGGCATGGACCACCGCCTCGGCGCCCACTTCCTGCGCCCCGGTATCGGATGGGGCGGATCGTGCTTCCCCAAGGACAGCGAAGCCCTGCGCCAGATGGCCTCCAACACGGGCTTCCACCCCCAGCTCCTGACCGCCGTCAACAACATCCAGAAGCGGCGGGCGGTCCAACGCCTCAAGGAGGAGCTCGGCGACCTCGCCGGCAAGCACGTCGCCCTCCTGGGCATGGCCTTCAAGCCCGGCACCGACGACATGCGCGAGGCGCCCTCCACCGTGCTCGCCGGCCGGCTGCTGGCCGAAGGCGCGCACGTACGCTCCTGGGACCCCCTCGCCCGCCCCGCCGCCGGCGAACCGTGGGACAGCGTGACCCGCTTCCCGAGCCCCCAGGAGGCCCTCGCCGGCGCCGACGCCGCGGTGATCGTGACCGAATGGCCCGAACTCGCCGACGTCGACTGGACCGAGGCCCGCGCCGCGATGCGCACCCCGGTCCTCTTCGACGGCCGCAACCTCCTCGACCCGACCCGCATGCGCGAGATCGGCCTCCGCTACACCTCCGTCGGCCGTCCCTGACCCGAGCTCGTCAGCCCGGCGGCTCCAGGGACAGTTGAGCATCGCTTGAGTCCTCGCCACGTTCGGTAGCCCTACCCCTGCGTAATGTGATGCAGTGTCAGCGGCCCTGATCGACAGGAGATGACCCCGCGTGGAAGCGATACTGCAGCTGACCCAGGAGAGCGAGCAGGTGCGGCTCGGCACGCTTGTGGTGCTCCGGGGCCTCTGCGAACGTGATCCCTCGCTCGCCGGCCCCACGATGGAGATCGTGCGGAAGGCCATGACCTACTGGCGGGCGGACGGTTCCCAGACACCGGCCGCGTGCGATGCCGCGCAAGCCCTGCTGACCGACCTCGAAGGCGCCGTCCCGCCCACCGAACCGCCCTCATGACCCCGCTTCGGCTCCGGTGGGGAGCGGCTCCGGCGCCTGCGCGCGGGCGGCCGCGCGTTCCGCTTCGGAGAGCGGCGGGCCGCTCGGCAGGGGCTTCTTGGGGCCGGTGAACATGTGGCGCAGCATGTCCGGACGGAACAGCCGGGTCGGGGGCTTCTCCATGCTCATCACGTCCAGGAGGGCGGCCATGGCGTGCGGGTTGCGCGCGCCGGCGTCCACGGCGCGGTCGATGAACGAGGCGAGGAACCGCTCCACCGCGGTCGGCCCCTTCTCGCCGGCGCCCGGGTAGAAGACGTCCTGCCCGACCGCCAGGGCCCAGGCGATGCCGACGGGTCCCGCGGCGGCGCGCTGGATCCGTCGCGCCGTTCCGGGGGCCCGCAGGTCGTGCGCGGCCAGTACCGCGCGCAACGCGAGCGCGCTCTGGGCGGTGACGGTCAGCCCGTGCCCGTAGACGGGGTTGAACCCCGCCACGGCGTCGCCCAGGACCGCGAAGCCGGACGGCCAGCGCCGGGCCTTCTCGTAGAAGCGGCGCCGGTTGGCCGTGGTGCGGGTGGTGACCACGTCCGTGAGGGGGGTCGCCCCGCTCAGGAGCTCGGCTATGACGGGGTCGCTCAGGGACCGCGCGAAGTCGAGGAAGTCCTCGTTGCGCCGGGTGGGCCGGCCGCCGCGGGTCCCGGAGAGGGTGACGAGCCAGCGGCCCCCTTCGATCGGGAGGATGATCCCGCCGCGCCCGGGCGCCGAACGCGGATCGGCCTGTACGTTGACGAGCGGGAAGCCTTCGGCGGTGGTGCCCGGCGCGCGGTAGACGCGGCTCGCGTATCCGACGCCGGCGTCCACGACCCGTTCGGGGACCGGGGGCAGCCCGAGGTCGCGCAGCCAGGTGGGGGCGTGGCTGCCACGACCGCTCGCGTCGATGACGAGGTCGGCGGACAGCGATTCCTCCCCGTCCGCGGTGCGGACGCGGACCCCGGTGACGCGGGTGGCGCCGCCCTCCAGGGCGAGGAGCTCGGTCTGCCGGCGCAGGCCGACGCCGGGGCGCCGTAGGACCTCGCGGCGGACGACCGAGTCGAGCAGGTCGCGGCTGCAGACGAGGTTGACGTGCCGGGCCCCCTCCCACCTGCGGAACCACTGACCGGAGGGAGCCTTGGAGACCAGGTCGGTCATCACCGGCGTGCGGCGGGCGCCGAGGGCGACGAGCTCGTCGACGATGCCGGGCAGCAGTTCCTCGTAGGCCCTCACCCCTCCGGACCACAGCAGATGGCCGTGGCGCGCCTGGGGCAGTCCCCTGCGGGCGTCGGGGCCCTCGGGCAGGACGTCGCGCTCGACGACGGTGACGTCGGCGAAGTCGGCCAGGACCGAGGCCGCGAGCATCCCCGTCGTGCTGCCGCCTATGACGATCGCCCGGGGGCGCGGCGGGGTGGTTCCCTCAAGGGTGGGCATGGTGGTGGTTTCCGTTCGTTGCGATGCGGTACTGCCGCCTCGAAGGCGCCGATGCGCGGCACGGCCCTACGTGCCGACCCCGGGCGCAACCCCAGAGCTAGCCAACCATAGTTGTCATTCGGTCAATGATGATTGGCGGCCTGTGAACTCTGTGCGCACACCATGCAACGATCGTTTCATTGCATCAACGATCGTTTCGTGATCTAGTGGCGGCGCCGGTCGTCCCCTGACAAGAGGACCGATCGACCCCTGTCTTTCCCGCACGTTCGGTCGGAGGGCGGCCATGCGCGATGCCTACGGACGAGTAGCAGGACGCGTACGGGCCCGCGCACGGGACGCGCTCGGGACGCGCTCGGGACCCCGTGCGGGGCTCGTGCGGGACTCGTACGGGCACCTCGCCGAAGTCGGCCCCGAGGTGGACGGGATACTGTCCCCGATGGGCGTCGGGCGGGAACACGCGCGCGCCCCCGGCAGCCACGGATCTGGCTCGCTGCCTCGGCGTTCCCGTCGGCGTCCACGCCGGCACGGCGGTCGAGGCCCTCGCCCGGGTGCTGAGGACGGAAGTCATCCCCACCCGAGGTCTGCCTTCGTCGAGGGCGCCGTCGGGGAACGCGAAGCCCGGCGCGGGCGTCCGGGAATCGAGAATCGGCATGGGGGAATTGGGGAATTCATGAGGAAGAGACGAATGAGCACGCCCGCCGGCGGGGCGTCCGAACCGATCGCCTTCGGCCCGAGCCGGGGGAGCCTCGGCGCGTGAGCGGGTCGGACTACTACATCCCCTCGGCCGTCCTCCTCCTGGCCCTGCTCGTGAAGTCGCCGTCCCTGTGGCGCAGCCGGCACGACCCCATGTCACGCGCCATCTTCGTGATCCTCGTGACGACGGCCGCCGGCTTCGGCTTCGGGGCACCCCCCACGGTCCAACGCGTCAACAGCCTCACGGGAATCACCAACGTCTCGGCACCCCTCGTCTACTCCATCCTCAGCGTCTTCGCGTGCGCGTCGCTGGTCCTGCTCATCAACTGGCGCGGCGGACCCGAGGCCGTCATCCGACGCCACACCCGCCTGTGGATGGCGGCCACCGCCGCCGCCATCACCGCCTTCGCCGTCCTCTTCTCCCTCAGCGACGTCCCCGACGAACGCCCGAGGGACCTCGACACGTACTACGCGAACACCCCGTTCATCCGGGAGATGATCGTCCTCTACCTGGCCTCCCACACCACCATCAGCATCGTGGTCATCACCAAGTGCCTGCGCTGGACGCGCGAACTGGCGGCGGGATGGACCCGGCGCGGCCTGCTGTTCCTGGTGACGGGCTACGCCTTCACCCTGGTCTTCGCGCTCCTCAAGGCCCTCGCGGTCGCCGCCCGCTGGACCGGGACGGACTCCTGGGACGCGTTGAGCACCGACATCGCCCCGCCGTTCACGGCGTCGGGGGCGGGCCTGATCACCCTCGGGTTCCTGCTCCCCGTCATCGGACCCGGGCTGGACTCCACCCGGCAGGCGTGGCGGTCCTACCGGGCGATGGAACCGCTGTGGCGGGCCCTCGAACCGTGGAGCGGCATCGGCAAGCCCCTGCGGATCTCGATGTGGTCGACGTTCGAACTGCGGGCCGTCCTCCGGGCCACCGAGATCTCCGACCGCCTGGTCAACCTCACCCCCTCCCTGACCGCGGAGCACCGCGCGACGGGCGAGCGGTACGCCGCACGGCAGGGGTTGGCGGACGAGGACTCCCTGATCGCGGTGGAGGCGGCCACCATCCACGCGGCGCTGGCCGGCGTGAGCCCCGCGCGCCTGCGCGGCACGGCCGACCCGGCGGCGCCGGCGGCTCCGGCGTGGAACGGCGAGGCGGCGTCGCCCATCCGGGTCTCGGGCATCGACGGACTCACCGAACTCAGCCTCCGCTTCGCCCGCATCCGCCCCGCGGACCTCGCCGCCGCCCCGGTCGCTCCGGTCGCCCCGGTCGCGCCGGTCGTCCCGGTCGCGCCGGAAGGCACGTAGGCCTCCGCCACCACACGAGCGCACGACCGCGCGTCCCGCCCCGGCCGCCCGCACCCTCGCGCCCGGGGCGTGATGACGACGGCGCCCCGTGTCCGCCCGTCGCGGGCACGGCACGCCGAATCAGGCGCCGCGCGAGATCGCCCCCCTTGCGAACCCCGGGTCCGCCTCACTCACGCGGCGCCGGAGCCACGTTCCATACCTCGGGCAGCGCCCCGTCGCAGAAGACGCAGACGAAGTACTCCTCCCGCACGATGTTGAGCTCCCCACAGGAGGGGCAGCGACGGAACACCACCGCGTGCGTGAAGCCGGGCGGGTGCTCGATCGCCGCAGCGTCCAAGGCATCGGCGACGGCCGGCCACGAGTCGAGGTCCGGGCAGTACCCGGTGGACTGGTTGCTGACCTCCTCCACCACCCACCGCCCGGCCGCCTCCTCGCGCAGGCTCATCTCCCCGGCGGCCAGGACCGCCTCGCCGCCGGCGCACACCACGTGCTCGCTCCGACGAGGCGCGCACCGCAACACCCCGGCGGCGTCGACGACGTAGGTGAACGGCTCCACCGCCTCAGCGGCCCCCAGCGCCGAAGCCCACTCCCGCAGGTCCGCCGCCGAACGGATACTCCGTCCCACCCGTTCCGGCCGCACCAGATCCAGCAACTCACCCGGCCCCACGTACCGGTAACTCCGCCCCCGTGTGCTCACACCGGTCAGCCTAGAGCCACCGGAGCGCGGCACGGGTGTGATCATCGGGAGGGAAGGACTGGCCGCTTCTCCATGCGTCATGCAGCGGCCCGGTCGGCGCGAAGAGGGCTCCCAGCTCGCCGGTGACGTGCTGGTGAAGATCAACGACAGCGTGCGCGAGATCCCCCAACGTCAAGGTGCCTGTCTCTGGAGGACACCCCGTAGCGGGCGCTCGTGGGCCGGAGCGCCGGCCTTCCCCTGGCCTGGTACGGGGGAGACCGGCCCTTGGCGCCAGTGGCTCAGGCTCAGGCGGTGGTGCGACGGCGGCGGCCGGTTCCGGCGACGAAGGCCGCGCCCATGGAGAGTGCGACGCCGGCGCCGGTCAGCGCCCAGGTGGTCGCGGAGCCGGTACCGGTCTCGGCGAGTTGGCCGCCGGTTCCGGTTCCGGTTCCGGTTCCGGTGCCACTGTTGTTCGTCGTGTCGTCCACCGGCTTGGCGTCACCGTCGGGCTTGGGGTTGTTGCCGTTGCCGTTGCCGTTGCCGTTGCCGTTGCCGTTGCCGGGCTCGGGCTTGTTGCCGGTGTCCGGCTTGGGAGTGTTGCCGTCGGGTCCGGGCGTCTGGCCGGAGCCCGCAGCGGTGACCTTCGACGCGTGGCTGACGTCCTCGGAGTGCACGGAGTCGTCACCCCAGCCGTTCTGCCCGGTCGTGCGGAGGGAGATGTCGTGCGGCGCGGTCTTCGCGTCGAACTTCAACCTGAGCTTGAGGTCGAAGGCCTCGTTCTTCTCGATGTCGACGGTGGCCAGCTCGTGGACCCAGACCTCCTCGGACCCGTCAGACAGGACCGGGTGCCAGCCCCAGACGCCCTTGCCGTCCGGGGCGTAGACCTCGAGCTTGATGTCGCCTTCCTTGAAGGCGCCGTTCTTCACCCACAGGACCAGGTCGAGCTGGTAGTCGTCGATCGCGGCGCGGCCGGAGTTGTCGACGTGCAGCGCGAACTCGCTCCAGTCCGCGCCGGCCTTGAAGCCGGCCTGGGGCAGTCCCGTCAGCCCGAGCTTCGGGCCGGTGAAGACGGGCAGCTCCTCGCCGCCGCCCTCGTCGGGCTTGGCCTCACCGACGCGGCTGTCGAAGAACGTGTAGGGCGAGACGACCTGTCCGCCCCGGTCCTTCCCCTCGCCACCGACGGAGATCTCCACCGGAGCGTCGGGGGTGTCGGCGGTGAAGCGGATGCGGACGTCCACGGAGTAGACCTGACCCGGGGCGACGGCGCGCTTGCCGGACTCGATCTCGTACACGGTGTCACCGCGGTCGAGCCGCAGCGCGACGGACTTCCACGTGCCGTCCGCCTGACGGATCTCGGCCTGGAGGTGCTTGGCCTTGACGATGCCGTCGTACTGGGAAACGGAGACGGCGGCCACGAAGTCGTCGACCGGGAGTCCGCCGCGGTTGTCGACGTTCACCGTCAGGTTCGTCCAGTCCCCACCCGGGGCGAAGCTCTTCGGTACTCCCGTCAGGGACACCTTCGGCCCGTCGTTGCGGTACTTGGGGCTCGCCACACTCTCGCTCACCTGCCCGGTGCGCGCGGCCGGTGCGCTCTGCTGGGTGCCCTGCGGATCGGTCTGTGGAGCCGTGTCGGGAACGGATACGGCCGCCTTCTCCTGGGCCATGGCGGGTGCGGCCAACGCCGTCGGTCCGACCACTGCGGCGGCGGCCGCGATGGCCATGTGCTTGAGCTTCACGTCTTCGGTTTCCCCTCGATGATTCCCGGATGCGATGGTGCATCCGGCCCACCCCGACATCTTTTTGAACCCGATCAGATTAGGTGGCGGGGCTCCGCCTTGGTGGGGGCGGAGATCACGAAGCGGCATCGATTCGGTCCATGGGGTGGACGTCGTCAGTCCCTCGCCGACCTTCGAGTTCAGTGAGGCTGGAAGGAGATTTGGGGCAGAAGGCTCTATAAGCCTCGTCCAGCGCTTTGGGTTGTCGGTGCGGGGAGGTTTCCCACCGTCAGACGGTACATCGGCACTCGTAGGTTACTTATGGGTACCGATGCGTCGTTCGTCATTCCGAGGGTCGGGGAGTGGCGTCTGGTCGGCAGGCCGAAGCCGCACGCACAACTCGACGGCAAGAGTGCGGTGTTGCGGATGCAAGCGCTTTGATCCTTGTGCGTCGCCGACACGGACACGTGACAACACGGGCCCCGAGGTGAGTGCCTCGGGGCCCGACCGTTTGCGCTACCTGGTTCGGACGGCGGTACGCCCGTGAGTGAAGGCAGGAGCGCGGCCCGGATTCCGATCCGTCCTCGGCGGCCGGCCGGAAGGTGGTCCCTGCGGAATATTCCCTGGACGTGGGTGGCTACGCTGAACGATATTCAAAGATGATGTTGACAGGCCCCAGGGGATGCGCGCCGTGCGTGCAGGGGCTGACTAGGGGGAACCGAAGAGATGAAGCTCAAGATCCAGCGCATGGCCGTCGTGGCTGCCGCGGCCGTGGTCGGACCGACCGTGCTGATGACCACTCCCGCGATGGCGGACGAGGTGCAGAACCCGGCCGTGACCACGCCGGACACCGCGCCCAAGGAGGACGCCGCCCCGGTGGGCGGAGCGCAGGCCGGCCAGGACGCGCAGGCTCCGAAGGAGCAGACGAAGCCCGAGGCCGGCAAGGGCCAGACCGGGCAGGCGAAGCCCGACGCCCCCAAGACCACCGAGGCGGCCAAGGACCAGGCCAGGCCCGGGGCCGGCGCGGGTGGCAAGGACCAGAAGGCCGCGAAGGCCCCGACGACGACGCTGACCGGGCTTCCCGGTGCGTTCAAGGCGGGCGCCGACTGGCGCGAGTTCTCGCTCCACGTGGACAACTCCGGCCGCCCCGCGGCCAACGACTACTCGCTCGAACTGGTCCTGTGGACCCTCGACACCTTCGGCTGGGAGGCGGGCGACATCCAGGCGGAGGTCTACGCCCCCAACGCCGCCGGCACCTGGGGCTGGCACAAGGTGGAGGCGTACGGCTCGGAAGAGGTCTACAGCTTCTCCGTCGCCGACGTCGACATCGAGGCCAACGAGGTCTTCGACCTCAAGCTCCGCATGAAGTTCGCCCAGGACACGCCCACCAGCCGCTTCTCGCTGAGCACGACCGCCCAGGGCGGCTCCGCAGACCGCGTCCGGTACGAGTCCAAGGTGACGCCCGCGCAGGAGACCTCGCAGCTCGGCCCCAAGGTGGAGCTGAAGGGCGTGCCGAAGACCGGGTTCACCGCCGACGGTACGTGGCAGCCGCTCACCCTGAGCGTCGACAACACCGGCAAGGGCGCGTACGACCGGTACGAATTCGAGATCTTCTTCGCCAACCCCGCGAACAAGCTGAAGGCGAAGCACCTCCAAGTCGAGGTGTGGGACGGCAAGAACTGGGTCGCCGGGGAGCCGCTCGACCTGGACACCGCGGGGATCGAGTTCGAGCGTGCCATCGCCAGGAACGCGAAGCTCGACATCCAGCTGCGCGTCAAGGTCGCGCCGGACGCCCCGCAGGGCAAGGCCTTCTTCGTCGTCGACGCGGGCTACGACTCCGACATCATGTCGCCGCTGATCTTCAGCTACACCTCGATCGAGGCCCCGGGCACCCACACCGGCGGCGGCCAGACCGGTGGAGGCCAGACCGGCGGTAACACCGGCAACACGGGTAACACCGGCAACCAGCCCAAGCCCGACGGCGGTACGACCACCACGCCGATCGTCAACCCGGGCACCGGAACCGGTACCACCGGGACCACCGGAACCGGCACCACCACCGGCGGCGGTCAGCTCGCCACCACCGGTTCCGACCCGGCCACCACCTGGGCCCTCGGCGGCGCCGGCGTGGCCCTCGCCATGGGCGCCGCGCTCGTGGCGGGCACCGGCAAGCGCCGCCGCCGCACCACCGCCTGAGCAGCCCTGCCCCGAACCCCCGAAGCCGCCGGCGCGACCCCGCCGGCGGCTTCGGCGGCACGGCTCCTGGCACGGCTCCGCGCACGTCGCGGCGTACGCGCCGGCTCAGAGGTCGGCGCCCTCCACGCTGAAGCCGCCGCGCCGCCGCGCACGTTCCAGGTAGGTGATCCACGTGATCCAGTCACCGGTCCCGAGGCCCACCGGGTAGATCTGGAGGTCCTCCCCCTCCTCCGCGTCCTCGATCTTCCCCACCGTGGCGATGGCGGCCATCACCTCGTCGTCCGAGCGCAGGCGGTACGCGGCCAGCGCGGCGGCGATCTCCTCCGGGGTGACGAAGTACTCGCCGACGCCGTACTGGAGTTTGTGCTCCGGTATGCCGCGGACGTCCTCCGGACTCCAGAGGCGGTGCGCCTCGACGCTCTCGTCGTACGCGGCCCGGGCCGCGGCCAGGGCTTCCGGGTTCTCCGCCTTCATCGCGTCCTGTTCCGGACCGAACCACAGGTAGGACGGCTGCTTCGGGTAGGGCGGTCGCTCGTAGCCGGTCATGATCATGCCCAGCCGGTGCATCACCGTCACGTGGTACGACATCGCCGTGATGCGGATGTGGAGGTTCGTCAGGTCCGTCGCCGTCGACGCCCAGTACGCCCGGTGGACCTTGCGGTCCGCGGCGAGGTAGCCGGGAATCGTCTCCGCCCGGTGCTGACGTATGTTGGCGGCCGTGCTGTGGCGATCGTAGGGCGGTCCCGGCGGAAGCGCTTCACGCTCCTCGCACGCCTCGTTGAACGCCATGGTGGCCGCCTCGTGCGCGGCCTCCTCCTCGGGCGTCATCGGCTGACTGATCTTCATGCTGAAAAACACGGGAACCTCCTCGACGGCGGGGGAGCCGTCCCCCGCCGCAACCCGAATCGAATCTACGAACGACCCCCCGGCCCGAGCAACCCCCGCCACCCGTCGCCCGCGCCGCCCGCACCGGCTACCGGCTACCGGCTACCGGCTCAGTGACCATCGGACAGGGGCACGCCCAGGAGCGCTTCGAGCCGGGCGACGGTCTTCTGCGGCTGCCGGGCGTGGACTCCGGTGAAACCGAGTGCCTCCGCGGTCGTCACGTACTCCTCCGTGTCATCGACGAAGACGCACTGCTCGGCGGACAACCCCATCGACTTGAGCACCAGCCGGAAGATGTCCGGGTCCGGCTTGCGCATCCCGTGAAGCTCGGAGATGACCACGTGGGAGTAGAGGAGGTCCAGGTCGTAGCCGTCGTACAGGTTCCAGGGGGAGAGCCCCACGCTGTTCGAGAGGATCCCGACCGTGATCCCGGCCCGCCGCGCGGCGGCGGCCGCGTCGATCACGGCCCGCTCGGGCCGGAGGTCCGCGAAGATCCGCCCCATCAGGTTCTCCGGAGCGACACCCAGCTTGGGCGCGGCGGCCGCGTTCCATTCCGTCTGGGTGATCCCGCCGCGCTCCAGCTCGTGGGTGAGCCGGACGCTCTCCGCGTCCAGGTACAGGGCGTTGACGCAGGCGCCCTGCGGCAGCCCCTCCCGCTCCTCGAAACCGAGCACCGCGGGCAGCAGCGGCGTGGTGAGCACCCCTCCGAAGTCGAGGACGAGGCCGGTGAGGTGAGAAGGCATGTGGAAACTCCAGGAGTGGTGGCGGCCGGGGCAACGCGTACGTCACGCGCCGAGCCCGGCGTGGGCAGCCGCCCAAGGTATCAGCGGCCCGTCGTCAGCGGCCCGTTGTCAGTGTCCCGAGGCATGATCGACCGTGACGGTAGGGGGTGGGGAGCGTGGTGCGCAGGCCGGTCACGGGCGAGGTGAATATTGAGTACGGCCAGATCTACGTCTGGAGCGACCCGGCGAGCGGGTATCCCGATCTGACCGAGGCGTTGGCGGGCCAGGGCACGGGCCTGTGCGGGGCGGCGGTCGCGGGCACGCTCTGGCTGAACACCGGCCTGCACACGGGCCACGTCGGCTTCGTCGTGGAGGTCCTGGACGAGGAGCCCGCGCTCGACCCCGTTTGGGAGGACGTGGTCGAGGTGTCGTTCCGCCCGGGGCCGAAGTCCACTGTCCTCGCGGAGTGGGGCGGCGGGGGCACGTGGGAGCTGGGTTTGCCCCCGATCGACCACCGGGTGCGGTACGGCGCCCGGGGCATGGACGCGGCGCGGGAACGGGCGATCAGGCTGTCCGGAGAGCCGCGGCTCGACGACTACCTCCTTCAGTTCTGGCCCGCGCCGCCCGCCCCGGACCGACTGCTCCGCCAGACGTCCCGCGCCGCCGCGTACTGGCACCGCGTCGCACGCGAACTCCCCCCGCCACCGACGCCCGAGCAGCGCGCCGAGACGGAACGCCTGGCCCGGGAGGCGTACGAGCGGGCCGTCGAGGAGGAGCGGACGCACCACGAGCGGTGGGCCTGGGGCGGGCGGCTGCCGAGCGAGGTGCTGCGGGGGATCGGGGGCAACGTGACCCGCCTGCTCCCCTTCGACAGCGACCTGGTGCACGCCCTGGGCGCCGAAGACGCCGAGACGCAGCGGGCGGTGGCCGTCCTGGCGGCCCGCAGGGCTTGCGAGGTGGCGGGCCTCGACGGCCTCGCCTGGGTCGGCGGTGCGCTTACGGCGGTGGCGCAGGGACGACGCCCGCTGCCGCCGCCGTTCCACGAGGAGGTCCGGCTGTGGGAGGCGGTGTACGCCGACTCCGCGCTGCCGAACAGGTGGGTGGTCGAGGCGGTGCCTCCAGAACGACCGCCCTACGTTTGGCCACCTCGTCCGACGGCGCCGGCCGGGCCGACGGACGCCCGGCAGCGGCGTCGACAGCTCGGGAGGGGGCTGCGAGGGTTGATACCGCCGAACCCGTCCGATGACGAGGTGCCGGCGATGACGGTCGACGTGGGCTACCGGGTCGCGGCGCAGGCCCGGCGTGCTCCCCAGGCACGCGCATGGACCTCCCAGACGCACGCGGCCCTTCCCGCAGTGCTTGCGGCGGCCGATCCCGACCCGTTGAAGGCGGCGCTGGAGGCCGTGTGGCACGCGGTGAACACGTACGGCGAGCACAACCGGACCCTGCTCGACGAGGTCCGTGAACGCTGCGCGCGGCGGAGCACGTGACAGCGCCGGGACGGGAAGAGGACCGTGCCGCGCCGGCGTTATGTTTCTGATCTGAAGCAGGACAGTAGGACAGCAGGACAGCAGGACCCCGGGCATCGGCAGCCGCCGGAGCCCGTCACGACCGCACCGGAGCGAAACGACATGATCCGCCTCTCGACCGCACCCATGACGTGGGTGGCCGCCGGCGACAGCATCACCCAGGCCGTACTGCACACCCACGGCGCGCGCGGCTGGGTGGAACACCTCCAGGAGCGGGTCAGGTGGCAGCTGGACCGGCTGACCGACATCGTCGTCAACACCGGTGTCTCCGGCTGGCGCGCCGTCGACGTGCTCGGCTCCTACGACCACCTCATCGGCCGCTTCGCACCCGACGTCCTGTCCATATCCCTCGGCACCAACGACGCCCGCGCCGGCCTGGACGGACTGCCCGAGTTCCGCGACGCCATGCGCGAGCTCATCGCCCGCACGGGCGAGGACACCCAGATCGTCCTGCACACCCCGGTGCTGGTCAGCATCGCCGGCCGCGAGGCCCGCGGCACGCTCCCGGCGTACGCCCAGGCCGTGCGGGACATCGCGAAGGAGACCGGCGCACTGCTCGTCGACCACGAGGCCCACTGGAACGAGCACTTCGACGGCGCCGACCCGATCTCCTGGCTCGACGACCCGGCCCACCCCAACGCCGTCGGCCACCTCAAGATGGCCGAGCAAACGCTCCGCGTCCTGGGCCTGGGAGCCCTCGAACCGCGCACCTGACGGGCGGGGCGCGGCGGCGGGGAGGGGCGCGGCGGTTTCTCACAACCTTCTTAGAAGTGCTTCGTAGCCTCGCCGTTCATGACGATCCGACGACTGTCCGCCATGATCGGTGTCCTCCTGGCCACGCCCTTCGCGCACCTCGGCGCGGCGCCGCCGGCCGCCGCCGCGACCGCCCCCGTCCCCGCCGTCCGGCATGCGGCCCCCGCTCCCGCCCCCGCTTCCGCTCCGGCTCCCGCGAACTACCTCTACTCCTCCATCGGGGACTTCGATACCGAGGTCAAGCCCCTCCTCGACCGGCCCGACATCGCGGGAGCGCAGGTCGTCGTGCCCTGGAAGGCCCTCGAACCGCGGAAGGACCAGTACGACTTCTCCGCCGTCGAGGACGCCCTGAGCCACCTCCAGGCGCGGGGGAAGAAGCTGTTCGTCCAGGTCCAGGACCGGTTCTTCAGCGCCCCCACGCGACTCCCGAACTACCTGCTCACCGACCCCCGGTACGCCGGCGGCGCAGCGGCCACCACCAACGAGAACGGGCTGGGAGCAGGGGAACCCGGAGCCGTCGCCGCCCAGTGGAACCCCGAGGTGCGCGGCCGGTTCCAGAGCCTGCTGAAGGCCCTCGCCGATCGCTTCGACGGCCGTCTGGCGGGCGTGAATCTCCCCGAGACCGCCACCCAGGTCGACCTGACCAAGGACCACAGTGGATACACCGACGCGTCCTACTTCGAAGCGGAACTCGACAACATGCGCTACGGAGCCCAGGTCTTCAAGCGGACCCGGTTCATCCAGTACGTGAACTTCTGGCCCGGCGAGTGGAACAACGACCACGGCCGCATGGAGAAGACCTTCGAGTTCGCAGCGACCCACGGCATCGGTCTGGGCGGCCCCGACGTCCTGCCGAACCGGCCGGCGCAGATGGAGAACTCCTACCCCTTCTTCGCCCGCTACCGGGGCCGCCTCCCCCTCGTCGCCATGGCCGTGCAGGAACCCGACTTCGAGTACACCAACCCCTCGACCGGCAAGCCCTACACCAAGAAGGAGTTCGTCGACTTCGGCGGCGTCACCCTGGGCGCCGACGTGATGTTCTGGGCGACCGGCGCACCCTGGCTCCACCGGCCCGCGTCCTGACGAACCCCGACCGGCCGTGGGCCGCGCATCACGGACGCGAAACGCGTTGGTACGCGTCCTCCCTCGCCAGGATCATGGAGCGGCACCGTGCCGCACCGTGCCGCGCTCCCGGGAGGACCCCGTATGACCCCTGTGCCCACCGTCCGACGCGTCCTCGGGGACGGCCCCTTCGCCGAGATCGGGGAACCCGCGCTGGCGGTGGTGGACGGGCGTGCGCGGACCGTCGCCGTGGGCGGGGACCTCGGGCACGTCCAGTGGAGCGGCAGCGGCACCGCCGACTCCCGGTGGACGGGCCACCGGATCGGCGTCTACGAGCGGGACGGGTTGCGCTGCCGGCACCTGGTGCGGTCCCGGTACCCCGTTCGCTGCCTCGCCTTCCACCCCACCCTGCCCCTGCTGGCCGTCGGCACCGGCCGGTACGACGGCGGCTACGCCTTCGAGGGCGAGCTGCTGCTCATCGACCTCGACTCGGGCGCGGTCGTCTCCGTGCTGGAGCACCCCCGGGAGGTCCTCGACGTGCGGTGGCGCGACACGTCGGCACTCCTCCTGGTCCTGGCTCCGTACGACGACCACGAGAACCCGCGCGCCGCCGCGCAGGGGCACGCCGTCGTCGTGGACCGGGCGGACTGGAGCGCCGTCGGGCCGGGGGCGATCGGGGCCCGGGAACTGCGCGCCCCCGCGGAACCGTTCGTCCGGGCCGACCACGGCGCGCCGGCCCGCCGCACCCTCGCCGACCTCGCGGCCACGGCCGGCGGTCCACCGTGGTCGCCGCGCCGACGGGTGTGGGCCGTCGAGGGCATGCGGGACGGGCGCGTACTGGCCGCCCTGGACGGGGTCCTGGCGGAGGCGTGGCTGCCGTCGGGGGAACGGTGCTGGGCGGTGGAGGACGAGGAGGGCGGCCGACAGCTGGTGCCGGCGTCCGACGGCGCCTCGGTGTGGACCAACGCCGAACGCCGCGGGCGCCGCAAGGGGCGGCGCTGGGAGACCTCCCCGCCCCGGCTGGCCCGGATCGCCGTCGATACGGGGCGGGTGCTGGAGACGCTGAGTCCGGGCGTGTTCACGGTACTGGTCCCGGGCGACCGCCGCCGCACGATCCTCCGGCCTTCGGGCGGCCGCCGCAAACAGCCCGCGGCGCTGCTGATGTTCGACCTCGAAGGGCCGGCGGACGGCCCGGCGGCGGACGACCCGGCGGACGGTCCGGACGTCGGAGGCTTCGACCTGTTCAACCACCCGTTCCCGGTGCGCTGCGCGAGCCGGCCGTACGTCCTGGTCGGCACCGACCCGGACGCCCCGCACCGCGACAAGTGGGTCACCGCCGTGGCCGCCGACGGGACGCTGCGGCGACTCTTCCCGCACTCCTGGGTACCGCAGGAGCACCACTTCGGCGGCCCCGCGGCCGAGATCGGACCGTCCCTCGTCTACGCCGGCGCCGTCCACCGCGGCCACGGACTCCAGCCCGGCGGCGCCTACGTCGTGCGGCGCTCCCTGGACGGCGAGGTGCGCTGGCAGCACCGCACCGACCACCCCACCACCGCCCTCGACACCGACGGCGAGACGGTCTACGTCGCCTACAACACCGGCGCCCTGACCGCCCTCGACGCCGACGACGGCTCGGTGCGATGGCACACCGACCTGGAGGTCGACGGTACGCCGACCACCGCACTGTCCCTGGCCGTCGCACCCGGGGGACACCTGCTCGTCGGCACCGTGGACGGCCGGATCCTGGTGATGTCCGAAGCACCCCTCGATGCGGACCACTGAGCGGACCTACAGTGGCATCTCCGTCCATCACGGAAGGGCAAGCAGATGTCGACTCCGAGCAGGACGACCGCACGCGCCGCCGCCGTTGCCGCGCTCCTGGCCGTTCTCACGTTCGCCGGCACCATCACGACCGCCGCCACCGCCGCCGCCGAGGAGCGCGCGGCCGGAACCCCGTCGACCGCCACGGGCTGGTCGCCGGACTACCCGCTCTCCGAGAACTGAGCTCGCGGCCTGCCCGCACCACCACCCGTACCTTCCGTCACACAGGGAATGATGCCCTGGCATGGGCGATCATGGTGCCCGTACACCGGGCAGGCACGAGGCACGAGGCGCGCGCCACGGGGATCGGAGAAGTCATGGTCGCGTTCCACTCATCCGCGCTCGACGGGGTCGCCCGCAACCCCGCGCTGCCCACCCCGCTGCTCCTGCGCCTGCTGGCCTTCGAGGGAGACGGGTACGGCCCGCCCCGGCAGGCCGTGCAGCGGGCCGGGCTGACCGAGGAGGCCGTCGCGGTGATCCTGGCCCACCCGGTCCGGAACACCCGCGTACACCTCGCGATGAGCGCCGGTGCCGACCCCGCGCAGCGGGCCCGACTCGTCGACGATCCGTCCCCCAAGGTGCGGGCCGCCCTGGCGTACGGGCCCGAAGACCACGAACCGCGTACGACCGTCCCGCCGCTCGCGGACGCCGTGTGCGCCCGACTGCTCGACGACCCCGACGCCTTCGTGCGCGAGGCCCTGCTGGACTCGCCCCACCTGGCGCCGTCCTTCACGGCCTCGTTGGCGACGCACCACGATCCGGCCGCGCGCCTCAGGGCGGTGCGGGACTGGGAGGCCCTGGCGCGGGGCGACCGGTCGGCCCTGGCCGCCGACCCGGACCCCGACGTACGACGGGCCGCCGCGCTGTGGGCGTGCCGACACGACGCGCACCTCACCGCCGAACTCCTCCACGACCCGAAGGCCGCCCCCGAAGCCCTGCGCCACGGGCTCCTCCGTCGCGCCGACGCCGAACGGTGCCTTGCCGAGCGGACGCACCTCGCCGCCCTCGCCGAGAACCCCTCGCTCCCCGCCGACCTCGTGGAACGGCTCGCGGTCGACCCCGACGAGGACGTACGCCTCGCCGTCTCCGTCCGTCCCGAGCTGGACGAGGCGCGCCGCACGGCGATCGACTTCTCGGTGGGGGACCTCGACAGGGGGCGCGTCGCGTGGGTGCGGGACGGGCTCGCCGACCCCGACGTGCTGCGCCGGGCCGCGATCTCCGCCCACCCGCTGCTGCGGCGCGCGGTCGCCCGGAGCCCCCACCTGCCGCCGGACCTGCTGCGCACGCTGGTCCGCGTCGTGGACCCCGTGGTGGAGGCCCACCTGGGCATCTACCACCCGGACCCCCCGGAGGAGGTCCTGATGCGCGTGTACGCGCGGCTCGGCGGGACGTTCTCGGCCTGGATGGCGGAAACCCATCCCCGCTTCCCGCGCGAGGGCCTCGCCGCGCGCTACGCGGACCACCCGGACGGCAACCTCCGCCGGCTGGCCGTACGGGACCCGGCCGCCACCCCCGCGCTGATCGAACGCCTCAGCCACGACCCGACGGTCTGGACGCGGCAGGACGCGGCCCGCGATCCGCGGCTCCCGTTGCCCAGGCTCCGCGAGGCCCTCGCCGTCCCCGAACTGGCGTCCAGCGCGGGCGCCAACCCCGCGCTGCCGGAGGCGGAGATGACCGCGGTCCTGGACCGGGCGGGCGTCCCCGCCTGACCGGGGCCGGGCGGCCCTGCGGCCCGGCGGGTGTACGGCTCTCAGGCGCCGTCCGGGCCCCGGCTCCCGTCGACCAGGTGGATCCGTTCGCGCAGTTCCGCTTCGGCCCGGTCCAGATCGGCCCGGAGGTCGAACCAAACGCGGTCCTTGCGTCCGTCCGGCCGGTCGAGACCGACGGCGACCCAGGTGAACACCCCCTGGAGGATCTCCCTCCTGCGCCCGGGACTGACCACGGACAACGCGAACGGCACGGCGATGCCCGCCCGGGTGACGAGCACGGTGTTCGCGCCGTCCGTCCCCCGGCGGGCCCCCGTGAGGTAACGCGGCGCGTCCGGCACCTTGAACCACTCCAGTACCGCGTCGGGAACCTGCTCCCGCAGGATCTCCTCCACGGACTCGCGCACGGCGACGGCGGGCCGCTCACCGAGCCAACCCAGCCAGTGATCCGGATCCGTCAGCCTGGCGAAGTCGTCCTGGGGCGGACCGTAGTTCGGGTTCTCCACGAACTCACCGGTCAGCCTCCCGTCCGCCCCGACCCGCCAGACCCCCTGGACCGCTTCCCCCGGGACGAAGCCGTTGGGGTCACTGACGAGGTCACGGTCGATCACCGCGACCGAACCGCCCGGGTTCGCGGCCGCCTCGGCGACCAACTCGGGCGGCGGCGACAACGGAACACGCCGCCGCTCCTCATCCGACATCTTCCCCACGCGTCCACCCCTCGTCCGATCCGCACGGGCAGGCCGACGCACCACCCGTCCGCACCATGCTCACACGCCCTCCACCGGCGGCCCGAGCGCATTTCCGGCCTCGCGGCAACATCTGACGTCCCGCCGGCACACCCCGACAACTCCCTCCCGCACGAAGCCCGGTGGCCGCGTGGACGGGGCCACGACCTAGGGTGGCCCCATGGATCTTCAGGGCGAACTGGTCGCGCACCCCCACTCCGTCTACGAGCGGCTGCGCCACTCCGCACCCGTGTCCCGCATCGCCGGGACCGACGGGCTGCCGGCGTGGCTGGTCACCCGCTACGACGACGTGCGCGCCGCCCTCGCCGACCCCCGGCTGTCCCTGGACAAGAGGAACGCCGCCGAGGGCGGATACCGCGGCCTCGCCCTGCCGCCCGCCCTCGACGCGAACCTGCTCAACATGGACCCCCCGGACCACACCCGCATCCGCAAGCTCGTCGGACGTGCCTTCACCCCGCGCCGCGTCGAACAACTCCGCACCCCCATCCGCGCCACCGCGGACCGCCTCCTCGACGCCCTCGGCACGGCCGGGACCGCCGACCTGGTCGCCGGCTACGCGGGCCCGCTGCCGATCATCGTCATCTGCGACCTGCTCGGCATCCCCGAGGACCGCCGCCCCGACTTCCGCTCCTGGACCGACGCCCTCGTCGCCCCGGACCCCGAACGGCCCGCCGCCGCCAAGGAGGCGGTGGTCGCGATGCTCGGCTTCTTCACCGAACTCCTGGCGCACAAGCGCGCGCGGCCCGCCGACGACCTGCTGTCCGACCTGATCGCCGTACGGGACGGGGAGGGGGACGGCGCAGGGGACGGCGAGGGGGACCGGCTCGGCGAGGACGAGTTGATGTCGCTCGCCTTCCTCATCCTGTTCGCCGGGTACGAGAACACCGTCCAGCTCATCGGCAACGCCGTCCACACCCTGCTCGAACACCCCGAACAGCTGGAGCTGCTCCGCAAGGACCCCTCGCTCCTCCCCGCCGCCGTCGAGGAACTCACGCGCTACGAAGGCCCCGTCCTCCTCGCGATCCGCCGCTTCCCGACCGAGGACGTCACGATCGCCGGCGTCACGATCCCGGCGGGGGAGACGGTCCTGCTGTCCCCGGCCGCGGCCAACCGGGACCCGGAGCGCTTCTCCCGCCCCGACGTCCTCGACTTCGACCGCGACACCGCCGGCCACGTCGCCCTCGGCCACGGCATCCACTACTGCCTCGGCGCCCCCCTGGCCCGCGCCGAAACGGAGATCGCCCTCGCCGCCCTCCTGGAGCGCTACCCCACCCTCGAACCCGCGGGCCCCGCTCCCACCTGGCGCCGTTCCCTGCGCGCCCGCGGCCTGACCTCGCTCCCGGTCCGCTACGACACCCACTGACGGCCGCGCCCGCCCCGCCCGACCCTCCGGCCCGTACCCGGAACATGGGTGCAGGCACGGATGGACCACGGCACCGCGCCGCGTGAGGATGGGGCGGGGGAAGCGGGACAGCGGGTGGGATCGCGGCGCGCGGGACCCACGTCACCTGCGATCCGGGGGGAAGCCCGTGCACCACGACCACGAGCACGACCACGAGCCGGTCTTCAAGCGCAGCAGGTGGGGCACCAACCGCTACTACTACAACCCGCGCAACCCCGTCGGTCTCGCCCTCATCGTCATCACCCTGCTCTTCGTCGGGACGATGATGATCCTCATGGTGAACCGGCTCGGGCCGTTCGCCCCCTCTCCCGCACCCGAACCGTGGAACCCGCCCGCGCACCAGCTCACCTGGCCGCCCCTGCCACGGGCGACCACCCCGGGGCCCGAGGCCCCGTGAGCACGAGGCGCGATGCGCGACCGCGACCGGGGGTGCCGGATCACTCGCCGCCGCCGGCCGTTCGGTTCGCCGGCGCCGCGTGCGCTTCGGGCGCCGGGTTCGCGGCCAGCCACCGGCCGTACGCCCGGACCTGCCGACGGTTGGCCAGGACGTCCCGGGCCAGGATGAGGACCGGGGGGAGGCGCGGCCGGGGGTGTCGGCCCCGGGAGACGCGGCGCGTGTGCTCCCGTACGACGGACAGCACTCCGGCGCTGGCGACGTCCTGGTCGCGCCAGGAGAAGCGGGGCGGCGGGACCCGGAGGTCCTCTCCGGCGTGCCAGCGGCGCGGCAGGTCGGGGCGGAGGGCGAGGGCCGTGGCGACGCCCGCCACGGCGAACCCGCGTTCCAGGACCCGGTCGGCGGTGGCTCGGCGGGAGATCCCGCCCGTCAGCATCAGGGGCATCGTCGCGGACTCGACGAGCCGCTCCGCGAGGTCGAGGAAGTAGGCCTCCCGCCCCAACCTGGTGTCGTCGGAGGTACGCCCCATGGTCGCGGCGCTCTCGATGCTGCCACCGGACAGCTCCACGAGGTCCACGCCGAGGCCGTCGAGGAGGGCGATCACCCGCGCGACCTGGTCGACGTCGAACCCGCCGCGCTGGAAGTCGGCGGTGTTGATCTTGACGCCGACGGCGAAGGAGGGCGAGACCCGGGCGCGTACGGCCCGGACGGTCTCGACGAGGAGCCGGGCCCGGTTCTCCAGGCCGCCGCCCCACCGGTCGGTGCGGAGGTTGACGCGGGGGGAGAGGAACTGGCTCAGGAGGTAGCCGTGCGCGGCGTGGATCTGGACGCCGTGGAACCCGGTCGCCTCGGCGAGGAGCGCCGTGGTGACGAAGCGGGCGATGGTGGCCTCGATGTCGGCCTCGGTCATGGCCGTGGGGCGGGCGAAGGCCGCGGTGTGGCGTCCCAGGCTGATGCCGACCTCGGAGGGCGCCCAGGCGATCCCGGGCAGGTCCGAACGGACCTGCCGCCCCGGGTGATTGATCTGCATCCAGACCTGTCCGCCGCCCGAAGCGGCCGCCGCCGCCCACCGGCGGAAGGGCGCGAGCGGCGTACGCGCGTCGAGGACGATCGTCCTCGGCGAGGTCAGGGCCCGCCGGTCCACCATCACGTTGCCCGTGATGATCAGCCCGCTGCCGCCCCGGGCCCAGCGGCGGTAGAGCCGCTCCATGTCCGGTCCGGGGGACTGTCCGGGCTGGTTGGCGAGGCTCTCCTCCATCGCGGCTTTGGCCAACCGGTTGGGGAGTCGCGAGCCGTTCGGTAAGTCGAGTGGTGTGAAGAGGTCCATCGGAATTCCCCCTGGTCCGTCGCCGACGCCGGCCGTCGGCGATCGATCTCGTTCCGTCTCGTCGACCAGTGTCCGTGCTCCGGTGCGGAACCGGTGCGGAACCGGGTTGTCCTCGGGTTGTCCTCCGTCCCGGTGAAGATGACCCGGGCGCCGACCTCGGGACGCGTACGGATCGTTCTGCACGACACGCGTTCGAGACGGATTCGAGAAGCAGTGGAGAGGGCCCAGGATGAGCAAACGCCAACGAGGCCGTAGACACCGGACCGTGAACCGGACCCCACGCCCCATCCGCAGAAGGTCGCCCGGCGCCCCGCCCCCGCCCCCGGCGGCGGCACGCGCGGCGTACTCCCACGAGGACACCCCCGTTTCCGCCACCGGTCCCGCCACCGGCTCCGAGCCGGCCGTTCCCGCCCAGCTCGCCCGGAACGTCGCACGCACCTACGCGCTGCTGACCGAGGGCGAACCGCGTACGGTCCCGGAACTGGCGGAGGCGATCGGCTACACCCCGCGGACCATCACCCGCCACCTCAAGGACCTGTCCAGCCAAGGCCTGGTCGCCGCTTCGGACGAAGGCCGTTGGGCGGCGAACGGGACACCGGTGCGGCGGATCACGGTCGGCTGAAGCCCGGCCCCACCGGAGTTCGGCCCACCGGAGCTCAGCCCACCGGCGTGCGGGCGTCGCGGAACCGGCTCAGGCGGGGGCCGCGGATGGCGGGCAGCCCGACCAGGGTGTCCGTGAAGGCATGGCGATGGGGAGCCAACGGCCACCACGGAAGCTCCGGCAGGGCGTAGTCGTCGCGCAGCACACCCTCCGGGAGGACTCCGGTCGCGGGCCGCGGCGAGGTCTCGCCCGGGTGGACGAGGTACGCCCAGACGCCGCTGTCCAGCGGCACCACCGGGCCCTCGTCGCCGGGCGGGCGCCAGGGCTCGCCGGTGAGGGGGTGGCGCGGGACGAGGAGGACGTCGGGACGCGGCCGGGGAGTCGGGATCCCCGGGCCGCACAGTTCGACGGACCGGGCCGCCCCGGAACCCGGAGGGAGGCAACGGCCGACGGCGTGCCCGAACAACTCGGCGACGGGGCCGACCGGCAGGGTGACGGGCCGGCCCTCGGTGGCCACCACGAGGTGGGCGAGCGCCACCCCGAACGCCGCCTCCCAGCGGCGGCTCCACCCCCCGTCGAGCTCGACGGGGGGAACGCGGTGCTCGGGGCGTGCCAGGTCGTCCCAGTCGGGAGGCGGGCCGGCCGGGAGCCCCGAGGGGCGGCGTACGACCGCGTCGGGCTCCAACCACACGCCCTGCCAGAGCCCGCAGTCGTCCATGCGGGTGGCCACGGCCAGCCCGCACGCCTCGCAGGCCAGGTTCGGGCCGGCCCTGCCGTCCACGCCCCGGCAGTAGCCGTCGCACTTCTCGGGGATCAGCACCATGGACCGGGAGTCGCCGGGGGCGATCACGATCCTGTTCCGCGCGCCGAAGGAGACGGAGTACACCGGGGCGTACACCCCCTGCCGGGCGGCGGCCTCCTCCCCGACCTCCTCCCACACGCGCCACGGCGGACCGGTGGGCCGAGGATCGACGGCGTACGTGGCGGGCTCCATCAGCGGGGGATGGAGTTCCTCCCACCCCCCGTAACCGGTGTGCACGGGGAGCGCGACCCGGGACACCGGTCCCGTCAGCTCGGATCCGCAACCGACACACGCGAACACGTACAAACAAGCTCTCCCTCAACCCGGTTCCCACCGGATTCTGCCGCGCCCCCGACGCCGGATCCACCGGATATGTCCCCGATGGGGCATCAGTCGTACCCACCTCAGGAGGGGCTGGAGGAAGAATGACGTGGTGGGATGTCAAGATCGCACGCTGGCGGACGCGATGGCGGACGCGATGGCGGACGCGATGGTGGACGCGATGGTGGCGGGAGGACGAGTGGGGCGGCGCGTGGTTGATCGGCTGAGGGGGGTCGCGTTCGAGGAAGACGTACGGGCGCGTCCTGAGGGGTACTTCGGGGTCGAGCGGGACAGTCCGGAGCTGCCCACCGAGGTGCTCCAGCGGGTGGTGTGGGAGGCGCTGCACCGCCGCGACGGCACGCACGGGCGGATCGGCGTCGAGATCACGTCCGACCTCGGGTTCACGGTGGAGGAGGACCGGCCGTACGGCGGGTTCGGTGGTTCACCGTTCGACGAGGGCCGGTGGGCCTTCGCGGCCGCCGCCGCGCTCTGCGTCCGGACGGTCGTCGAGGTCCGGCCGGCCGGCCGCGGGCTCGGTCCGGAGCCGGCGCGGCGGCCGTACGAAACCAGGACCACGACCACGTTCGACC
Organism: Streptomyces sp. NPDC103540; assembly: GCF_055584445.1. NCBI lineage: Bacteria > Bacillati > Actinomycetota > Actinomycetes > Kitasatosporales > Streptomycetaceae > Streptomyces > Streptomyces sp. NPDC103540. Next base: position 124,701 of record NZ_JBVJMA010000020.1, read on the forward strand.
TCGACCCCTCGTACTTCGGTCCGGGCGAGGCCATCGCCTGGGCGCTGCGGCCGGAGGAACTGCACGGCGAGGGCGGGGGGTGCCGGGCACAGGCCTCACCCGTGACGTTCGCGATCCACGATCGGCGCGCGGTGGGGCAGGGGCACCCGGCGGACCGGGTCGCGTCCGGTCCTTCGCCGTACTCGTAGACGGACACGAGCGTGCGCCCGTCGACCGACGAGGAACGGGCGCGCCCGGCGCGTGTCAGTCCCACCAGAGGACGACGTGCAGGCGTCGCCGTGCCGCGTCGAGGTAGAAGTCGCGCAGGGCGTCGAAGTGCTTCAGGAGGTACGCCCTCAGGCCTCCGATGAGGACGCCCTCCTGCCCGATCAGGGACGCCGCCTTCCGCTCGTCGGCGGGCAGGGCGGCGAGGAGTGCCGGCATGTCGATCCGGCCGAGGAGGTCGCGGACGCGGATCACCTGGGAGGCGTCCAGGCCGGCGGGGGCACCCCCGAAGGGGGCTATGGCGTGCGGGTGGGTGTCGAGGAAGCCGAGGTCCGGAGCCGTTGCGGCGTCGCTGTCGCCGTCGTCGACGCCGCGGGTGGCCCGGCGCAACGCGTTGCGCTGGGCCTGCGCCAGTCCGGCCACCTCGCCGAGGCGTTCCAGCATGGCCGGCGCCCAGTCCAGGTCCAGTACGTCGTACGGCGGAGGATCCCAGCGGTGGTCGCCGTCCGGTGACGTGGCGGCGGACCGACGGCAGGCGGCGAGGTATTCCTCCGGGACGCGGGCGAGTTGCTGGGTGACGGCCATGGCGGGAGTATCCCCCACCGGCCGGCACGGGGCCCGTGGGAATTCGTGCGGGGAAGTTCGGCTCCGGTGTCACATTTCCTGTCGCTCATCTGTCTACAGGACGAACGAACACGGCAGCGGCGGTCCTCGTCGCACGAGCGAGTACGAGAGAAGAGGCATGGAACTCAGCGTTCACACCTTCGTCAGCCTCGACGGTGTCATGCAGGGCCCCGGTGGTGTCCAGGAGGACGCGTCGGGCGGGTTCGACCGGGGCGGGTGGCTCGTGCCGCACAGCACCGAGGGCCAACTCGACCAGGTGGGGGAGTGGTTCGGGCGCGCCGACGCCGTCCTCCTGGGGCGGACCACCTTCGCGATGATGCGCACCTACTGGTCGCAGGTCACCGAGCCGGACAACATCGTGGCCACGACCCTCAACACCGGGCAGAAGTACGTCGTCAGCAACACCCTCTCCGACGCCGACGCCGCCTGGGGCAAGACCACCGTGCTGCGCGGCGAGGACGTCGTCGAGCAGGTGCGCCGGCTGAAGGAGCAGCCGGGCGGCGAGCTCCAGGTGCACGGCAGTTGGCGGCTGGTGCGGAGCCTGCACGACGCCGGGCTGGTCGACGTGTACCGCCTGATCCAGTTCCCCGTCGTCGTCGGTGCCGGCAAGCGCCTCTTCGGCGGCGGGGACGGCGATGGCGCCGTCCCGTCCACCTATCGGATCACCGAGTCGAAGGTGGCGGCCGGCGGTTCCGGGGCCGTCGCCCTCACCCTGCGCCGTGACGCGTTCGGCACGACCGGAGCCGGCGAGTTCGTCGTCCGCGAGGGCCGGGAGGGCACGGCGTAAGGACCGGCGGGGCCGCGCGGCGCCGGGTCACGGCGCCGCCGGTCCCGGGGGCGTGTCGAGGCGCCAGTGCCAGGTGCCGCCGTGGCAGCGCAGGGTGGTTCGGCCGTCGTCGACGTACAGGACGTCCTCCTCCCCGTCCCAGGACATCCGCAGGAGGGCGTCCCCGCCGTCGCCCCGCAGCGCCCGCTTCCACAGCGGGTCCGACGGGGTCTCGGGGGTCTCCGTGTCGAGGGACCGTACGCCGTCCAGCACCAGGGTGACCGGCCCGAGCGGCCGGTACGGGGTCGTGGCGCACTCCACGTACGCGCCGCGGAACGCGAGCTCGACGGACAGGGAGCCGTTCGCCGGCAGCACCGTCGAGCGGAAGCCGTGCGACTCCACGTCCATTTCACCGATGCCGGGAAGCTCCCAGCCGGTGATCTCCCGGCGCGACGGCTCGGGTTCGGCACCCAGGACCGGCGTACAACCCTCCCACATGGTCAACCTGCGCTCTCGGGATCGATCGGTGGCGCGTGACGGGTCGAAGGGGCCGGCCCGCCCGTGCCCCGAGTCTCCCACCGTTGCCGCGAGGCGGCCGAACCGGTCGTGGCCCAGGAGGGGGAACGGGGAGTCGACCGCCGCCTTCACCACCAGGCCATTGCAACACGCCTGTCGATCATTTGCGTTTAGTGTCATGCCTGTTGCAACAGTTGCAACGCTTTTACCTGCATGAACTCGATCCAGTACGGCTTTATTGATTGATGAATCCGTAAACGCACCGTAGCGTTCAACGTGTCGTGAACGAGGCGGATTCCAGGGGGAGTTCGGGACGACCATCTGTCAGGTCCGTTGTGCGGAGCTGGTGTTGGTCGCCGTCAAGGCTCGCTCGTCCCCGTCTCTGCTCGCCGCGTCACATCCACCGCACCGTTCCATGAGGAGTTCTGTCATGCGCATGTCTATATTCATCCCCGCCCCGTCCGCCGTGAGCCGCTCCGCGCTCGTCGCCGCCTCGCTCGCCGCGGTCGTGCTCGGTGTCACCCTCCCGGCCCAGGCGGCGGGTTCCGCGCCGGCCGCCGCACCCGCCGCCGTCGCCGCCACCTCGACCCCGGGCAGCGCGATCACCCGGGCCGAGATACTCCAGCGCGCCCAGTTCTGGGTCGACCGCGACGTCCCGTACAACCAGGGCGCCACCTACGCGGATCCGCAGGGCAAGCCCTACCGGACGGACTGTTCGGGCCTGGTGTCCATGGCCTGGCACCTCAACGCCGGCATCGGCGCGACGACCTGGACCCTGCCGAACCACTCCACCAAGCTGGGCGGCTACGACGACCTGCTGCCCGGCGACGCGCTGAACGACGTCAACGAGCACACCGTGCTCTTCGACAAGTGGGTGGACTCCTCCCGCACCGAGATGTGGATCTACGAGCACGCCCGCCGGGGCACCAACGCCCGCCACATCAAGGTGACCAAGGGCTACATGCAGTCCGAGGGCATGATGCCCTACCGCTACAACAAGGTGATCGACGGCCCGATCACGGTCCCGGACCGGGGGATGACGGACGTCACCGCCGTCGGGGACATCACGGGCGACGGGATCGGCGACGTCATCGCGGTCGAGTCGGCCTCCGGCAAGCTGTTCCGCTACTCCGGCCCGAACTTCACCGGGGGCGCCGCCCGCGTCCAGATCGGAACCAACTGGGACACGATGGGGACCCTCGTCGGGGTCGGGGACCAGAACGGCGACGGCAAGGGCGACATCATCGCCACCGACGCCAAGACCGGCGACCTCTACCGCTACTACGGCCCCAACTACAGCGGCGGCAACCGGGTGAAGATCGGCACCAACTGGGACAAGATGCACGGCATCGCCTCGGTCGGCGACATCACCGGCGACGGCGTCGGCGACATCATCGCCGTCGAGTCCGCCACCGGCGACCTCTACCGCTACTCCGGCCCCTCGTACGCCGGCGGCAGCCGGGCCAAGATCGGCACCGGCTGGAACGTCTACGACACCATCGTCGGCGTCGGCAACATCACGGGCGACGGCAAGGGCGACATCATCGCCGTCGAGACCGAGACCGGAAACCTGTACCGCTACTCCGGACCGTCGTACTCCGGCAGCACCCGGGTCCAGATCGGCACCAAGTGGAACTCGATGATCAACCTGACGGGCCCCGGTGACCTGAACAAGGACGGCATCCCCGACCTGCTCGCGGTCAACGCCTCCACCGGCGACCTCTTCCGCTACTCCGGCCCGAACTTCGCCGGCGGCGACGCGGTGAAGATCGGCACCAAGTGGTAGTCCGCGGGACGACGTCACACCCCGAGTAGCCCTCGGCGCCCGGCCGGGGCCGACCGGAAGCGTCGGCCCCGGCCCGGCCGCCGGAGTTCCACCGTACCCATGCGTACGGCCACAACCACACCCACACCCACACCCACACCGCACCCACACCCGAAGTACGAGGTTTGTCATGTCCGTGTTCAGCCGCAAGCGCTTCGCCCTGCGCACCCTCATAGCCGCCCCGGTCGCGGCCCTCACCCTCCCCCTCCTCGCCGCCGGCACCGCCGACGCCGCCTCGGTCGCCACCTGGGACAAGGTCGCCCGCTGCGAGAGCGGTGGCGACTGGGCCATCAACACGGGCAACGGCTACTACGGCGGCCTGCAGTTCCTGAAGTCCACCTGGGACGCCTTCGGCGGCACGCAGTACGCCAACTACCCGCACCAGGCCACCAAGGAAGAGCAGATCCGCATCGCCGAGAAGGTGCTCGCCACCCAGGGCGAGGGGGCCTGGCCGCACTGCGGGCCGGCCGCCGGCCTCGGCGACGACAACGCCGACCCGTACCCGCCCGAGCCCACCCGACCGCAGTCGAAGATGGCCAACCTGACGGGCGTGGGCGACATCAACGGCGACGGCAAGAACGACCTGATCGCCGTCGAGGTCGCGTCCGGCGACCTGTACCGCTACAGCGCACCCGGCTTCGCGGGCGGAGCGGCCCGCGCGAAGATCGGCCACGGGTGGAACGGCATGAGCGACATCGTCGGCGTCGGCGACGCGACGGGCGACGGCAAGGCCGACATCGTCGCCGTCGAGAAGGCGACGGGCGACCTCTACCGCTACTCCGCCCCGACGTTCAGCGGCTCGACCCGCGTCAAGGTCGGCACCAACTGGGACGGGATGGCCAACATCACCGCGGTCGGCGACCTCACCGGCGACGGCAAGGCCGACCTGATCGCCGTGGAGAAGGCGACGGGCGACCTGTACCGCTACTCCGGCCCCGCCTTCGGCGGCGCGACCCGGGCGAAGATCGGCACCGGCTGGAACGTCTACTCCTCCATCACCGGGGTCGGTGACGTCACGGGCGACGGCAAGGCCGACATCGTCGCCGTCAACAAGACCACCGGCGACCTCAACCGCTACTCCGGCCCCACCTACTCCGGTTCGACCATGGTCAAGGTCGGAACCGGGTGGGACGACATGCGCGGCCTCGCCGGAGTCGGCGACGTGACGGGCGACGGCAAGGGCGACCTCGTCGCCGTCGAGAACGCCACCGGGAAGCTGTTCCGCTACACCGGGCCGACCTTCGCCGGAGGCGCCGCGCGCACCGAGATCGGCACCAACTGGTAGTCCCACCGGGGGCCTTGGCCCGGTCCACCACGACCGGGCCAAGGCCCCCGTCGGCTTTCCCACCCCACCCCACCCCGCCCCACCACAGGAGTTCGCATGCGTCTGTTCCCGCGTTCCGGTCCCGGATTCGGTCCCCGTCCGCGCCCCGGTCCACCCCCGAGCCGCCGCGCCGCCCGGTACGCCTTGCGGGCCCTCGCCGTCCCCGCCGCGGCCCTCGCCCTGGTCGCCGCGACGGTGGCCACGGCGCTCCCGGCCCGGGCCGACACGGTCACCCCCGCCACCGCCCCGCCCCTGCGCTTCGTCAGCCACAACATCTGCGGCAGCGAGTGCTCCGACCCGACGAAGGGCTACGACGACCGCGAACGGATCGACAGCATCGTCGCCCAGGCCTCCGTCACCACCTGGAACGCCGACCAGATCTTCCTCCAGGAGGTCTGCGGCCCCCAGTACGAGGCCGTGCTCGCGCGCCTGGCGCCCCTGGGGTTCAACGGCTTCTACAGCGCCACCCTCACCGGCGACGACCCCTCGTGTGGTGACGGCGACTACGGCAACGCCGTCCTCGTCCGCGGACCGATCACCGAAACCCTCGACCTCGACCTGACCGTGGGCCCCGAGGTGGAGCCGGTGAAGGTCCCCTGCGTCAAGAACTACGTACAGAACCGGGCCAACTGGGCCTGCTCCGTCCACCTCTACTGGCGCGAGCCCGCCCTGCGCCTGCGCGAGGCCGAGAAGCTCGCGGCGCGCGCCGAGGCCTGGCAGGACGCGGGCATACCCGTGGTGCTGGGCGGCGACTTCAACGCGAGCCCCCGCACGGCACCGCTGAGCGAGTTCTACGACCCGACCGTCGACGACGGGGCCCACGGCGCCTTCATCGAGGCCGACGAGACCGACACCGACTTCTTCGACCCGGCCGCCTGCACCGTGGGCACGGACCCGCGCTGCCGCTCCGGGGAACTCACCCGCCAGGACAAGAAGCTCGACTACCTGTTCTTCAGCTCCAGGCACTTCAAGTCGCCCAAGGGGGACGCGCTCCCCGACGCCCCCGCGGTCTCCGACCACCGCATGCTGCGCGGCGCCGCCTCCTGGGCGGACTGCGGCACGATCGCCGCCTCCGCCCCGGCCCTGTTCCGTCGCGACGCCTCCGGCGCCCTCTTCCGCTACGCGGGCCGCGGCGACGGCACCCTGGCCGGCGCCTGCAAGACCGGCAGCGGCTGGAACGTCATACGGGAGGTGGTCCGGCTTCCCGGAACCACCACCCTCGCCGCCCTCGACGACGACGGCGCCCTGTGGCACTACCCCGCCGACGCCGCCGGCGCGTACAAGGGATCCACGCGCGTCCGGGCCGCGACCGGCTGGTCGGCGTACGATCTCCTGCTGGCCCCCGGCGACTTCTCCGGCGACGGCAAACCGGACCTCGTCACCCGCGACACCAAGGGCGACCTGTGGCTCCACGCCGGCAACGGCGCCGCCTCCTACGGCTCCCCCCTGAAGATCGGCAACGGCTGGAACGTCTACGACCGGCTGCTCGCCCCCGGCGACCTCACCGGCGACGGCAGGCCCGACCTCCTGGGGCGCGACGCCGCGGGCGACCTGTACCTGTACCGGGGCAACGGCTCCGGGGGCTACGCCCCCCGGGTCAAGACCGCCTCCGGCCTCAAGGCCTTCGACGCGCTGACCACCCCGGGCGACCTCAACGGCGACGGCCGCGCCGACCTGCTGGCCCGCGACGGCCGCGACACCCTCTTCCTGCTGAAGGGCACCGGCGCCGGCGCCTTCGCCGCCCCCGTCAAGGCCGGCACCGGCTACCCGGCCGGTGAACTGCTCTTCTGACCCGTGAGGACGCCCGGACACCCCCGAGGAGATCGAGGAGGAGGCCGCAGAGGGGGAAGGTCGTCATCGGCCGTCGAGGCGCCGGTCCCGGACCTCGTCGAGCGGCTCGAAGCCGGCCGCCCGATAGGTGGCGACGGCGCCGACGTTGGAGCTCGGGGTGGCGACGACCGCGCTCGACGAACCCGACTCCCGCAGCACGGCCGCCGCGGCCAGGGTGATCGCCCTGCCGTGGCCGTGCCCGCGGTGTGCGGCGGCCACGCCCATCGGTTCGAGCAGCCCGGGCCGGCCCGGACCGGCCGACCACACCGTCACGGCCGCCACCGCCTCGCCCCGGTCGTCGTACGCGACCAGGCAGCGGGCTTCGGCGTACGCCGGTCCGGCCGCCATGGCGTGCCAGTGCCCGTCCGTGAAGGTCGACCCGTCGAACGCCGCCAGGTGCACCCGGGCCCGTACGCGTGCCCGGTCCGGCCCGATCACCTCGGTCCGCACGCCCGCGTCCTCCACCGGCTCCGCGAGGTCGCGGCGCAGCGGTGTCCACGGCTCGTCGACGTCCCACCCGTCGTGCGACAGCAGGTCCTGGAGCAGGGCGTCCGCGGGTGCCTCCACGTACGCCGTCCCCTCGCCCGGTACGCCGCGCAGCGGATCGGCCAGGTCCAGGGCCAGCCGCCGGGCCAACTCCTCGTCCTGTCGGGCGCGGGGCGCGATGGCCAGCCGCAGCAGCCCGGGACCGTCCAGCAGCCCGATGGCGAGGAGCCGTCCGTCCCGGCTCCAGGTCCGCAGAGCCGAGTCCGTCGCCGCCGCGCCGAACCGGCGGAACCAGCCGAGGTCCCCCGGATGGAGTTGGAACGGCGCACCGTCGTCCTGCCACTCCCGCAGTACGGTCAGGGCGGCGTCCGCCCCGCCGACCGCGGGTCTGCCCCACTCGATCGTCATACGGCCGATCCCACCCCACCGCGCCGCCGTGCGCACCCGAATTACGGACGTACCGGCAGCGCGGCGCGGCGGGGGGTCAGGCCTCGCGGGCGATGACGCGTCGGGCGGCCTCGGCCTCGGCCGCCGGCGGGGACAGCTCGTCCAGGGTGTCGAGCTCGTCGTCCGACTCCAGCTCGCGTTCCCAGGCCGCGGCCAGCCGCTCCTGCTCCTGGGGCGACCTGCCCTCGACGGCGGACCGCTCCTCGGGCGGCAGCGCGGCCAGGAAGCGTCGTACCTCGTCCGTCGCCATGCCGTGCTCCTTTCGCGGGCGTGTGGTGGGGCCGCACCCGGCCCGGCCCGACGACCAGCATGACGACACCGCGTCGCACGCCGGATCCGACACGACCCGCACCGCCCACACCACCCGAACGCGCGCCCGGCCGGCCCCGCGGACTCCGCCGGACCCGCCGGCCCCGCGGGGCGTCAGCCGAGCGGACCACCGAACGGGCCGGTGCCGCCGTAGTACTTGCTCAGCTCGAAGCGGTAGTCCGGGTCGCCCAGATGGTTCTCGCGGTGGAACTCCGGAGCCGCCTTGATCTGCTCCTTCGTCTGCTCGACGTGGACGGTCCGGGCTTCGCGGTCCACGCGGATCACGGTGCCCGCCGGTATCAGGACCTCCTTGCCGAAGATCCACACGCCGGTGTCCACGACGATGTACGCGTCCGAGACCTCGCTCGAATGCCGGTCGACCTTGCCGATGTGCCCGTCGGAGGCCTCCACGCGGAAGCCCGTCAGGTCCTCACCCGTCGGGTGCACGATGCCGGACCGGTAGGCCCACATGTCGTCGGTCATCTCATGACTCCTTCCGTAGACGGTTGCCTGCCCGCCCTCGCCTGCCCCGCCCGCCCCGATCGAATCGGCTCCGATCGAATCGCCCGATCGGCCCCCCAGGACGGGGCCGCGCCCCGCGACGGTGCGAGGCTGAGGGGAGTGAGGAGGCGCGCACGGTGGCTGTCATGGACTCCCTGGTGCTGTTCGCCCCCTTCTGCGTGCCCGTGATCAGCGGCCTCGTGGGCGGAGCCAGCCTCCTCATCCGGGACCGCCGCGAGGCGCGCAGCGCCGACCACCACTACCGTCGGCAGCTGGAGAAGGCCCAGCTGGAGATTCAGTTCATCTCCGGCTGGATCCAGGCCAAGGAACTGGCGGCCCCGACCGACGGCCCGTCCCCGTATCCGTCCCTGTCCCTGTCCTCGTCTCCGGCTTCGGCACCGGACCCGGACCGCTGGCTGGACGACTGCTACGCCGCGGTGCGCCGGGCCGAGGCGGAGTCGGGCACCCGCCGCCGGTCGGGGCCGGTCTCGCTGCGGCGCCTGCTCCTGCTGGGGGAGCTGAGCGGTCCCGCGCGGAGCACGCGCGTCGCGTACTGGGTCGCCCTGGCCCTGTTCAACGCTGCGCTCGCCTGGTGGGTGAACGTGCTCATCGTCGGCGTACCCGGCTTCATGCACGACGAGGGGGTCTCCGAGTCCGAGGAGGCCGGCTCCTACCTGGGGCTCGCGCTCTGCTTCTTCGTGGCGTCGGCCGTCCTGTGGGTGTGGACGGTGCACCTGGGCGCGGCCGAGCCGGAGCAGGTCTACCGCAAGCGCATCGATTCCGACGCCTGGGTCGCGTACGAGCGCGAGCGGCGCGCGACCGCGGACGCGAAGGCCGCGGCGAAGGCGGAGGCAAAGCCGGCCCGGGGCGGCGGGCGGGGGCCCGCACGCTGACGTACGCGCGCGTCAGACCTCGTCGCGCACGCCGTGCAGCCCTCGCAGCTTGTCGGGGTTCACCTGGAAGCGCAGGTTGACCAGCAGGCCGCCGTCGTCGACGTCGAAGGTGAGCGCGCCGATGGGGGCCCCGCCCATGAGGCACAGCACGGAGAGTTCCCCGTTGACGAAGGCCGTCTCCACGGTGGCGGTGGCCATCTCGGGCTTGGCCATGACGCCCAGGAGCCAACGGGCCACGTGGGCGGGGCCGTGCAGCGGGCGGATGGCGGCGGTGACCTTGCCGCCGCCGTCCGACCAGGCGGTCACCTCGGGTGCGAGGAGCTCCATGACGGCGTTCAGGTCGCCGCCGGCGCAGGCGTCCATGAACCGGGCGGTGACCTCCTCGCGGCGCGCGCCGTCGGTGTCGAAGCGGGGCCGCCGCTCCTGTACGTGGGCACGCGCCCGACGGGCGATCTGCCGGACCGTCGCCTCGGGCCGGTCCAGGAACCCGGCGATCTCCGCGTGCGAGAACCCGAACGCCTCGCGCAGCACGAAGACCGCCCGCTCCACGGGCGTCAGGCTCTCCAGCACGACGAGCATCGCGGTCGACACGCTCTCGGCCAGCTCGCTGTTCTCCGCGACGTCGGGCGAGGTCAGCAGCGGCTCGGGCAGCCACGGCCCGACGTACGTCTCCCGCGTGGCGCGGGCCGACGTCAGCCGGTTCAGGGCCAGGTTGGTCACGGCCCTGACCAGGTACGCCTTGGGGTGGCTCACCTGGGTGCGGTCGTCCTTGTTCCAGGCCAGCCAGGCGTCCTGGACGACGTCCTCCGCGTCCGTGACCGTGCCGGTCAACCGGTAGGCGGTGGCGAACAGCAGGGGGCGGTGCGCGGTGAAGGGGTCCAGCTCCGACTCGCTCGAGGTGATCATCGGCGTATCGTGCCAAGCACCCCTGCCCCTGACAAGGCAAAGATGACACAGTGGGCGGCCCCGGTTTCCGGCGCGTCAAGGGCACGGGACAGGAGATCGGAAGGAGGCGTCACGGTCACCCCGGCGACGCTACTGGCCTTCGGCGGCCCACACCCCGCCGGCCGGCGAGGTGACGGGTTCCCGCATGATGGCAGACCATCGGGTTCGGTCAGCGGGAGAGCAACATGCACTTCGTCGTTCACGAGCATCCGGTCGGACGCGCCGCGACCAACCACATCGCACGCGTCGACCTCGCTCCCTTCGGCCTGGACGACCAGGTCGAGCAGCTCTGGCTGAGTACGCCCGACGACAACGGGCAACACGAGGTCGCCTGCGTGCCCTTCTCCGCCTACGGGATCGCCCTGGGCGACGTCGTGGTGCTCAACGACGACGACTACGTCACCGAAGTAGTCCGGAGATCCTCCCACCGCACGCTGCGGCTCCTGTTCGCTCCCGATCTTCCGATCGCCGATCGCCAGAAGCTCGCTGACGAGATCAAGACCGAGGTCATGGCGGCCGGGCTCCTCAGCGAGTGGAACGGCGCCGGGTTCGTCGCCGTCGATGTACCGCCCGGTGCTCAGCCCTCCAGGTTGTTCGCCGTCATGGAGGCAGCCGTCAACGCCGGGCACGGCTATCGGGAGTGGGCCGACGTCGTACCGTTCGCCGCCCCGTCGTGACGGCTCGGCTCCGCGCGGGCCCGCGCGGGTGAGGACGGCTCCGTCGTCCGGGGCCGGCAGGATATGGGGGCCATACGGTACGTCTGCGTTCGGGAGTCCTGATGAATGCCCCTCTGAAGTTCGGTCCGCTGTCCATCGCCCGAGGGGCGACGCCGTGGTTCCTGCCGACCGTCGCCACCGCGGCGATCGGCCTCACCCGGGCGCGCAAGTCCGGGCGCTGGGCCGCGGCGGCCGTGCCCGCCACCGCGCTCGCCGCGGGCATGCTGTGGTTCTTCCGCGACCCC
>NZ_JBVJMA010000021.1:0-131115 GCF_055584445.1 Streptomyces sp. NPDC103540
TACCACGCGCATCCAGTGACAGAAAGCGCTGCGATCCCGCGAGAGCGTCTCTGGTCGGAGGGCATCACCGGTGACAACTATCGCTGCACGTCACAGCAGATGTGCCGGGACACGACAGTTGCCACCTGGACACGGTTTCTGTCACCGCGAGCGGCGGCGCGCGGAGGGCTAGGCCATCGGCGCAGGTCGCCGTCACCGGCTCGGTGACAGATGCGCTGTCCACGAAGCCCGTGGTGCCAAGAACTGCGTCCCGCTGGTGACAAGCATCGTGTCCCGGGCGCAGTCGAGCACCAGGTCGAGGACGTCGCTCGGTGACAACTACCGTGTCCCTGCACACCAGTTCCCGCAGCGCGCCGGACAGGCCTGCTCCTACCTACCGCCGGCGGTGGTAGCAAAGGTCGTGGCGGCCGGGCAGGCGAGGCCGAGCAAGGCGATCATCCAGTCCCCGATCGCGACGGTCGTCCCGCAGTTCCCGAAGTGGTCAACGACGAGCAACAGCGTGCCGTGGGCACCTCGACCACGGCGCCGTGGCCCACTTCAGGGCCGGCCAGGGCCCCGGTGGCCCTCGGCCGCGGTGTCCAGGTCGGCGAGGTGCTCGCGGGCCGGTACAAGATGGCGCTGCGGGACATGCGCGCGTCCACCGGGTTCCTCGCCAACGTCGACATGGGTTCGGGGTGCCGCAGGACGTGGCCGGCTGGGCAACGATCCTGCACGCTCCGCACAGCGCCTGACCGTTCGCCGCCGCCGGGGTCCCGCCGGATCAGGGCCCGGCCCGTATGTCCGCCGAACCCCCGCTCTGTGCTGCGGGCAGGCCTCCTGAGCTGGTGTTTCACAGACTGGGCAAGCCTGGCTGCCTCATGGGCAAGCCATGGGTGGACCGTCCTGGGCAAGCCTGCGGGTGCGGTGGGCAAGCCACGTTCGGTGGGCTGGGAGCCGGTCGGTCCTGGGACGGGGCCTGCGGGGAGAAAGCAGGTGTTGGTGGGCATGCCGGATCCGTGGCCTGGACTGTCCTCGGAGGGGGCCGGTGGGCGCGCGCAGGGCTCAGGGGTCGGTGATGCCGAGCTCCTGGGCGGCGGGGCAGATCGAGCAGGTTTCGACCTGGGGCTGGCGGAGCGCGTCGAGTGCCTGCTCGCGGGTTGTGGGCCGCGTCCGGCCGGAGGCGAGGCGGCAGTCGGCGGTGTGGAGGAGCATGCGCCCTTCCCTGCCGATGGGGTGCTCCAGCTTCCATTCGTTCAGCGGGGTGACGGCCGGCCGGTTGCGGGCCGCCTCGGTGACGCGGTCCCGGCGTTCGATCTCGGCGATGCGGCCGCGGATCAACTCCAGCAGCACCAGGCACCAGCGCTCCAGCGTCCGCAGTCGCTCGACGTCGGGCGGCAGAAGCCAGTCCAGGTCGCGTCCGGCGGACATCGCTACGCCTCCCCGTGGGGCCGGAGGCCTTCCGCGGGAATGCCGGTCCCCGCGGCCGCCGACTCTGTGCGGCCCTCGGTGCGTCCGGGGCACAGGCTGGGCAGGGTTCTGTAGATCACCTCAGCATCGTACCTCTGTTCGAATCTCTCGTTCCGCTTCCCGAGGTGCTTGTTCGAATAAGTTTTCGATACGGTGGCTATGGGAGGTGTCGCCGTGGACGACGAGCAGAGGGAACCGGCAGGCGCCGGCTCCTCCATGCTGCATCTGCGCTGCCCCGTGGACGTGGACCCGGTGATCTACCGGATGCTCTGCGGCCTGGTGGCAGAGGTGACCCCCGTGGTCCAGGCGATCCCGCCATCGGTGCTCGTGGCGGACGTGTCGGGGAGCATCCGCTTCTTCGACCGGAACCCGGCCGAGCTCGGGCGGATGATCAGGACCCGGGCCATGGCGCTGTACGGGCTGCCGGTGGTGATCGGCGTCGGCCCCACCTGGTCGGTGGCCGCGATGGCCTCCCGGGACGCCCTGCGCACCGGGTTGGTCGCCGTCGGGGCCTCGCCGGAGCAGGTGGCCGCCTTTCTGCACCACCGGCCGGTCGGGGAGCTCTACGGCATCGGGCGTACCCAGGAGCAGCGCCTGGTGCAGTTCGGGGTGCACACGATCGGTCTGCTGGCGCAGCTGCCGGAGGCGACCGTGCAGCGGGTCCTCGGCGGGCGGGCGGGCCGGGAGCTGCGCGAGGTGGCCCGCGGCATCGACCGCCGGGTGGTGGTGCCGACCGAGCTCCCGCACAGCACGGCCGCGCAGCGGCGGTTCGCCCTCGACACCCTCTCCCCCGAGGCGGTCCGTGCCGCGCTGCTGTCACTGGCGGTCGAGCTCGGCGACCGGCTGCGCACCCGGCGCCAGGCGGCGAGAACGATCACGATGACCGTCACCCTGGCCGACCGGTCCCAGGTCCACCGAAGCCGTCAGCTGCCCGGCGGCCCGAGCGCGCACACCGAGGACCTCCGCGACACCGCGTACGAGATGTTCCGGGCGCTGGGGTTCCAGCGGGCGCGGGTGCGCGGCATCGCGCTGCGCTGCGAGCAGTTGGTCGACGCAGCCGCGGTTGCCGAGCAGCTGTCCTTCGACCAGGGCCGCGAGCGCAGGCTGCGGGCGGAGAAGGCGATCGACTTGCTCAATGCCCGGTTCGGGTCCGGCACAGTGGGGCCCGCGGCCAGCTACCGGCAGGCCGGCTGACGCCCTCGTCCCTCCGTGCCGTCCAGGCGCACACCGCCGTCGCGCTCGGGGAAGTACTTCTCGTACATCCTGAGGTGCCGGCAGTGACCGTGGAGGGTGACCTGGAGCGCCTCGGGTTCCTCTTCGTGCGGCATGGCCTTCCCTCAGCCCTCGCTGTTGACCTCGTCCGTGCCGGCCTTGGGGCGCTTGGCGCCCTTGCGGCCGTCGCGCAGTGCGGCGAGGAGTTCCTCGGGCTCGGGCCGCAGTCCGCTGCCCAGGTAGCGGATTCCTTCGCCTTCGGGTGCGGTGTCGGTGTCCTTGCCGATGGGGTGCCGGCGGCTGGTCGAGGTGCGCCATCCGTAGCGGGAGTCCCACACTGCGGCGGCGGCCGACTGGTCGGTTTCGAGCATCACGGCGGCGGCCACGGCGCCTCCGTCGAGCTGGCGCATCTCGACCTGGGCCTGCTGGGCGATGCCGGCGGCGGCCAGGACATCGGCCGTGTGCTGCAGGTAGGGCTGGGCGCCGCGGGCGCGGAGCTCGCGCTCGGCGAACGTGATGGCGGCGCGGTGGGTGATGGCGGGGTAGCCCAGTTGGAGGGCGGCGTCCTTCAGGTCGAGGCCGCGCTGCTGCTCGACGAGGTCGGCGATGCGTCGGCCGCGGAGGGTGGCCAGGCCGGACTGCGCGGTGGGGAACTTGGTGATGCCGAGGGTGTCGGAGACGGTCTCGACGGTGACGGCGGGGTCGGCCTCCAGGAGCTCGGCGATCCGCGGCAGGATCTGGTCGCGGGGGATCATGTCGCCGCTGCCCGAGGGGCGGCCGCCGCCGGCGCCTCGACCGGGGCGCTTGTCCTTGTAGGCGAGCACGAGGTGCAGGGGCCAGTGCTCGGTGCCCTTGGGGCCTTCGGGCACGAGGACCATGCCGTCGACAAGTTCTTGGTCGCGCTTGTAGGTGTTCCAAGTCACGGGTTCGATGCCGAGTACCTCCGCGGCTTCGTGGCGGTCCAGCAGGTCCTGCGGGTCGACCTTCGCGGGGAGCGTGGGTACCGGTTGGCCGGCGTGGAAGGCCTTGACCTGTTCGCTGTCCCACAGGAGGTTGCGAGCGGAGGGTGAGCTGATGGGCCTGGGGTGGCCCTCGACCCGGTGCATCTGTCGGCTCCGGAAGTAGCCCTCCGACTTGCCTGCCGCCTTGGCCAGGTCGGAGATGGTCCAGACGTACTGCAGGCGTCCGGCGCGGATCATGTTCTTCTCCTTGATCATGGGGCGGGGCGCGCGGGCGCCCCGCCGATCGGGGTGGTCAGTCGTTCGAGGGGTCGGACAGGCAGTTCGGGTTGCACGGCCTGTGGGCCTCGGCACCACATCCGTCGCAGGGACGGGCGGCCGCCTCGATGAGCGGGCGGAGGTAGGCGAAGGCGCTGTCGGCACCGGTGTGCGCCGTGATGCTGCCCGCGCCGATGACATACAGGGCGTGCGGCGGGCGGCTGGTGGTGCGGACTCGGATGCCGGTGGTGTCGCCCGGGCCGGGGGCGAGTCCGGGGATCGCGAGGGTACCGGTGGCAGGGACGGTGGTGATGCCGGCTTCTGCCAGGAGCCCGGCGAGGCGGACCAGTTCGGCTTCGGCGGCCGCCGCGGTGACCGGCCATTCGAATGCGGCGCCCGCGGTCTGCGTCGGGCTGCTGGCGGGGTGTGTCAGGGAGAGGGACACGGGGCCTCCAGGATGCTAAGGGGTGTGCGTTCGGTGCTGCGGGCTGCCACCACCCGCGAAGCAAGAAAACATTACCTAGCTTACATAACTTCTGGCAAGTGCGTTGTTTCCGCAACGCCGCGGCGTGCGGATACACTCAGAGACGAGATACGCCTCTCGGGTCTCCCGGAGTGTGTGTTTTCGGTAGGCCGGCGCCCTTGCCACCCGCTTCGGCGGAAGTGGGCGCCGGCCGCTTTCGTTTCCGCCGGCTTTGCCCACGCACCGGCCAGGCCGCCCTCCCGTGTCCGGCTTCCTGGCTCCGACGCAGTGCTCCTGCGCTAGCCTCGTTGCAGCGTCTACGACTTGGAGACCACGATGCGGATCGTCTTCGAACCGGCCGAACAGGAGGCCCTGCGGGCCGACGCGCGCGAGATGGCTGACAGCGACCCGCGGATGGCCTACGTCCTGGAGCGCCTGGCCGGCGAGGGCGTCGACCTGAACAGCGTCACCTCCTGGGATGACCTGCGCGAGAACCTCGGGCAGCCCCCGCTCGACGACTCCTCCCCCACCTCCAGCGTCGCCTGATGGGGCGGCACGGTGGCCCCAGGCGCGCCCGCATCGTCTTCTACGACGTGGCGCAGGAGCAGATCGAGCGAATGACGGAGGCCGAGCGCCTCCGACTGGACCCCGCTCTGATGACCATCTCCAGGAATCCCGAGATCGGCATCCCGTCGAAGCACGGTGCCATCCGCGAGCACAGCGAGGACGGTGTTCGGATCGTGTACGTGCCGACGGTCTTGGGCACGTTGATCCTGGTCGCCTACGTCGAAACGGACTGACTCCCCAGATACCGAATCGACGACCGCAGCAGAGCCCCGGACTCCCACACCTGCCTGTTTCTGATCTTCGAGCCAGGGCTTCAGCGGGCCGCCCCACCCCATCGGTCAGTCGTCAGGGAGGTGGGGACATGATGGCCTCGTGACCAAAAGCTCGCAGACGCCTCCGGACCGGATCCCGGGCTATGACGGTGGCCCGTTCCGCCACCAGCCCGAACTCCTGGACGAGCACCTGTTCTGGCAGGTCCACCTGCCTCTAGGAGCCACACAGGACCAGGAAATGGGAGCGTTGCTGTCCCAGCTGCTGGGAGGCGATACCTGGCCCGTGTTCACCGTGCCGCTCGCCGGTGACCACCACCTGCATGTGGTCTACCGCGCCTTGGAGGGGGAAGCCGGCATCGACTACCTCGTGCACCACCCTGACTGGGTCGAGGCCGAGACCTTGGCTCAAGACGATGGGCACTTCATGGGACCGGGCCTGTCCTGGGCCGAGCTGACCACCGCGGCCGACAACGGCCTACCCGGCGGCAGCACCACTGACCCAAACGCCCGACTCCTGCTCCTGCTCCCGGCATTCGGCGACGATGCCATACCGGATGACGCTGCCGAGCGCCTGACCGCCGCACTGCGTTCCCGCACCCGCGTTGAGGAGCCCGAGCGGCTTGCTGCGACACTCCTTGAGCATCAGGGGCAGTGTGGCCCCGCACGATGGACGACGGCCGAGGGCGGCTACCTGATCAACGACGGTGGCTACTCCTTCCGTAACCCTGCCAACCACTTTGCCTGGCCGACCGCCCGCCTGACCCAGGTCGCATCGGCACTGACAACTCCCTACCCTTAGGTGTCAAGGGGGGAGGGTATGGCTGCGCGCGGCCCGGCGGTGCGCAACGCTGCGGACTGCTGACGACCGAACCGCAGAACGGGAGCACCCCATGCCGCGCACCTTCCCCGTGTCCCTCGCCGAGGCGTTCCCGACGGTGGCCGCGACCTGGCACCCCACCCGGAACGGCTCTCTCACTCCGGACCGTGTCGGCACGGGCGGCCCGATGATGTGGTGGCTGTGCCCGGCCGGTCACGAGTGGGAGGAGACTGTGATCAGCCGGCGGTCCATGCCGAAGTGGAAGGCCGGCGACATCGCCGCGTGCAAGGAATGTGTCGGGTTCAAGACGCGGCGGGTGTTCCCGGGGTGCGGGTGCGTGAAGACGGTCCGGATCGGCACCCGGGAGGCCGAACACGCCAAGTGCTTCAACTGCCGGAGCCGGGAGTTCGAGGAGAGCGCGCCGCGCGTCAAGGCGGAGTTGTCCGCCGCCGCGAAGGCCTCCGCCAGCCGGGCCGGGGAGCTGCTCGACGCGGTGCGACTACCGGACGGCATGCCGGAGGGCCTGGTCTTGGAGTGGCGCTACTGGGCGGCGAAGCACCTGCAGTACGCCATCGCCGGTGAGCAGGTCCTCGGGAAGGCCGGCGAGACCGACCGGACCGTGGAGCGGGTCACCGCAGCCGCCGGGCGTGCCGTCCCGACCCTGAACGCCTGCGCGGAGGCGGGGCTCCGGGACGGGGTACTGAAGATCTTCGGTCGCGCCCACTGGGCCGACGGCTGGTGGCACGCCCTCGGCGGGGAGCCCGGCCCCGTCGCGTCGGCCGAGGAGCTGAAGGAGTTCACCGGGGTGTTCTTGACCGTCCTGAAGTTGTGGGCGGAGCGCTGGCCGGCCGGCCGGCCGGTGCCGGGCACCACGGCCGAGGTGACTCGGGCCCTGACCCTGGAACTGCGCGGCCTGCTCCAGAAGCTGACGGGAGAGGGTGGGGCGGTCTACGCCGAGTTGCAGGTACCGGTCATCCCCGAGGGTGCGGGCCGGTACGGGCGCGTGGACCTGTTGGGGCGGGCGGGCACCGGATGGTCGGTCGTGGTGGAGATCGACTCCCGGCCGAACTCGGCATCGGCGCAGAAGCTGGAGTTCGTCCGGGACGCGGGCGCGGTACCGGTGTGGGTGCGGTTCGGGGCCGGGCCGGTGCAGGATGTCGACGGGGTGGCCGTCGTGGACGCCCGAGCGCTCGTCCGGTCCCTGACGGAGCACGGCTGACATCAGCAACGGGGGGGCTGCCCGTGATCCTGGCGCTCCGCGACGCAGCGCGGGCCGCGGCGAACGTGCCCGCCGACGCCCGTAAATGTCGGCTCGATGCCCGCTCCTGGTACCGGGGGTTGAGCGGACATCGGTGTCGGATCGTGCGGCAGCGGTCCGGCGGGGCGGGGCGACAGGCCATCACGCCGCGCGGGCGGGGCGGAGGCTCGTGGAAGATGTCACCCCTGGCGACGTGGCTCGTTCTCCGGGGGGAATGGAGATTCGCATGGGCCTGGTGCCGGAGTACGTACAAGGGGTCGATCCCGAGCGCGCGTTGAAGTTCGCGATCAGCCGGATCCGGGGATCCCGGGTGGAGATCATCGAGGGCGACATCGTGCCGGTGACGCCCGGTTGGGGTCATGAGCTGGTGGTGGACGCGGTTCGTGACCGGATCCGTCCCCGTGTGCGTGAGATGGCATGCGTGCTGGGGTCCGGGGACCTCGACCTGCCGGGATCGCCGAACTGGTACTCGCCGGACCTCGCGGTCGTACCCGCCGCGCTGGCGAGAGGCGCCGGCGCCCTGCGCCCCGACCAGACCCTGTTGATCGTGGAGGTCACCGTCCCCGGCGATGGGGAACCCGACCGGATCATCAAGATCGCGCGGTACGCCGAGCACGCAGCTCCGCTCTACCTGCTGGTCGACTCCGAGGAGCGTGTCGTCACGCTGTATTCCGAGCCCCGGCCGCACGGGTATGGCCGTGTCGAAGGCCCTCACCCGTTCGGCTCGTCGATTCGACTGCC
Organism: Streptomyces sp. NPDC103540; assembly: GCF_055584445.1. Taxonomy (NCBI): domain Bacteria; kingdom Bacillati; phylum Actinomycetota; class Actinomycetes; order Kitasatosporales; family Streptomycetaceae; genus Streptomyces; species Streptomyces sp. NPDC103540. The sequence goes on from NZ_JBVJMA010000021.1 coordinate 7,994, forward strand.
CAGGCCGTTCGACTGCTTCTTCGACAGCGTCGACCTCGATCGCCTCATGCCGTGACGCACCGCGGGTCCGGCGGTGATCTGTGGGTCGTCCCACGAAGGGTTCCGCCGCCGGGACCGGCGCGCCGCAGGCATCGCGCAGCTTCGGGGCGGGGGTCACGGTGGGGTCGGGTCGGACGGGATCCGCGGGGGCTGCCGCGCGGCGTACACGTCCGTGGGGGACCATCGGTAGGCGTCCAGGTCGGCTTCCAAGGTGTTCGCGGGGTTCAGGGCGGTCACCGCCTGTGCGGCGGCGCGGAAGTCGTTGTTCATCCGGTACTGGCGGACCACCCATTGGGGTGTGGTGTTCACCTTCTTCGCGGCCTCGGCGAGGTTTCCGCCGGCGGCCAGGACGGACAGGACGATCTGCCGGGCCCGTGCGTCGCGGTCGACGATCGGCATCGGCGTTCGGGGCGCCCGCTTGGGTCGGCCGATCTCGGCGGCTGCCTTGATGCGGTCGGTGCTCTTGGGTACCAGCCTCGCCGCGGCCGCGAGGCTTTTGCGGTCCAGGCGCAGTTGCCGTAGCGCCGCTTTCTGGGTCTGTCCTTCCTCAAGGAGGCGGCAGAAGTCGTCCAGGTGGCGTTGTGCCTGTTCGATCCGCTCGGCCCGTGTCCTGCGCCATTCCTCCAGGGCCCGTTCCTGGGCCTCATCCACGGTGGCTTTGGGTGTTTCGCGCTTGAGACTGCCGGCCTTTCGGGCGTCATTGAGCGACCGGTTGAAGGCCCGTTTCTGTTGCAGGTGTTGGACCCACTCGTAGTTGTGGCCCAGGGCCTTGGCCGCGTCGATGATGCTCTGGCCGTCGGCGACCGCTTCAAGGAGCGCCTGGCCGTCGAGGTCCGTCCGGGTCGGCTGGGCGGGTTTGCGGGCGGTGGGCCGCGCGGGGGTGTCGGCCGGGGCCGGTTTGGGGCGGTTGGTGGCCGTGGGGGCCCAGTCGATGCCGATGCGTTCCAGCAGGGCGATCTGTTCGTCGGTGAGCTGTCCCCGGCGGTGGGCGGTCCGTTGCCGCGAGATCCAGTTGACGAGGCTGTCCCACTCGTCGGTCCGTCGGCGGGGGACGTTGAGGTGTCCGTGTGCTTCGGCGTAGCGGGCGGCCTCGGCGAACCGGGCGTGCCAGCGCGGTGGGGTTCGGTGGCCGCCGGTGTTGCCGCGCGGGACCTGCCACTGCATGTCGAGGGCGTCGAGGTCGGCGATCTGGGCCTTGGTGAGGTTCCCCTCGCGCCACAGGGCGCGCTGGCGGGTGACCCAGGCTGCCAGGTCCACGCCGTCGATCGTCTCTCGGCCGGTGGGGCGCAGGTGGCCGTGTCGGGCGTGGTAGGCGCGTGCGGCCGCCAGGCAGCGGGCCCAGCGCGGGTTGGTTTGCCAGTCGATGCCCAGGGCCTCCAGGGCGGCGGCGATGTCCGAGGGGAGTTTGCCGGCCCTGTGCTTCACGCGGCAGCGGGTGATCCACTGGCCGAGGGTGTGTCCGTCGGGGGTGACGTAGTCGCCCGGGACCGCGAGGTGGCCGTGTTCGCGCCGAAACGCCTGGGCGGCTTCCAGGCGTGCGGGGATCGTGTCGGGGGCCTGCCAGCGGATGCCGAGGGCGTCCAGGGCGGCGGTCCGGTCTGCGGGCAGGGCGGCGCGGCGGCGCATTTGGCGGCAGGTGTGAAGCCATCGGTGCAGGTCGACGCCGTTGACGGTTGTGCCGGGCGTGGTGTCGAGGTGGCCGTGCTCGGCGTGGAAGGCGCGGGCGGCGGCCAAGGCCCGCACGAAGGGGTTCGGTACCTTCCACAGCATGCCTGCGGCTTCCAGGCGTCGGATGTGCTCGGCGGGCAGCTTCCCGGCACTGTACTTGGCGCGCATCTGGCCGACCCACGCGCCCAGCCGGGTTCCGTCCGCGGTGATGTGGCTCTGGGGTACGAGGGTGTCGCCGTGTGCGGCCCGGTAGGCGTCCAGCTGTTTCAGGTGCCGGTCGAGGGAGGTCGAGCGGTGTGCTTCCCACAGCATGCCCAGGGCGTCGAGCGCGGCTTTGCGGGTGTCGGGGAGCGTGCCGGCGCGGTGGGCGGCGCGCTGCTTGCCGATCCAGGAGCCGAGCGCGATGTCGGCTTCGGTGGTGTTCGAGGGGATGTCGAGGTGGCCGTGACGGCGCTGCCAGTCGGCGGCCACGGCGAGGGTCTCCCTCCAGCGGGCCTCGGCCGGGTCCCAGACGATGCCCAGGGCCTCCAGGGCCGCGGCCTGCGAGGCCGGCAGGACACCCTGGCGGCGGTACTGACGCTGTTTGACCAGCCAGTGCCCGAGACGGAATCCGTGCTCGGCGATGTGGCGCAGGGGGATGTCGAGGTGGCCGTGGGCTGCGTGGAAGGCGCGGGCGGCGGCCAGCGCCTCCCACCACGGTGAGGTGCTCTGGCGTACCAGCATCAGTTCGACCTGGTGCAGGACGGCATCGGAGGTGCCCTCGGGCATCTCCACGATGATCTTCTGCGGAAGTTGCGGGGCGGGGCTTGCGCCCGGGGTGGCGCGTTGGGTGTCCAGGGCCAGGCCGAGGGGTTCGTCGTGGGCGCGCAGGGCCCTCACGACGTGCCACAGGGTGGCGTAGTCGCCGGGGTCGAGGTCGCCGATCTCGCCGTCCTCGTCCGGCACGATCAGGGGGACGATGACGAGGGAGGGGCCGGGGTTGTCGGGGGCCAGGCGCAGGGCGCGGCCGACGGCCTGGACGATGTCGACGACGCTGGTCTTGGCGTGGGCGAACAGGACGGCGCCCAGGCCCGGCACGTCCACGCCCTCGCCCATGCAGCGGGCGTTGGAGACGCAGGCCCAGGTGCCGGCGGGCGGGTGGCGCAGGGTGTCGAGGACGCTCGCGCGTGTGGCGTGGTCCATTCGGCCGTGGACGTGGGCGGCGGCCGGTGGGGGCATGTCGGGGGCGATGCGGCGGGCCGTGTCGGGGAGGGTGGCGGCGAACTCCTGCGCGGCCTGGACCCGGTGGTGGAAGGTGACGGCGCGGCGTACTCCGTGTTCGCGTGCGGCGCGCAGCAGGGCGGCCTGCGCGACGAGGGTTTGCAGGGTGGGGGTGCCGGGCCGGCGCTCGATGTACTCGTGTTCGGCGTCGGCGAGCATGGCGCGGGCCTGGCTGTCGCGGATGCCGACCACGTAGAGGCGGTAGTCCTCCAGGTAGCCCTCGGCGATGCCGCGGCTGAGGGGGTAGTCGTACAGGACGGGGCCGAAGACGCTGGTGTCGTCCATGGAGAGGTGGCCGTGGCGGGCCGCGGCGGTCGCGTCGACGCGGGGGGTCGCCGTCATGTAGAGGCGGCGTCGGGCGGGCAGGACGTTCGGATCGACGAGTTGCGCGTTTTGGCCGTCGGGGCGGCCGCTGAGGTGATGGGCCTCGTCGATGATCAGCAGGTCCAGGGGGGTGCCGTGGGCGGTCAGGGCCGCGCCCAGGCGCAGGGCCGACTGGTGGGTGGAGACGATGATGCGGTGGCCGGGGCGGGGGTGGGCCAGCCAGTCGCCGATGACCTGGGGGTCGGTGGTGGTGGGGGCGGGGACGTCGGCTTCGCGGATCGCCTCGTCGTCGCCGATCACCGAATCGTCCGAGCACACCGCCAGAACCGACACCTCGGGGTCCCGCTCGCGCCAGGTGGTGATGATCTGCGCCACCAGTGCCAGCGACGGCGCCAGGATGGCCACGGTGCCCTCGGGGACGAGTTCGTAGGCGGCCTGGCGGGCCATGAAGGATTTCCCGGATCCGCACGCGGCGTGCAGTTGGCCGATGCCGCCGTCGGTGAGGCCTTGGGTGATGGCGGTGATGGCCTCGACCTGGTAGGGGCGGGGGGTGAACGCGACCGGGCTTGCGGGTCCCGGCCCGGGGTGCCGCGGCCTGGGCAGCACGCTGTCGGCGGGACGGACCGGTGTCATCGCGGTGTTGCCTTTCGTCGAAGCAGTCGGGTGTGGATCCGGTGGGTGCACGCTTACCAGCGCAGCCCCAGCAGGTCCAGCAACCGGATGCGGTCGGCGCTGATGCCGCCCTTCTTCACCCGGTTGCGCAGTTGCCGTTGGTGCAGGACCCAGGAACCGAGCCTGCTCCCGTCCTCGGTCCTGTAGGCGTGCGGTACGCGCAGGTGGCCGTGGACGCGATGGTAGGCCTGGGCGTGGGCGTACATCTGGCGCCAGCGGGCGTCGTCGCGTTCCCACACGATCCCCAGTTCTGCGAGCTCGGTCGTGAGCGCGAGCGGCAGTGCGCCCTTTCGGTGTTTGACCCGTTGGGTGTTGAGCCAGTCGCCGAGCCGGTGCCCGTCCTTGGTGCGGTACTCGCGCGGCACGTTCAGGTGCCCGTGCTCGCGGTGGTATCGGCGGGATGCCTCGATGCCGGCCCGCCACGCTTCCACGGCCGGTGTGAGCTCCCACAGCATGCCGAGCCTGTCCAGGGCCGCGACCCGGTCGGCCGGCAACCGTCCGGTGCGGCGCAGGGATCGCTGCCGTATCACCCAGGCGCCCAGGCCCACTCCGTCGGTGCTCCGGAAGGAGTACGGCACCCGCAGGTCGCCGTGCTCGGCACGGTAGCGGGCGGCGGCGGCGAGGTTCACGGCGAAGGCCTCGCCCGACGGGTCCCACGGCATGTCGAGCGCATCGAGCTGCCGGATGCGGTCCTGGTGCAGCAGGCCGCGCCGGTGCTCGTAGCGCCGTTGGGCAAGCCATCCTCCGAGGCGAAACCCGGTGGCGGTTCGATGGTCGGCGGGCACCGAGAGGTGGGAGTGCTCCTCGTGGTAGCGGACGGCCTCGCGATACCCCTCCCACCAGACACTGGTGGTCTGGCGCACCAGCAGCAGCTTCAGATCGGTCAGGAACCGGCTGGTGCCGGGCGGCATCACGACCGTGATCTTCGAGGGCAGCCGCGGGTCTTCTGCCGAGCCGGTGTGGCGGTGGTTGTCCAGGGCCACGCCCAGCGACTCGTCGTGAGCGCGCAGGGCCCTCACGACCCGCCACAGCGTGGCGTAGTCCCCGGGATCGAGGTCGCCGATCTCGCCGTCCTCCTCGGGTACCACCAGCGGCACGATGATCGTGGACGGCCCCGGCACCCGGGGATCACGACGCAGGGCCCGCCCGACCGCCTGGGTGATATCGACGGCCGACCGTTTCGGGTGCCCGAACAGCAGCCCGTCCAACGCCGGCAGGTCGACGCCCTCGCCCAGACAGCGGGCGTTGCTGACGACGGTCCACCCTTCGTCACCGCGCTCCAGGTGGCTCAGGACCTGATCCCGAAACCTATGCTCCATCTCCCCGTGCACATGGGCGGCGTGAAGATGTTCCACTTCGGCCGGCGCCGTACGGGCGAGGGTGCGGTGCAGGGTCCGCGCGAACTCGGCGGCCGTCTCGACCCGGGCATGGAACGTCAGGACCCGACGGATCCCGAACTGCTCGCGGGCCCGCCCCAGAGCGACCTGGGCGACGACGGTCTGGAGGCTGGGCGCCCCGAGCGCGTCCACGTACTCGGTGCCCGTCTCGGCCAACAGCCGGCGCGCCTCGCTGTCGCGAACGCCGATCACCGCGATGCGGTAGTCCTCCAGGTAGCCCTCGGCGATGCCCTGCGCGAAGCGATAGGCGGCGAGGACCGGACCGAACACGTCGACGTCGTCCATGCCCACCGTCAATGCCGCGTCGTCGTCCGCGTGGAAGCGGGCTCCGATCCGCGGGGTGGCCGTCATGAACAGGCGCCGGTGCGCGGGCAGGTACGCGTCGTCGAGCACGCGGCGGATCACCGCGTCGACGGATCCCGCCAGATGATGTGCCTCGTCGAGGATGGCCAGGTCCGCCGTGCGGCCGGCCTCACGCAGTGCCTCGGCGAGACGGCGGGCGGACGCGTAGGTCCCCACGATCAGGTTGCGCCCGCCTCCGATCGCGAGCCGCGCTCGGATCACGGCGACGTCGGTGGTGGTCGCGGCGTCGATGTCGGCGAGATGGGCGGGTGCGTCCTCGACCACCGTCTCGTCGCCACACACGGCCAGCACCGAGTCCAGGCGGGCGTGGGCCCGCCAAGTGGCAAGGGTCTGCGCGACCAGCGACAGGGAAGGCGTGAGGACGACCAGCAGCCCGTCCCCGGGCACCAACCGATTCGCCGCGATCACCCCCATCACCGTCTTGCCCGACCCGCACGCGGCATGCAGCTGCCCGCGGCCGCCGTCCACGAGCCCTTCGTGGATGGCCGCGACGGCTTCCTCCTGGTAGGGCCGTAACGCGATGGTCGCCGTGCTCATGTGCGAGATCCTCCGAAACGCGGGCTGGGACAAGGCAAGCGGGAAGCGCGGCGGCCCGACCCCGGGCACGCCGCGCACCCCTTCTCTACGGGCGGGTCGGCAGGTTTGCCTCGTCCTGTCCTCGGCGCAGCGCCTCCAGGACGGCAATCGTCTGGACGCGGCTCCACGAGCGGATCGCTCGGGCCAGTTCGGCTCGGTCGACGTCGCCGTCGTCGAGGTCGCAGTCCTCCACCTCGCCCGCCAGGAGTCCGGCCGGGTCGTTCAGCCAGGTGACGTCCACGATCGTGCCGCGCACCAGCCATCCCACCGCCTGCCACTGACGTTCCGTCAACGGCGTGATCTCCGCCAACTCCATCTCCAGGAGACGCTCGCCGAGGTCGAGGGGCAGGTAGCCGGGGCGCTCGGCGCCGCGGGCGCGGGCGATGGCTTTGTCGACGGCTCCGACCCGAGTGCCCAACACGGCGGCGACCGCGTCGCGGCCTCCTCGGCCGGCCGCCTTCACGCCGCGGTCGATGGCCAGGGCCCGCCGGTCGGCGATCTGTTCCGACTCGCGGTGCAGCCGGCCCAGCGCCCGGTCCGCGTCGTGGACCTCCCGCAACCAGTCGGGCATCTCGTCGGGTGTCGTGGTCATCTGTGTCGCTCCGAAAGGTAGGGGTCAAGGGGGCGCCGACCCGTCCGAGCCGGCGCCACGTCGGCAGGGGCGGTCAGTCCTCGTCGCGGGCGAGCTCGTCGCGCAGGGTGCGCAGGTAGGACGTCAGCCCGTGGATCTCGACGTGCGGGTACTCCCCCGTCGCCTCGTCGGGGTCGTACTGGCCCTCGGTGAACTCGCGGATCAGGACGGCCTCGATCCCCACGAGCTCCTCGTCCGTGGTCTCGGCGGTGACGCCCGCGTCCTCGGCGCTCCACAGGTCCCCGATGCTGTCGGTGGACCACACCTTGAGGCGGTCCTCGTCGTCGTCCTGACCCTCGTTCAGCAGGTCGCAGCGCGCGCTGATCTGGTCGAACGCGTCCATCGCGTCGTCGGAGAGGATGCGCCCGACCTTGTTCCTGCCGTCCCACTCGATGTCGGAACCGTCCAGGACACGCTGGGCCAGCGGGACGAGTTCCTCCAGCAGGTCGTTGGCGGCCGCCTGGGTCAGGACCGGGATCGCCCACCGCCGGTCGATGCCGTGGTAGACGCTCCCCGGGGTGGAGCGGATCATCGAGTCGTAGGAGGCGAGCAGGACGCCGTCCTCCAGCCCCAGCTCGACGTAGGCGGGCTGGGCCTCGCTCTGCCCCTGGAAGTGGCAGTACAGCCCGTCGGGCTCGTCGACGAGACGCAGGTTGACCTTGAGGTTCTCGGACATGTCGGTACCCTCTCGACGTGGCCCCTCCGGCGCTCCAACGCCGGTAGAGACGGGGCTCGCTGTGCCGGATGACCCCGGCACGAAAGACACTACCCCCCGGGGGATAGTTTTTCTATCCCCCGGGGGGTAGTTGTCGAATCGAACCTTCGTTCATCACGTCGTTCGAGCGGGCGGGCGACCGGTGTTGGGACAGGCCAGGGGGTTCAAGGGCTGGGCGTGGTGCCCGGCGACGTCTTCCGGTGCTGGGTTTTGGAGAGCCGTACGGGGGTCAGCCCCATGTTCCGCGCGCGCAGGTGCAGGCCGAAGTCGTTGCTCAGCACCAGAGTCGAAACGCCGAGCCGGTCCAGCTCGGCAGCGCACAGCAGGATCTCCATGTCCGGGTCGCCGCGGCGGTGCCCCGGCTGGTCGAGGCGGACCTCCAGGGTGGCATCGTCCCGCACGTCCGCCGCCTCGCCCGGAGCAATACCGTCGAGTGTCTTCTCCAGGAAGCGGATGGCGTTGCCGGCCTTTTCGCTCAGGGCGTTCTTGCCCCCCTTCTGGAGGTCGAGCTCGTCGATCACCACGAGCGGGACGACGAGTCGGGCGGTTCGACGACCGAACCCCTGCTCGCGCAGGAACTGGGACCAAATCACCTGATCCGGGCGCTCCCAGTGGTTGAGGGCGTTGGTGTCGTACACGATCGCCACACCGGGCCGCTCCGCGTATCGACGGAGCTCCGCTATGCCCTCCTGGGCCCGCTCGATCGCGGTGATTTGTCGCCTCACCTCACGCACCAGCGTGCCGTGGAGCAACGGAGAATTGCCCGCAGGCGTCGCCAGCTGCCAGTAGTGGCCCGCGTAGAGGCCCTCGCCGAGGTCGGGCTCGGCCAGCGACTGGGCGAGCTGATTGTGGGTATCGGTGACCGTTCGCAGGTAGCGCTCCCACAACCCCTCCTGGTTGTCGATGAGGTTGCGCCACTTCCCCAGCGCGAGAGCGAGGTCCTTCTCGGCGACGTCCAGCGTGTAGCCCGGCTTCAGTCTCATGCCGGCGATCCTCGCAGGGCCGGCCTTCAAGCGGGGGCCCCTTTCCGGCAGGACGGCCGACGTCCTCTTCTCCGTGCTCCGCGACGGAACCTTCTACGACTCCCGGCCAGCCGCAGCAGCCTGACCCTCAGCAGCCTCGCCGCACACAGGGCAGTCACGCTCGTCAACCGAGTCGATCACGACCGGATGACCACAGAAGTCGCACGGACGCATGCCCTCACCCACCGACTCCCCAACAGGCACGTCATCACTCGTGACAGCCACACTGCCACCGACCACCTTGACCAAAGACATGGGGGCCCCGGGCGCGCAGGGATTCCTTCCGGTCGGTTCGACGGGGATCAGTGGTCGTCGGCGACGAGGGCGAGGGCGGCGGCGGCCGTGGCGGTCAGGGTGGTGCACACCGGCACGCCGTGGCGGCGGGCCACGTAGATCAGGTACCGGTTCCGCTCGGGGTTGGGGCAGTCGGGCGGGCAGCCCAGCACCGCCCGGCCCGTCGACACGTCCAGACCGAACTCCACGTTGGTGGTCATGGCGGGCATGGTTCTGAGGTCGCGGGGGATCCAGAAGAGGATCGCGCTCGCCGCGGCGCGGGCGTCGGTCTCCCAGTCGACCTGGGTCTCGTAGCGGTCGGCGCGCCGGCCGTGCCGGGACTCGGGGCTCAGGACGGTCAGCGGCTGGGCGCCGGTCCACTGGGCGGCCAGGGCTTCGACGGCGGCCGGCCGCCAGGACGGGACAGGTGCACTCTTGTCCGGGGTGGGGCCGGCGAGGAAGACGGACGGGCCGGCAGGGATGGGCTCGCGGGCCATGACGAGGCTGATGCCGATCACGAGGACGCTCCGTTCTGCGCGGCGGCGCGGGCGGTGTGCTGCGGGGTCCAGGGCAGGGGCAGGTCGTCGCCGTCCTGGCGCGGCACGACGTGGACGTGGAGGTGGAAGACGGACTGGGTCGCCGCGGCGCCCCTGGAGGTGATGAGGTTGGCGGCGGGGAGCTCGGCCATCAGCTCGGCGGCGCGGCGCATCACCGCGGCGGTCACCTCCGGGTCGGTGCCGGCGTCGGCGACGTGGACGCGCGACAGGACCATGACGTGGCCCTCGGTCACCCCGCCGGTGCGGGGGCGGATGGCGAGGGCGTCGGGCCATTCCCGGACGATGGCGGCCGGGGCCTTGCCGGCGGCGATGGAGCAGAAGGCACAGTTCTGCACGGCGGGCCTCTCCTGGTGGGTGGTCGATCGGGTCTCGTGCGAGGTGGTCAGATCCAGCGGAAGATGCCGCGGATCTCGCTGGCCGCTCCGCTGAGGTTGTCGGCGGGGAGGCTGTAGTCGATGTCGTAGGGGTCCTCGCTCTCCCCCATCACGGCCTGGGCGGCGGCCGCCAGGACGTCGGCGAAGGCGTCGTGGACTCCCGCGTCCTTTAGGGCCTGGACGATGTCGTCCTGGTTGGCGTGGCCGCGGGTGATGGCGTCGGCGAGCAGCCGGAGCGCGGCCGCTGCGGCCGGGGCGAGGTCGGCGAGGTCTCCCCCGTCGGCGGTGAGGCTGGTGCGGGTGGGGGTCTCGATGCCGGTGATCTGGGCGAGGCGGTGCGAAGCGGGGATCTTCTCGGTCACTGCGACTCCTCGGAGTTGGGGGCGGTGCTGAACTGGAGGGTGCCGGGACCGGTGTGCAGACCCGGGTGGCCCGACCCCACAAGAACGCCAACTTCGAGTTGGCGCGTCAGCATGAACTTGGCCAACTAATCATTTGCATGATCGGCTGGTGGTAGACAGCCGCCCCGGACCTGCGGTTACGCGGTCGGGGGCGGTGAGGGGTTCGGCCGGGCCGGCCGCTGGGGTGATACGGGTCCGGCCCAGCCGTGTAGCACCCGGGTGCCGGCCTGCCTCAGGAGTTCGGAGTCACGGCAGCGCCGATGATGTCGGCGTGGTCGAAGGCCAGCTTCTCCGGCAGGTTCGTCACCGGCCACCAGCAGGCGGTGCGGGCGTCGCCCCCGGCAACGACTGCCGTGCCGTCGGGGACGATGACCATGTACGCGAAGGTCACGTACGCGCCGCGGCCAGTTCGCGGGCGGCGGCCACGAACGGCGCTTCTTTGGCTTCGACTCGGCCGCCGGGGAGCGCCCAGGCCCTTTCGAAGGGCGGCCTGCTGCGCTCGACGAGCAGAACATCCCCTCCGGGCGTCAGGGCCACCACGTCGGCGGTGTAGATGGGCTCGGTCTCGCTGTCGGTGGCGGCGGCGAAGGTCGAGGCGCGGTGGTCCATGATGAGTGTTCTCCTCGGTTCCGCTCTGGACGGGGAGCCCCGGGGGCGGCCGTGCCTCTTGGCCGATGCTGCGGCCGTCCCCGGGATCTGCGGCGCCGGCCTACTGGTCGGCGGTGTAGCGGTTGACCTGGTTGCGGACGTGCTCGCGGCTGAAGTCGAGGTGCTCGGCAACGGCTTTCTGGGTCAGGTTCTTGGCGTCCATCTCGGCCTTGACCGCGGCCCAGTAGGCGCGGTGGGTGGTCTCGATGGCCTTGTCGCGGGCCTCGGCGGCCTTGTCGAGGCGGGCCTTGGCGGCGGTGGCCTCGGGGGTGTCGGGTCTGGTGGGGGTCATGGTGATCAGCTCCGTGACGGTTGAGGGACGATGTAGCTGCCCCGTGCTCCGGTTGAGAACGGGTTGGGCTGGCCCGGGGCGGGGCGGCCTGGTTGGTAGCCGGCGTGCCGCCCGTCCCGGGGGGTCAGAGCGCCTTGGGCCGGGGCTTGCAGGCGTGCGCGAGGGCGATGTCGAGGATGGGTCCGACGCGGTCGGGGTGCTGAAGGGCGAGGGGGAGGCTGAGGACGGTCAGGAGCGCCGACGCCTTGGCGTCGGTCCTGCCCATCTCGGCGAGCACCTCGGTGGGGGCGGCCTGCGGTAACCGCTGGGTCAGCTCCATGGTTCGATGCCTCCGGTCGTCGGTGCGGGTCTTGCCCACACCCAAGAATGCCAAGTCCGAATTGGCACGTCAATACAAACTTGGCCAACTAAAAATTGCCAACCGTGGGTGCCGCCCGCCCGGTATGGAGCAGGCGGCCCAGGGGCCTACTCGTCGTCGAGGCCGGCCCGCAGCATGTCGTCGTATGCCGAACAGGCCCTCTTCCACAGGTCGCTCGCGTGCGCCTCCGACTCCTGGGCGCACAGGCGGGCGAAGAGGTCGGGAAAGTTGCGGCCGGTGCCGTCGCCGTCGGGGTCGTCGTCCATGGCGGCGGCCAGCGCGTACGGGTCCCTCGGGACCTTCGGGTCGAGGTGGTCGAGGTCGGGGCGGAAGGCGCCGGTGGTAATGACGGTGCCCTTCACGTGCGATGTGTGGTGCAGCTGCCGGCGCAGGCCCGCGGCGATCTCCTCGGCTCGGCTCTCGTGTTCGTACGGGCCGATCCGTACCGGGTCCAGTCCGGGCCGGTCAAGGACGACGGCGTGGCCGACCGGGTCGGTGTAGCGGACGGGCCGGCCGAGCTGGTGCGCGTACGCGATTTCGGCGCGGGTGGAGTCGCCGACGTAGCCGTCGACGTTGACGACCAGGATCTCGTCGCAGGCCCGGATCTTCCAGCGGTGCAGCGCGTCGAGCGCCGTCTTGAGCTCCTCGGCGGCCGCGGGCTCCTCCCACAGCGGATGGGCCTTCTTCATGTCGCAGCCAGGGGCCAGAACGGCGTGACCGGCGACCGTCTCACGGAAGTTGGCCTCGGCGAGCTCGCGCCAGAAGCGGGTGGAACCGCAGAGGGTGACGACCTTGGGCCGGTCGGTGGAGGTGTCGAAGGGGTTGAGCAGCCGGTCGGAGGCGGCCGCGATGAGGCCAGCGGCCTGGAGGTCTCGGTGGTGTTCGGGGTTCATCGGCATTTTCTGCTCCTTCAAGATGGGCGGGCGCGGTCGGCGCCGGGCGGGTGGGATGGCGGGCCCGGGGGTGCATGCCCGCAGTTCAGGTGATCGCTCCGAGGACGGCTGGAGCTTGGTGTGAGGGGTGTTCAGGCGTCGACCTGGCCGGAGTGGAGGCAGGCTCGGAGGCGGGTGCCGATCCATTCGCCGACCTGCGGGGAGACGGCGTTGCCGTACCCGTCGACCTGGTCGCGGGCGGAGCCCCAGACCTTGAAGGTGCCGTGGCGGTCGGCGAAGGGGACGTCGAAGCCGCAGCCGCGGCCGACTTCGTAGTCACGCATCATGCGGAAGAAGCACTGTTCCAAGGGCAGTTCGGCGAGTGCGGCGCGCCACTCGGCCATGAGCAGCGCGGTGGTGTCGAGCGCGGTGAGAGCACCGAGTGGGTCGGTCGGCGGGGGCGGCACGGTCCGTGTCGCAGCCGGCCGCTTCTGCCTGTCCCAGGCAGCCGTGAGCAGCCCGGGGATCTGGTCGGAGGTCACGGTCGGCATCGCTTCGCCGTGCACGGTGGGCACGGTGTGCTGCCGGAAGGGGATGATCCCGGAGGACACGATGGCGAGGGTCTCCGAGCCGACCTGGGTGGGCAGCGGGGTGGTGGCACCGCGCGGGCCGCCCTGGTAGTTGTCGATCGCGAGGGCGATCGGCGCGGTGGTCGGGCTCGTGGTGTCGGTGGCCGGCGCCCACAGCGTCTGACCGAGGCCGTGGGGGGTCCGGCAGCTGGACGTGGGCCGCTCGGTGGCGTTCCACATGGTGGCCATGCTGGCGCCGGAATTCGTGTTCGGTCGGACGTGCTGATCGGCCTGCGTGACCATCGACGGCCAGGGATGCCGCCCGAATCCGTGCGCGGCCTTGGTTGGAGTCAGCACTGCGGGGAATTCCGCGAACCGCTGACGGCAGCGCTCGGCGCGCGCCATCGTCGATGCGGCGAGCGGCCTGGCGCGGTCTCCGATTCGCGTGCCGAGGTCGGTGAGGTCGAGTGCAGCCAGCGAGGGTGTCATCGGCGGGACGACCGCCCGGTGGCAGGAGGGGCACCGGTACTCGTACTGCTTGCCGTAGCGCACCGACCCGGTCGGCGGGATGCCGGTGCGCCACGTCCACACCGCCTTGACGTCACGGTCGCAGTGGTGGCAGCGGGAGACGGGCCGGTGTTCCAGGTCGGGGGCGGGCAGGGACCGGTCCCAGAGGGCGATGTAGAGCCGGTCGCGGGACTGCGGAACGCCGAAGAACTGACTGTTCAGGTAGAGCACCTTGTGGTCGTAGTTCAGCAGGTCGAACTGCTTGAGCCACCACCGGTAGGTGGTGCCGTCGCCGACCTTGGCACGGCCCGGCACGGCGTGGCCCCAGGAGGTGAGCTCGGTGGTGCACTCGACGAGGATGAGGCGGGGGTGGTGTTGGGCGGCGTAGTGCAGGACGCAGTTCGCGGTCGCACGGTCCCGCTCCGAGCGGGTTACGCGCGCCTCGTAGTCGGGGTCCGCGAGCTCGAAGAGGGTCATGCCGTGCTCGTAGGCCCTGACCGTGTTGGCCTGCGAGTGGTTGACGCAGCTCACCCCTGCGGCCAGGAGGTCGGCCGGCGGGAGGTCGCGAGCGGAGTGGTAGTCGGCCGCCGCGGGGTCGACCAGGTCGGCGATCCAGTGCTCGGCATCGGGGTGGTTCGCCTCGTGGACCTCGACCTTGTAAGGGTTGTGGTTCGCCGCCATGATCGTGGTGAATCCGGCGCGCTTGATGCCTTCGGTCAGACCTCCGAAGCCGGAGAACAGGTCGACGGCGACGTACTCGTCGTGCCGGAACCGGCGCCGCCGCGTGGCTGGCCGGTGTGTGGCGGTGCGGGGGAGCTTCCGGGACGGCTGAGCCATCAGGCAGCGCTCCCTTCCGCGCGGCTCGCGCCGGCGCCGCACCGGGCGCGCTCCTCGCGGAGCTGGCGTCGGTCGCGGAGGGTGATGCCGGCCCAGATCGCGGCTCCGGCGCGGCTCGGGTGGTCCAGGGCCCAGGCGAGGCACTGCTCGCGCACGAACTCGGGGCACTGGCTGAGGCAGGCCTCCGGGCCCTTCCTGCGCCGAGTAGGGGTGTTCCCGGTCCAGTCCTCGGGGTCGGCCCCGGGCGCCCGGCACGGCTCGTCGCCGGTCAGCCGCGGCCAGGGGGCGAGGTCGGTGGTGCTCACTCCCCCACCCCCGTGGTCCCGGCCGCCGGGACGGCGGCGGTGGGCAGCAGGTGTTCGAACGGCTTCCAGGCCGTCAGGGCGTACAGGTTCAGCAGGTCGACGCCCACCACGGCACCCTGCTCCTCGTCTCCGAGGCGAGAGTGCTGCGGTTGCAGGCCGCCGGTCTGGTTGGCCTGGGGGTCCTCGTCGAGGTCGAGGTCGGCGACCACGATGGTGTCCCCGGTGCGCTCCAGGACGTAGAGGCGCCGGACGGGGGCGTCGTTTTCGTCGGTGTCCGCTCGGCGCTCCCAGGTCTGGCGGGTGGCGGCAACGGCCCAGGCTTCGCCGGCGTCGGCGGCGTCGGTGACCGCGGCGCAGGCCTGCGCGTACTCGGTTCCGGCATCGACGAGTTCTTTGACGTGGGCCACGATGTGGTCGCTGAGGGCCTGGGTGCCGATCAGCCAGGTCAGGGAGGCGAGGCAGGTCACGACGCCGCTCCCGTCGGGGCGAGGGTGCGGGAGATCTTGGTGGGGGCGAGGTGGTGGTGGAGGGCGGAGCCGTGGTGGTGGGAGGAGAAGGTGGCGGGCAGGCCGCAGCTCCCGCAGTCGGCCTCGTCGCCGCGCCAGGCGACGGCGCAGCGGCCGCAGACGAACGCGTGGTCGGCGAGCAGGGGGTTGGCCTTGGCCACGGGCTTGAGGATGCGGCCGGCGATGGTCAGCCTGCGGGGAGTGGAGGTGTGGTGCTGCTTGTGGCGGGTGGCGTGCATGATGGTGGTCTCTCTTCCGTCTTGGCGGGTGAGGGGCCCGGGGCGGCCGGCGGTTTCTCAGGCCTTGACGGCCGTCCCGGGGTGGAGCTATCGGTCGATGCCCTTGTGCGTGGCCTGGTCCCAGCGCAGGTACCAGCCGGGGCGCAGTCCGCGGGCGGACCAGTCGGTGCGGTGGGCGGCGGCGGGGACGTCCCGGCCGGCCAGGGTGTGGAGGAGGGCCGTCTCCCAGGCGCGCTGCGCGGCCTTTCGGGCGTCGCGGCCGCTCTCGGCCAGGCCCGTGAAGATGTGCACGCCCCGCTCACCGGTGCCAGCGCGCTCTATCGGGACGTCGACCTCCCACATGACCTGGTGCATCGTCAGCCCTCGGCTTCCGGGTCGTAGTCGACGAGGACGGTCTGCACGGTGATGCGGATGCTGGTGACGGACTCGTCGTCCGGGCCGGGGCCGAAGGTCATCAGGTCCTCGGGGGCGTGCTCGTCGCCGTTGTCCGGCGCCCAGGTGGTGTGGATGTCCTCGGGGAGGGGGCAGCGCTTCAGGGCGGCCTCGCCCTTGGCCCGGGCCGCCTCCCGGGTGGCGTAGGTGCCGAGGGAGACGCCGTGGCGGGTGACGTTGTAGACGGCGAGGGTGGCCGGCTTGTCGTCCGTGATGTGGGTGATGCCGGGGAAAAGGGCCTCGGCGGCGGCCAGGCGCGCTTCGATCACCATGGTGGCGCCGATGATCTGGAGCGTCGGGACGGTGAGCGGAAGCGTGCCGGCGGCGGCGCGGCGCCTGATGTCGGCGAGCACGGCGGTGGGGTCGGGGACGGTGGTGGAGGTCATCGGTTCTCCGTCTCGTGGTGGGCCGGCTGGTCCGGTCCTCGGCGGTGCCCGGTCCTCGGAAGGTGGGGCCGGGCGCCGCGGGGGCCCGTCAGCGGTGGGCTGTGCTCGGCTGGTGCAGGGCTTCTTCGAGGAAGTCGACGAGGCGGGGGTCGGCGACGAATCCGGTGACGGCGGCGCGCTGCTCCCAGCGGTTGCCGGCGTAGTCGGCGGCGTCGTGGCCGGGCTGGGAGTCGTCGGTGAGGAATCCGGCCCGGTTGGCGGCGGCCAGGCGGCCGATGAGGGGAAGGACCTCCTCGTTCGGCCCGTAGTTCGGCATGTTCCCGGCGCAGGAGCGGATGTCGCCTTCGAGCCAGCGGGCGGTCAGCTCGCCGAGGTCGGAGAAAGTGGTGGCGGCGCGCCAGAGGCGACGGTCCGCCCGACTCGGCCAGGGCAGTCGGTTCTTCATGGCGGTCCTCCTATGGGGATCTGAGCTGGTCGGCCAGGTTTTCGGCGTCGTAGGCCTCGATCTCGCGCTGCTCGATCAGCAGCTCGTAGGCGGTGAGGGTGGTGGGCTTCATGGGCTGCTGGCCCCAGACGTGCCCCAGGTACTTGTGGTGAAGCCCGCGGGCGGAGCGGTCGCCGAGCTGGTGGGCGTGAACGAGCTCGTGCACGAGGGTTTCGCGGACGTCGCGCTCATGGCGCATGTTGGGGATCTGGAGGACGATCAGCACGCCGTCGCGGTCAAGGGTCGTCTGGCCGAACGCACTGCGGGAGTGGCGGTCGGGGCGGCTGACGGCGTTGACCTGCGTGGGGTTGATGCCGGTGAGGAGCTGGGCCTCGATGGTGTTCACCAGGTGGTCCACTCGGCTGGTGTCACCGTTGAGGACCAGGTGGACGGCCGGCAGGGCGCCGAACTTACCGCGGACGATCTTCTCGGCGTCGGGGGCGATGGCCTTGGCGTAGTTGCTGAGGCGGCCACCTCCGAAGAGGAAGTGCTTGGTGGAGATGCGCAGCATGGCGGTCCCTTCAGGGGAGAGTTCGGGGGGTGAGGAGAGCAACCCGACCCCCACAACAAAACTATAACCACGATTCATCACTTCGTCTAGTGGGTTCCCTCACCTGCCGTCAGTCCCCGGCGAGGTCGGCGGCCCGCTGGAGGAGGTCGAGGACGGCGCCGACGGTCGGGGCGGCGATGTTGTCGTGCACGGCGATGTCGAACTGGCGGCGCAGGGACCGGGGATCGCGGCCTTCGCTGCGCCACTGCGCCTCCAGGCGGGCGCGGTAGGCGGGCGCCGGCTCGGCGCACACGGCCGGTTCGGTCATCGCGGAGCGGATGTAGATGTGGGAGCGGCCGGCGGTATCGGCGTCGGCCGGGGCAGCCATGAGGGCGCCGAGGATGCAGTGGCGGCCGGTGGTGTCCCGCAGTTCCCCGCGGCACCAGCCGGCGGTGGCCAGCGCGGCCGCGGCACGCCGAAGGTGGACGCTGGCCCGGGTGATCGGCCGCTGATGGCGGCGGGTGATCCGGTCGAACAGGAAGGACCGGGCGGCGGCCTGGGCGGCGGCAGCCCGTTCGTTGCGCTCGACCTCGTCGAGGCCTGCGGCGACCAGGGCCGGGATGTCGAACGCGGCCTCGGGCGTGGGGGTCTCGGGCGTGGCCGCCGCGGGCGGGGTGGTCCTCTTGAGCCAGGCTTCGACCTCGTCGGCCAGGAGGCGGGTGCTCGTGTCGGGAGCCTGGGTGCCGAAGGTGGCGGTGCTGCGGTTGCGGGCATGGCGAAGCCTTCCTGCCTGCTGCGGGACGGGCGGTTGGGGAGCTCCGGGGGCGGCCTGCTGAGTGTTGGCGACCTGGCGGCCGGCCCCGGAGACGGTGGATCAGGTGGTGTACTTGCGCACGTTCTTGTAGACGTAGTCGCGCTTGCGCCCCACGGCGTCGGCGACGTCCTGCTGGGCGCCGTGGTAGCTCTTGCTGAGCTCGCCCATCCGCTGCCAGAAATCCGTCTCGGCGGCGAGTACGGCGTTGTCGCGTTCGGCCTGGGCAATCCTTACGGCGGCTCTGAGTTCTGCCGGCGTGCTGGGCTGCGTAGCGCGGCGGGGTGTCATTTGGGCTCCTCGCGGTCGTGAGGGACGATTGGTCCGGCCCTCCTGCTCCGGTTGGAGCTGATTGGGAGACCCGGGGACGGCGGGCTGAGTTTGGCGACCTGGCCGCCGTCCCCGGGGTGCCTCTACTGCAGATCCTCGCGGGTGTCGCCGGCCGCCTCGTCGCCGGCCCGGCCGTGCCCGATGACCTGGTCGGCCTTGCGCAGGTGAAGGGTGGACGCGATCAGGCGCTGGGCCTGGTCCTCCTGGCCCTGCTCGGCGAAGGCGACGGCGAGCCTGCACGTGAGGGTGCCGGCCGTCTCCAGCAGTCCGCTGCTGGTCAGGCTGTGCTGGATCTCCTCCGGGTTGGCGCCGGAGTCGAGGTCGTCGCGGATCAGGCCGAGCTCCTCCGCCAGGGCGTAGGTGCTGTCGCCGTCCCAGCGGTCCGGGTTGATCCAGTCGATGAGTTCCTTGGCGGCGGCGTCGATGACATAGAGGGCACCGATCAGGGCGAGCGCGGTGAGAACGGCACCCGGGGCGCTCAGGTTCGCGAGCGGACCCTCGTTGTTGACGATCGCGTCGAAGCCGACGATGGCCAGGCCAGCGACGATCACGATGCCGTCGTACCGGATGACGGCGGACAGGGCCTTGACGCCGGCGCGCCGGGCGCGTGCGGCCCGGACCGGGCGGTTCTCCAGGGACTTCGGGCGGGCGGTCTCGACGGGGTGGACCAGGATGTGGGTCACGGTGGGGCTCCTTCGGGGCGGGTGTGGATGTCCGGGGTTTGCCGCCCGGGATCTTGCGTGACTCCACTATGCATCTTCAGTGAATGCATTTCAAGGGAATGCATTCAGGTTTGCGGCCTCTCCCCGCCTACGCGTCGGCGCTGGTCACGCCGCCGGAGCTGAACTTGCCGGGCGGCCGTCCGGCGCGGGCCCAGGCGGCCTTGCGCTCGGCGGTGGCCAGGGCAGCGGCGTCCGGGCCCGCGCACTCAGTGCACGTGATGTCCAGGCCCGGGGCGACGATCCGCCCCTTGTCCTCGCAGGCCAGGCACGCCGGTCCCTTGGCCGGGGCGGGCATGCCGTACGCGGCGCGGTACTTGGCGAAGGACGGGACCTTCGGCGCCGGGACCGCCTCGCCCTTCTCCTCGGGCGGGAAGCGCGCCGGCGGGTCAGGAGGCCTGGCCGCTCGACCCGTCCGGCCGGGCGCCCAGGGCCACCTTCGAGGTCTTGCCTTCCTTGACCCGGTGGATCCTTCCTGCCTTCTCCAGCTTGTTCAGGACGTTCGCGAAGGTCGACTCGCCGACCCCGCAGGCAGCCTGCAGCTGGCCCCGCTCCACGTAGTCGATGTCGTCGGGGTCGATCTCGTCGCCCTCGTCGAGCATGTCGACGTACATGGGGTCGGACTCGTCACGGAGGGCGGCCAGGACCTTCTCCTCGGACGTCAGCTCCTTCGGCTTGGGGAGGTCGACGCCGGCGAACGACGTCCCGACCTCGCCGGTGCCGCCTTCGCCGTCCGTCTCCTCGAAGCCGGGGATGGGGCTCTCGGCCAGCATCTCCATGTGCGACTGGTCGCCCCACCAGGGGACGTCGACCGGGGCCATGATGGTCTCCGGCCGGATGTGCTCGGTGGCGTCCTCCAGGGTGTCGATGCGCATCATGCCCGCGCGACCGCCCGGCGCGGCGACGTAGCCCAGGCCGAAGGTGCGGCGCGGGTCCGACTCCGTCATGGTCGGGTCGTACACCAACGAGTCGTCCTCCTCCACCCACACCGGCGGGATCAGGGAGGGGTCGATCCCCTCGAAACCGGGGGGCAGGTCGCCCAGGTTCACCTGGTCGCTGTCGGTGCGCAGGATGATCCAGGTGCCTCCGGCCAGGAGGTTGGCGCGGATCGCCTGCTCGCCGCCCAGCTGGTCGAGGTTGACGGTCTGGTTGATCAGAACCCAGGGCATGCCCAGGGAGCGGGTCAGGGATGCGCCGTCCTTGACGATCTTCACCGCTTCCTTGCGGTTGGGTGCGCCCGGGGCCAGCATCTGAGCGGCCTCGTCCAGCAGGGTGGCGCAGTAGGGCCTCATGTCGGAGGGCTCGAAGTTCTTCAGGTCCAGGCGGGCGGCCTCCTCGATCCGGTGCTGGAGGACCCACCAGGAGATCCGCATGGCGCCCAGGGCGCCGTACTTCGTCAAGCCTGCGTACGCGGCCATCTTCGGGATCGCGGGGTTGCTGGCGCCCTTGGGGTCGCCGTAGATCTGGGCCATCTTGTTGGCGTGGTAGGCCAGGCTAATCATCTGGCCCGTGCCGCCCTTGCCGGATCCGGTGGTACCGGCGATCACGACGTGGAGGGCACCCAGCTTCGGGTCGAAGAGCTGGATCCTGGCGGGGAACCCGGAGACGATCTTCCCGATGTTGACCCAGCCGCCCGGAGTGGCCTTCAGGGAGTCCAGGCCCTGGAAGTCGTGGCCGGCCTCCAGCGGGTTGTGGTCCATGACGCGGATGATCGCGCGCCGGGGGTTGCGCCGTCCCGGCTCGTAGGAGACGAGGTCGATGGAGCGGCGTAGCGCTCCGGCCAGCTCACCGAGGTTGACGACGCGGGGGAGTGCGTCCAGGTCGTCGTCGGCCACGACGCGCGCCACCTGGCCGCCGGAGTTCTCGTCCTTGCCGACCTCTTCCAGGTGGGTCTTCGGGAGGACCCGGGCCCGCACGCGCTTCCAGGCGCCTTGGAGGGTAGAGGGGTCCAGCTCCGGGCGCTGGGTGTACCAGACGGTGATGAACGCTTCCCCGGAGTGCGCGCCGTACTTCATGGTGATGTCGTCGACGGAGCGGCCGAAGAGGCTGCTCACGGCCTCCTTGGACACGTTGACGGAGTCGCCCAGGGCGGCGGTGATCCGTCCCTCCCAACGGTCGGCGTAGATCACGACGTCCGAGAGGACCTGGTTGCGGTGGCGGCCGTTCTTGGGGTCGCTGATCACGCGCCCCCAGGCCTCGATCATCTTGTCGGCCAGGGACACCGCAGCCGGGGCGCCGGTGCTGGCGGGGGCGGCCTGCCCGGTCGGCTGCGCCTGCTGCACCACGATCTTCCGTCGGCCGAAGACGCGGCGCAGGCGCCAGCCGGTGAAGACGACCGCGGCCCACCAGCCCAGCGACAGGATCCCGGGCACGGTGGTCGGCTCGAAGACGCCGGCCATCAGCGCCTCGGACGCCTCGACTCCGCCCAACTGGCCCAGGGCCAGGCCCATGCCGGTGGTGATCGTGGCGATCCCCATGGTGTCGCGGTGCGCCCGCGCGATGTCGATCCCGGGCAGCTGGTCCGCCCAGCGGCCCAACCGGCCCATGTAGTTCGCCCCGGCGAACGTCGCACCGGCCGCGAAGCCGGCGCCCACGTAGACCGCGGCGTTCGGGTCCAGGAAGGGGGCCAGGATGCCCACCCCGACGGGGAGGGCTACCTGGAGCGCCGCGGCGGCGCGCTCCGCAGGCTCCGCGTTCGGCACGGTCTTGGTCATGGTGGACATCGGGGCGACTCCTGTCTGGGCATGGGGTGTTCACAAGGGCGCGGCCGGCCCGCAGGGATGCGATCCCCGGGGCCGGCCGCGCCGGTGGTGGTGGGTGGTGCTATTCCTGCTCGAACCAGTCGCGGCTGACCTTCTGCAGGTCCGTCACGTCGGAGCGGTCGAACGCTTCCTGGAACCCGGCGTGGGTGGTGCGAGCCTGCTCCCCGGCCGCCTTCGCGGCCTTCGCGGTGTTGGACGTCTTCGACGCATAGGTGAGCGCGCCCTCCGACACCCCGCGGATGACCTTCGCGAGTTCCTGGCACTCCGCCAGGGAGTCGCGGTCCATGCTCTTGGCGCCCAGCGCGTCCGCGTCGGAGGCGGTGTCGTCGGCCAGCTCCTTGATGTTCTCCGCGGCCTGCTTGACGCCCTCCGCGTTGCGGGCCAGGGCCTTCTCCTTCGCCTGGACCTTCCGGACCAGGACCTTGTACGTCAGCTCCGCCATGATCTTCTGTACCTCCTGGTGCTACGCGGCGGGCGCGTAGGAGCCCTTGTCGTTGTAGAAGCGCAGCTCGGCCGGCTTGGTCTCGTCGCTGTCGACCACGGCCTTGTACAGCGGCGCGTAGCGGGTCGAGATGTTGGTCAGGACGACCTTGCACATCTCCGCCGCCCGCTTCGCGCGCTTGTGGAGCTCGGCGGCTTCCGCCGCCTGGGCCTTCGCGGCGTCGGCCAGCCTCGTCAGCTTCGCGGCCAGCTTCTCCCCGCCTTCGACGGCCTTGGCCTGGTCGGCCAGCTGCTGGCAGTCCTTCGCCTCGTCCTCCGCCGCGGCCTCCAGCGACTTGCACGCATCGGCCACCTTGATCAGGTGGTTCTCCTTGGCCTCCAACTTCCGCTCGTACTGCTTGAAGTTGCGCAGCTCCTTGCGGCTGATCGACCCCCGGGCACCGTCCGTGCCCAGGGTCAGCGTGTTCGCGTCGATCTCCTTGACCAGGAGGGGCTTCACGTCCGTGCTCACTCCGTCGTCTCCGTTCTCCGGCGGGGCGATGACGATCGTCTGGCCGCTGGGACCGGTCACCGCCGTCCCCTGCTGCTTCGGGTCGTCCTGCTTCGGGTCCTGCGTCTTGGCCTTGTGGTCGGTGCGCGCCTGGTCCAGCCGCGCGTGCTCCTTGGCGTTCTCCTCCCGCTTGTCCTGGTAGCCGTCCTTCGCGCCCTGCGCGTACGCCTTCACGTGGTCGACCGCGTTGCGGACCGCGGAGCCGTCGCCGTGGCCGACCTCCCGCGAGCGCTGGAGCGGGGTCCGGTTGGCGGGCCCGTCCGAGCCGTGGCCGGCCCCGCTCGTGCCGGAGCCACCGGCCTTGCCGGAGCCACCGCTCGAACCGGGGCCGCCACCGCTCCCGGAGCCGCCGTTCTTGCCGGAGCCGCCGCTGCTCCCGGAGGAGCCTCCCGGGCCCTGGCCGCCGCCCTTCGTCAGGTTGGCCTTCTCGCCCTTTCCCTTGTCGGCCTTGTCGTTCGAGCTGCCGGAATTCCCGCCGGATGAGCCGACCGACGCCGATCCGCCGCCACTTCCGGAGGCACCCGGCTTTCCGTCTTTGCCAGCTTTCCCGGCAGATCCCGCGTTTCCCGAGGAGCCGTCCTTGCCTTTGCCCCCAGAGTCCTTCGGTCCCCTGGGGCTGGTGTCCTTCGGCGAACCGCCGCCACCGTTTCCGCTGGTGCCGCGCCCGCCGCCGGATCCGCCGCTCCCATTCGAGCCGGACGAGCCGCGCCCGCCGCCTCCGGTACCGCCGCCGCTTCCGCTGCGACCGGTACCCGTGGAACCGTTCGCGGTGGAATTGCGGCCCGAATTCCCGCCGCTGCTTCCGCCGGAATTATGACCGCTTCCACCGGCCCCTGCGGAGCCGTTTCGGGTGGTAAGTCCGGGCGATTTCATGACCGTGGTGGTCCGCGCCTCTTTCACCTGGTGTGCACTGACCTTGGCCTTCTCCAGGTCCAGGCGCTTGTTCGCGGTCCCGCCGCCCTTTGCCCAGCGGGTCGCGCCCGCCCGGATCAGGGTTTTGAGAACGCCTTCCTTGTACTGGGCACCGGCCGCGTCGGATCCGGCCCCGGTCAGGTCCTGCGGGGCCTTAAACGCCTCGCTGGTGACGCCCGGGGAGGAGCGGTCGACCACTCCGTCGGGGTCCGCCTTCGCTGCCGGATCGTCCCCGTCCGGCCGGGCTCCGGCGCCGGCCGCGGTGACCGGTCGGGCGGGTTCCACCGCGGCCATCAGGGCGGCCATGATGCCGGTGTCCGCGCCGGTGGCCAGCGCGGCGGGGGCGGCCGTCGCAGTGGGCGGATCGGGGGGTCCCCCGGGGACCGGGGGCGCCGTATCGGTCGCCATGACTTCCTCACTCTCCGTGTCACCGATGGTTCCTTACTCCTTACCTCCCAAAGCGGAGAGCAGCCGATCAGGGTCCACGGGGGTCTGATTGCGGCGCTCTCCGCCGGGAGGTAGGGAGTAAGTAGTCACCGTGCGTGGCTACGCGTCGGTCTTCTTGCCCTTGCGTGCGAACACCGCGACGGCCAAGGCGCCGCCGGCGAAGAGACCCAGCAGGGCGGAGGTGTTGATCACGCCGCCGCCCCCCGCGTTCCCGGCGTCCAGGGTGCTGCCGGCAGCCTGCATGCCGAAGTCGGCGGTCTCGTACTGCTGCTTGCAGTCCGCCACGACGGCGCTCCTGGGCGGCGAGCCGTACCCCTTGTCGAACTGGGTGGAGGAGTCCTCCACGCATTTGTCGACGGCGGCCTGGATCTTCTCGGCGGAGTCGGTGGCGGCCTTCTTGGCGCTGGTCGCCTGCTCGTTGCGGATCCTCATTTCCTCCAGCTCCAGCTTCTTCATCTGGATCTGGAGGGCGGCGGCCTCCTTCTCGTCTTTCGCGACGGCCGCCGAATGGGCCTGAAGCCAGATGGTTCCGCCGCCGACGATCGCCACTCCGGCCACCGCGATGGCGACCCTTCCCCGGCGGGTCAGACCGGCCTTCTTGTAGACGACCGGGGTTCCGTACGGTCCTTCGTCGGCATACGGGGAGGCGTCCGGATTGCTGTTCCCAAAGGACATTCCGGCCGCCATTCCGGCCTGAATTCCTTCGAATGCCTTCTCTTCGTCCGGTGTCATTTCAATCTCCGTTCTTACGTGCCATGTCGGAGGCCGCCGAAATTGTGGCCTCTACACCCCGGAAGGTGTTGCTGGAAAGGTCGTTCCACTCCCAGAACCGCAGGTTCACGCCCTGGCGGGCAAGTTGGGACTGGAGGTAATTCACGGCCTTTCCCCGGTCGATCGTGGTGACGTGCCCGGTGGATTCCAGAAACGTCTGGGCACCTCTGATGCACATCCGTCCGGTGGGAGAGAAGTCGAAAGCCTGGCACCAGCCGTAGCGGGTGAGGACTTCGATCACCTGGGCCAGGTGGAACGACGGCTTCAAGGGGCGCGGCTCCTGCCAGAGCCCTAGGTCAGCCATCGCGAACCGGACTCCCTTGGGGATCAGTCGCTGGCCCCAGGTCGGGGGGTCGGGCGCCCAGATCTCCAGGGCCGGCGGGATCACCGCGGGGGGTACCAGCGCGGGCGCCGGCGGGGTCGTCGTACAGGGGAAGCGCCCGGCCTTCGGGGCGGGCCCGGTCGTCGTGGGTGCCATGCTGTGCTCCCTTCTTGCGTGAGTCGACAAGGCGAGGCCTCCCGCTGATCACGCTTCAGCGGGGGGCCTTCGTGCGCCTGAACGCGCGTCGGGGATCTCCAGCCGCTCGGGGCGGTGCCCGAGCTGGGTGTAGGGGAGACGGATGCGGTGGTGGCGCGGGACGGGTGGTGCTCGGTTGTGCCTGGCCCGCTGTGCCGCGCTCGGGGCGCGGTGCGGGCGAGCGGCCTGCCGGCCGTGGCCGTCACCGGTCCGCGCTCGGGGGACGAGCGCGGACCGGGGGCGACGATGAGCGGCAGGACGGTGGTGCGGGCGGTCCGGTCAGCGGACCGTGTGCTGCTTGAGGGCGACGGCGATCTGTCCGGCGCGGTCCGTGGCGATGGTGCCGCCCTCGGTCCGGACCGCCTTGGCGATGTTGGTCCGGTTCAGCGGCGCCCCCTCGGTCCGGAGCCGGTCCAGCGCGGTCCGCTCCTGGTCCGTGAGCGTGATGACCGTGAGGTCCGGACCGCCGTCCTCTCCCCGGCCCGGATCAAAGTCGCCCTCCGGGGCCTCCTGGTCGGCCGGTCCGGTGCGGTCCGGCTCCTGCGGTCCGGGAGCGGCATCGACGGTCCGGACCGTCACGCCCCTGCTGGCCGCCGGGCCCTGGGCCGCGGGCACGACCCGAGACCCATGGTCCGGACCGGGTGCGGTCAGCAGGTCAGCGCCCTGCGGACCGGCCGGACCGGCCTCCAGCGCGAGCGCCGGTCCGCCGGTCCGGTCCGTGGCCCCGGCGGTCCGGACCGGACCGTGGACCGCGTTCCGGTAGCCCGGACCGGACCGGACCGGATACCCGCCGGGCTGGACCGGGCGGACCGGCGCCAGGCTGTCCAGCGGTCCGGACCGGTCCATGCGGGTCAGGGTCAGGACGGACGGGATGGCGGCCGGTCCGTGATCGTCGGCCGCAAGGCGGGGGACGACGACCCGGTGCAGGGCCAGACCGGTCCGGGCCGCCTTGCGGTCCGCGAGCTCCACGCCCGCTGCGGTCCAGGCCCGGTCCAGCGTGGTCAGGCGCGGGTCCGTGATCGCGAGCGACCAAGCGGTCCAGCTGTGGACCGGGTAGCGGAACCAGCGGACCGCCCCGATCGACGGGCGGGCCTTGGCGACCTTGCCGTCCTCACGGAGCTTGCGGCGGTGGATCAGCGAGGCGTACAGCTCCCACAGCACCATGCCCACGATGGACATGGCGGCGAAGGCAACCGCCTTCGGCGTGAAGTGCCAGTAGGTGATCTGCTCCGACCAGATCAGCTTCTTCGCGTCCCACACCCGGCTGCCGGGCACCGGCTCACCGGAGGCGTGCCAGAAGTTCATGACCGCCGCCCCAAGGGCGAAGATCCACGTGGAGACGCGGTAGAGGGTTCCGGCGTCGCCGCCCTGGCGGGCCTGGTGGTACATCCAGCCCACGAACGCCGTGCTGAGTTCCCACGCGGCTGCGAACAGGATGGTGAACGGGACGACCCAGCCGAGGATGTCCTCGGCGAACCCGGCCTGGCCCGTCCACGCGACGGCCATCGGCGCGGTGATCGGGCCGATCACCATCAACCGCTCCGCGTTGACCTTCACGAACTGCTTCACGCGGTCGGCCGCGGACGGCTTCCCGGCGCGGTCCGCGGCCCGCAGCTCCCGCAGCTTCGCCCTGCGGGCCTCCTTCGCGTCCCGGCGCTGCCCCTTGGCCTCAAGCTTGAGGCGCTTGCGCTCCAGCGCCCGCTCCGTGCGGTCCATGGCGCGCGCCATCCGGGCGCCGGCCTCAGCGACCAAGTCGTCGGCGGCCTTCAGCGTGACCTCCGCGTCCGCTTCCCTCAGCCGGGCCCGCGCCAGGGCCTGCTCGGCTTCCTTGAGGTCCGCGTCCCGCTTGGTGCGAGCGGCGGCCAGAATGCGGTCGGCCTCCTCGCGGGCGATGCGGGTCAGCCGGTCCGCGTCCTCGGCCGCCGTCGCCCGCAGCCGGCCGATGTCCTCCCTGGCCAGCGCCCGCGTACGCGCCGCGTCCGCACGGGACGCCTCCCGCTCGCGGGCGGCGTCCTCACGCAGCTCGGAAGCCGCCTTCTCCGCCCCGGCCTTCACCTGCGCGGCCTGGGCGCCCGCGCTCTCACGCAGCCGCTCCGCCTCGCCGCGCGCCTGCTCCAGGAGCTCGTCGGCGTCGGTGGTGGCTCGGGTGCGGGTGTCCGCCGCGGTGCGCTCCGCAGCCGTCAGCAGCTCGGTGCGCACCGTCTCCGCGTCGGCGAGGTCCTTCGCGGCACTCTGCGCGGCCTCGGTGCGGACCTGCTCCGCCCGCGCGGCCGCCGTGGCGGCGGCCTCCTGCGCCTGGCGGTGGGCGGCGGCGAGCAGCTGCTCGGCAGCCGCGTTGGCGTCGGCGAGGACCTGGTCGGCCTCCCCGGCCGCCGCCGCCGTGACGGCGTCGGCCGCCGTGCGCGCGTCGGCGAGCAGCTGCTGCGCCGTGGCGTCGGCCTGGGCGCGGACCTGGTCGGCGGCGGCGGCCGCGGTGGTGGCGGCCTCCGTACGGACCTGGTCGGCGTCCGTCGCGGCGGCGGCCAGGAGACGGGATCGCTCGCCGTGGGCGGCCTCGGTGATCGAGGCCGCCTCGGTGCGCGCCCCGTCCAGCAGCTCGGTGGCGAGTGCCTGCCCGTCGGCGAGGATCCGCGCGACGTCGTCGGCGGCCAGGTCCCGGAGGTCGGCGGCGCGGTCGGCGGCGTCGGCCACGACCGGGTCGGCCTCCGGGAAGACCAGCGGCGCCGTCTCCTCGGAGGCGGCGGCCTGGGCGGGAACGGAGGCCGGCGTCGCCGGGGCCTTGGCGCGCCCGTTGCGGGGCTTCGGGTTCGCCGCGGGGCGCCGGCGGCGGGTGGCGGGCTTGGTGGCCACGGAATGTCCTTTCTCTTCCGGGCGCCTCCGCGAAGGGGCACCGTGGATCTGCGGCGGTGGGTAAGGTCGTCGCCAGGCCCTCCGGGACCCCGGCAGCTCAAATGCCGGGGACTCGGGGGGCCGTCTGCGTGGAACAGGTGGTCAGCGCTGGGCGGGCAGTTCCGGTCGGCGGTTGGCCGTCGCGGCCTGCTGGGTGAGCCAGGCCATGGCGGCCGCCGTCATGTCGTCGGCCGAGTCGGTGTTCAGCGGGGCGGTGTCGATGTCGCGCATCGCGTCGACGGCCGGCAGCGGCCTCATGTAGTCGGGGCTCGCGGCGGCGATCTGACGCCCCGACGGCAGCGGGGTCAGGTCGTAGGTGGCGCCGCCCACGCAGATCCGCTCGACGCGGCAGACGAAGGTGTGGCCCTCCTGGCCGGTCCAGAACATCTCCGGGTTGCGGTAGAGGACGTACTGGCCCCGCTTGTAGCCGATGACGGGGGTGGTGCTCTGGGCGGTGTCGCGCACGGCAACTCCTCGGTCCTGGTGGTCCGGGCTGTCCGGCTCCCCTTCACCTCCCGCACCGGCCACCGTCGAAAGGGCGGCCGGTGCGGGAGGATCAGGCAGCCGTCAGACCGTGGCGGCCAGGGGCCGGTGCGGGGCGACGACCTGGCCGTCGGGGAGCAGCTCACCGGTGTCGTCGAAGGTCAGGACGGCGTTGCAGAGCAGGCTCCAGCCCTGTTCCGGGTGGGCGGCCACGACGCGGGCGGCCTCGCGGTCCGGGCTGGCGGCGGTCGGGCAGGTCGGGTTGTGCGTGCACAGCCACGTCGGCAGCCGGCTGGCGGCGGTCGTCGCGGTGTCGGGCGGGGTGCTGGTACGCATGGGCTCTCCTGCGGGGATGCGGGCCCGAGACTCTCCCGGGCTGGAGGCGTGCGGAAGACCGGCCGCCCGCGGGGCGGGCGACCGGCCTGGTGAAGCGGCGCGGTGCGGGATCGGAGTTGGGTGTCCGTCCCGCACCACGGTCAGTCGTATGGGGCCTCAGCCGTGCAGGCGCCGGCCGAGGTCGTGGTCCTCGTTCGTGCGGCGGAGGTTGTCCTCCAGGCGCTTCTGGTCGGCGTCCGTCATCCCGCCGCGCCCGCCGCGTTCCTGGCCCGGTTGCGGGCAGCGCGGCGCTTCATCGCCCGCCGCTCGTCCTCGGACAGCCCGCCCCAAACGCCGGTGTCCTCACCGGACTCCAGCGCCCACTGCAGGCACGCCTCCATGACGGGGCAGCGACGACAGACGGCCTTGGCCTCCTCGATCTGCAGGAGCGCCGGGCCGGTGTTACCGAGAGGGAAGAAGAGGTTCGGGTCTTCGTCGCGGCAGACCGCGTTGTGGCGCCAGTCCATGGCCGGTCACCGTCCCTGTCCGCTGGAGACCGTCTCGGTCGTGCGGGTGAGGAGCGAGGGCCGGGTGTAACCGGGGGCCACCATGTCGGTGAGGACCCGGCGCGCACGGCGGCCGGCCTGGAGGGCGCGGCGGTCGCCGTCGGCGACGAGGTGCCGCACGAGCGAGTGGAAGGAGTCGGTCTCGTCGCGCTCGGGGCCGAGGTCGGTGTCCTCGCGCTCCAAGTCGTCGTACTTTCCGGCCCGCGGGGCGGGAGGCGTCAGTGAGCGTGCCATGCTGGTCTGCATGTGGGTCGTCCTCTCCAGAAGGTGACCTGGCAAGACAGCGCCGGGATTAGGCCCCCGGTGCTTGTCGCGATCACTCCCCCGTGGGGGAGTCGACTGCTGTACGAGCAGCCACGGCCCCGGCCGCCCCCTGGTGAAGCGGGGCGGCCGGGGCCGTGGTCGTTCGTCTCCGGGTGCGAGTCAGAACTGGGTTCGCATCCAGGCCGGGAAGCGGCCGGCGCACCGACCGCAGTGGGTCCGGCGGAGGACCTGACGCCATCCGGCAGCGGCTGCGCGAACGAAGTTCAGCTCGGTGGTCCCGCAGTGCACACACTCGGGCTGCGCGGGAGCCCCCTCTGCCAGATGACCGTTACTGGCGTGCCTGCCCAGCTCGGCCTGGCGCTGGTCGTGCCTCTCCGGGTGTTGCGGCGCCTCGGGAACCTGGGGGCCGCGGAACTCGGAGAGGGAGCCCGCGATGCGCTCGGCACAGCGGTTGTTCGCCGTCTCGACCGCCTCGCCGCCGTGCTTGGTCCACTGCGCCCTGCGGACAGCCGGCGCCGTGAGCTTCCGCGCGGTGCGGCGCTCCTGGCGTTCCTGCTCGTCGCGGGCGGCGCGGCGGGCGGGCTCCTGGTCGAGGGCGAGGACGTACCGGCGGGCCAGGAGGCCGCCGTCCGCGCAGTGCTGGCCCTTGACGCAGAGCGTGCAGCCCTTGCGGTGGGCGAGGTAGGACTGGCGGGCCGTCTCCAGCGTGACCTCGGCGTTGATCCGGGAGACCGGAACGGCAGGGGCCGAAAGGGGCTTGTGGTGTTGGCGGGCCGAACGGCGGGACGAGGGCGCCAGGCCCGCACGGGCGAGGAGCTGCTTCTGCCTTTCCGGCGTGACATCGAGGATGACCAGCCGGTAGTTGCCCGGGCAGCGAACCGGTACGCCGTTGCGGACGGTT
This sequence comes from Streptomyces sp. NPDC103540, assembly GCF_055584445.1. Lineage (NCBI taxonomy): Bacteria > Bacillati > Actinomycetota > Actinomycetes > Kitasatosporales > Streptomycetaceae > Streptomyces > Streptomyces sp. NPDC103540. The sequence continues at coordinate 38,869 of NZ_JBVJMA010000021.1, forward strand.
CGCGCGTCGTGGGGGACGATCTTCGGCTTCTTGCTGTTGACGCCGGTGATCGGTACCCATGTGACGCAGTCCGGGCAGACCAGGGACGTGCAGAGCGGCGTCATGTCGTACTCATGCGGCTTGAGCTGGGAGAAGGCGAGTGCGGGGCGGGGGCTGACGTTGCGGGAGCGGGCCCGGCTCCGGCGAGGGCGCCCGGTGGGTTCGGCAGGCACGGAAACTCCTTTGAGGCGGAGTGGCATGAGGGCGCATGGCAGTGCTCTCTCCGCGCTTCAGGTCCGTGGATGACACCCGGTGTTCCCGAAGCGCGGACAGCGCACAGCGCTGCGTCGTGCGGCAGAGGTTGAGAATCCCGGGGGAGTTTGATGGAGCTCTCTGAAACCCCGGCAGCCCCAAGGGGCCGACGACCTACTGCTGTTCTACGGCTGATGCGCCTTGGGTTATGCGCTGCTGGCAGCGGAAGCCGGGCAGGCGGCGCTGGTCGGGCCGCCGGTGTAAGGGGCCTGCGGCGCGAGGAACGCGGAAGGCGCCGGCCAGACGGCCCAGGCGTTGAGCGCGGCACTCGACTTCGCGGTGTTCACGGGGGTGATGCTGTTCCACAGATCGGGAACCGGCATGATGTTGCGCACGGTGGTCTTCCTCTCGGTTCGGTCGAGACGGAGCCGCCCAGCTGCGGGCCCGGGGATGCGACCCCCGAGCCCGCAGCGTCGTTTCCGGGGATGCGACCCCCAGTCCGGACAGGGCAGTGATATGCCAGCCAGTACCTCTTCGGGATGCGACCCCGGTTCGGCTGGCGACGTAACGACGATGACACTCAGCGTGGACTCTGTCAACAACCCGACTTAATGCAGTACTCTGGAGTCATCGACCTCAGAGAGGAGGGATCGCAATGCCCGCTCACCAGCAGTGGAAAGACCTCGCCGATCGCCTCGCGGCCCGCATCGACGCCGGAGAATTTCCACCCGGCGCGAAGATGCCGACCAACAGGGAACTGATCGAATTGGGGGAGCAGAAGACCACCGTTGATCGGGCATACCGGGAGCTCGTCGAACGCGGATACGTCGTACGCCGCCCGAGGCACGGCACTGTGGTCCGGGACCGAACACCGATCCGCGTCCCCCTCTCCCGATACCAGGGGGTGAACCGACCCGACAGCCCCCTCGGGCCTTGGCAGTCCGCCACCGCCGCGCAAGGGCTGGACGGCCGCATGGAGGCGATCAGCGTCGATCGCACCACCGCACCGAGGGATGTCGCCGCGGCGCTCGGGATCGCACACGGCGCCCCTGTCGTGCGGCGTACCCGCCACGCCTCGATCGGTGACGACGTCATCCAGGTGCAGACCGCCTGGTACGAGGCAGACCTGGCCGCCGAACTCGGCCTGGACGGACCGCAGACGATCGCCGGCGGGATATACGGCGCCATGAAGCGCGGCGGCTTGACCCCTCGCTGGGCCGACGAGCACGTCACGGCCCGCATGCCAACACGGGACGAGTCATCCGTCCTGGCAGTCGGAGCGGCCGTGCCCCTGCTGCTCGTACAGCGCGTGACTCGGGACGCGGGCCGCCGCCCAGTCGAAGTTCTCCAGGTCGTCGGCGCGGCCGACCGCCTGGAGTTGATCTACGACGACCTCCCTCTCGGCGAGCACGCCTCCTGATCCAGCCAGTAAGCGGACCTACGGCTGGCGCGCCACGATAACCACCCCGCAGAAACGAGGACGGCCGCCCTGGTGACACAGGACGGCCGTCGAGCGACTCCCCTGCCGGCAAGCAATCCGGAGTCGTGGTTCAGCGCGGTGACCGCGCTGGGTGCCTGGACCGCCAGGGGCCCGCTGGTCACCTACCCAACAGAATAGACAACGATCCCTGGGCAAGCCCAGCACACCCCTGCCCAGGTGGTCCGCGTCACAGTTGATCAGCTGATCCATGGCTCCCTGAACAAGGGATCTTTGCGTGTCAAACCAGTACAACGCCGCCCGCGCGGCCGTACCACCCCCGGGCCCACAGCCGCGGGGGCCGGGCTTGCCCAGGCCTCGCCGAAATGGGCAAGCCCCCCACCTGGGCCTTTCGAGGCGTGGGCAAGCCTTCGGGCAAGCCCCCATGTGGAGAGTTCACGGCACAACTTCCGTCAGGAGGAGTGCAGTGAACCCGATCTACCCTCCGGCCGCCACCACGTGGGTGGAGGTCGGCCTCCGTACCGTGCAGCCCACCGTCCGCTGCCGTCGCGAGTCGGTGACGGCATGAGCGAGCGCCCCGAGTTCGACCTCGCGGCCACCATCGTCCGGGGCCAGGCCCCGGCGCGCGCGGTCACCGTCCAGCGAGCCGTGGCCTTCAGCGGCCGGCTGACGCACCAGCTCGACTACGCCGTCTACCTCCACGTGCTCTTCGCGATCAACAGCGGCGCCCAGGTCACGGTGCCCGGGATCGTGGCCTCGGTGCGCGAGGCCGGCGTGCGGTCGGCCAAGAGCGGCACCGAGCTCGTGGGCCGCGACGCCGTCTACGAGTCCTTCGCCCGGCTCATCGAGGCCCGCTTCATCCGCCGCACGACCATCCCCAACCCGAAGGGCAAGGGTTACCGGGGCCTGACGTCGTACGAGGTGTACGAGCACTTCGAGGACAATCCGGACTACTCCCCCGAGGGCCCCGCCGAGGAGTCCGGGACCAAACTTCCGGTGTTCGCGGAAACAGGTGTTTCCGCAGGTCGACCCACTTCCGGTGTTCGCGGAAGTAAGGGTGTTTCCGGTGTTCGCGGAAGCGGTGTTCGCGGACGTGGAGGATCGTTCGTTTCCGCAGGTCAGCCCACGTCCGCGAACACCGGAAGTGGAACGGGCTCCCCCCCACACCCCCCGGAGGAGGTAAATACCTCCTCCCCCTACCCCCTCGGGACAGGTGCGGATGGTGTGGCGCCTGCGGCGCGGGAGGAGGAGGGGGAGAGCACGACGAACCCCACCCCGTCCGCCAAGCAGATCGAGGCAGCGTCCCAGTTCCTCCAGGAGCTCCCCCGCCCCTGGACCGCAGGACGGGTGACGGTGCGCAGCCTCGCTCCGCTGCTTGCTGCGGTTGTCGCGGATCAGGGCTGGGAGCTGGACGACGCCCTCGTCAAGGAGCTCACTTCGAACCCCGAGGGTGTCAAGCGTCCGATGCGGGTGCTGAAGAGCCGCATCGAGGACCTCCCCCGTCGGCTGGCCCGCAAGGACGTTCCGAGGCAGCGCCCCGCCGTTGTCGAGGACCCCGACTTCGTACCGGTCCCGATGCCGGACAAGGTCGCCACGCTGCTTGACAGCCTGCGTCGGCCGGCTGTCTGACCCAGGCGCAAACATGACGGCGGCGGCCGCTCCCGCTAAGAACCGGCCGCCGCTCCAGACCCCTACCTGACAGGAAGAGATCCATGACCAGTGTCCCACCCCCCGCGTCGCCGGTGGAGGAGGAGCCGTACATCGAGCCCACCTTCCGCTCCGCCCGGCAGCAGCCCGACCGGCAGGCGTTCGAGAGAGTTCCTCCTCAGGACCTCGACGCGGAGCAGTCGGTTCTCGGCAGCATGGTTCTGTCGAAGATCGCCATCACCGAGGTTTCCAACCTGCTGGCCGCCGACGACTTCTATCGTCCCGTGCACCAGGTGATCTACCGGGCGATCCTTGACCTGGCGGCCAAGGGCGACCCTGTCGATCCACTCACCCTCGGTGATGCCCTGAAGAAGTCCGGCGAGCTCGCGCGGGTCGGTGGGGCTTCCTACCTGCACACCCTGGTCCAGTCCGTCCCCACCGCCGCGAACGCCGAGCATTACGCCGAGATCGTCCGCGAGCGAGCCGTCCTGCGCAGGCTCGTGGCCGCGGGCACCAAGATCGTCCAGATGGGGTACGAGGGCGTCGGCGAACTCGACGAGATCACCGCGGCCGCCGCTGCGGAGATCGGCGCAGTGACCGAAGGCCGCGACCGCAAGGACGACTTCCTCACCCCGAGTGAGACGCTCGAAGGCACGCTCGACATGATCCAGGCCGCCGAGAAGGGCGGCGAGCTCAGCGGTGTGACAACCGGATTCACCGACCTCGACTCGCTGACGAACGGCTTCCAGCCGGGCCAGGTCATCGTGGTGGCCGCCCGGCCTGCCATGGGCAAGTCCACCCTCGCCATGGACTTCGCGCGCGCCTGCACCATGCCGCGGGGGAAGAACCGCCAGCCCATCCCCGGAGCCGGCCGCCCGGCTGCCTTCATCACGCTGGAGATGAGCATCGACGAACTCAACATGCGGTGCCTGTCAGCTGAAGGCGACGTCGCCCTCCACCACATCCGCTCCGGGACGCTCGACGAGGCAGGTTGGGGCCGCCTTGCAGTCGCTGCCAAGCGGTACAGCGAAGCACCGCTCCAGATCAACGAGAGCGCGCGATCCCTGGCCGAGATCCAGGCGAAGTGCCGTCGGCTCAAGACCCGCATCCCCGACCTCGCCGAGATCATCATCGACTACGCGCAGCTGATCGAGAGCGGTGGCAAGCGGCACGACAACCGAGAGCAGGAGGTCAGCCACATCTCGCGGAGCCTCAAGCTGCTGGCGAAGGAACTCCACCTCCCGATCATCCTGCTCTCGCAGCTCAACCGCGGGCCGGAGATGCGGGCCGACAAGAAGCCTCAGGTCTCGGACCTGCGGGAGTCCGGCTCGATCGAGCAGGACGCGGACATGGTGATCCTGCTGTACCGGGACGACGCCTACGAGAAGGAAAGCCCGCGGGCGGGCGAGGTCGACATCATCGTGGGCAAGCACCGCAACGGGCCGACCGCAACGATCACATGTGCGCAGCAGCTCTACATGTCGCGTTTCGTCGACATGGCCAACACCTGAGGGGGACCAGATGGACAACAAGGAGTACTCGGCCAGCCTCAGTGCGCTGCGGGCCGTACGCGACGAACTCAAGCCGCTGGAGCGCGAGCTGGTCCAGCTCCAGGCCAAGGTCGACAAACTGCACGACCGCCGGGCCGAGCAGATCCGGCAGCTCGGCGGGTACGCGAAGGCCACCTCGGACCGGATCGCGACCGCCGCCGGCCTCAGCGTGATCGACATCGTGGCCCTGGTGCCCTCTCTGGCCCCTCAGGGCGCCCCTGAGGCGCCTGCGGAGCCTCCCGCGACGGAAACCGCCACGGAAGATCAGTCGGCCGCTCAGACGCCCGCAGAGCCGATCAAGGAAACGTCCGCGGCACCGGACCCGGACAGCGGGTCCACCGACGGGGCGGGTGCCGTTGCTCGGCTGCGCGCGGCGACCGCCTACGGCGCCTTCGACCTGGAGGTGCTCGGCGAGCCCCGGCAGGCCGAGAACATCCCGGCCCCGGCAGCTGCCGACCCCGAAGAGGCCGAACGTGTCCTGCCGTCGATTCCTGCCGGTGCCGAGGGCGACGGCTGGTTCCGCGCCGAGCCCGGCCTGGCGTCGAAGCGGCCGAATTTCAAGCAGGCCACCCGGGGGATGGCGTTCCTCGACGCCTCGACCGGCGTCCTGGTGTGGCAGGGCGGCACGACGCGCCTCGACCTCGGCCAGTCCTCCGTGGCCGAGATCCTCACCGCCGTCTACGCGGTGGCCCCGGCCACCATCGAGCGGATCTACATCACCGCGGGCGACCCCTGGCACCAGGGCAGCGAGCGGCACGAGTTCCTCAAGGACGCCGTCGCCGCCTGGCTGAACTCCCCGCTGCCGGAGGGCTGGACGGTGGAGTCCTCGCGCGGCAAGGACCGGCAGGCCGGCCACCTGGTTCACCCGCGCAACCCGGTCGGCCGGTGGCAGCGCGGCGACCAGCACACCGAAATCCGCTCGGTCGGTGAGTGGTTCGACCCTGAGGGTGCCGACCCGGCGACGGTGCGCGCCGCGTTCGTCGAGCTGTGGAAGGCGCTGCGGCCGCACTTCGAGGACGTCGTCCTCATGGGCGCGCCGTCGCAGACCGGCCGGGACCTGTGGTCGCGGACCATCCCGGCCAAGGCCGGAGCGAAGTGGGCGGACGGCTTCCCGGTCATGTCCGAGGAGATCCGCGGGCTGCTCCACGCCACCGCCGGTCAGGGCCGGACCGAGCTGATCACGCCGCCCCGCGTTCCGGAGCGGGTGCCCGGATGGTTCGAGCTCGACCGGACCTTCGCGTACGCCAAGCACACCTGGGCGTCCGGTGTCGGCGTGCCGAGGCGGATCACGGCGGCCGCCTTCGCGGCGATGACGGAGAAGGAGCAGACGAACGCGCTGTTCGCGCCGTCGCACTGGCAGGTGCGGGTGACCATCCCGAAGGGCTGGACCCACGTCGGGCTGCTCCCGGCGCCGGCGCCCGGGGAGCGGGCCTGGCACTACCCGTACGAGGGCGGCCGGACCTTCACCACCTGGGCGGGCGGCGCCGAGGTCAACCTGGCGCTGCGCAACCCGATCGCGCCGTGGCGGATCGAGATCCTCGACGGCCTGCTGTGGGAGTCCGGGGACCCCCTCAAGAGCTGGAGCACCAAGCTGCAGAAGGCCTGGCGGTCCCTGCGGGCCATCTCCGAGATGCACGGCGACGAGCAGCAGAAGCAGGCCTGCCGCCTGGCCTCCCGCGCGGTGCGCAGCATCCTGCTGTACGGCATCGGCACGTTCGCGCAGCGGCCCCGGATCACGACCGGCTCCCTGGAGCTGGGCGCCGGCGGCGAGGTGCCCGATCTGCCGGACGGCGCGCGGCTGACCGGCATCACCGACACCCACGTCACCTGGGAGCGCAACGCCGGCTTCGCCCGGGACCAGTACGCCCACCCGGAGTGGGCGGCTGGGGTGTGGTCGGCGGCCCGGGCGGCCCTGCTGTCGGTAAGCACCAGCGCGAAGGACCCGCAGACCGGGAAGCCGGTGAAGGCCGGTGCGCTGCACCTGCCCGGGAAAAGCATCCTGGCCTTCCGGACTGACGCCATCTACACCTCGGCGCCGGTCGACTGGGAGTACGGCGGCGAGCCGGGCGACTACCTACTCAAGGGCCGCATGCCCTGGGAGCAGACCACCCCGCGCAACGACGAGGAGTTCTACTACCTGCAAGGCCTGGGACGCCAGGCGTACGAATCGGAGGGCATGTGAGCAGCGCCGACGTGGTCTGGGGCGGGCAGTGGGAGCACCCCGCCTGTGGCGCCTCGGGCGAGGCGATGTGGGACGACGAGGACACCGTCAACTCCGAGCACGACTGCAGCCGTGAAGGTGCGGTCGTGTGGAGCGCGGAGTGGAGCTGTCACGGCTGCGGCGACGAGGGCGACGCCCTGTTCGAGGACGACCGCCCGGTGTACTCCGACCACGAGTGTGACGACGAGGACGAGGAGGTGGCGGCGTGACACCGCGCAGGAGGAGGCCGGCGGGCGGCCGGGGCGCGCAGCGCAACGAGGCCGCCCGGCTCACCGACGAGTTGGCCAGGGAGGGGTTCAGCCGGAAGCAGGTCGGCGAGATCCTCGGCCGCAACCCCAGCCTGGTCTCCCAGTTCTTCACCAAGAACAAGGGCGCGTCGATGGTGGAGGCGCTGCGGGCCGTGGTCCAGGAGGTGCAGGCCGGCGGTCCCCGGGACCTCGCGAGCCTGAAGGCCCTGGCCGCCGGGCACGTCCAGCCGCGGCTCAACAGGGAGGGCTACAAGGCCCGCGTACGCGGGAAGGCCCGGGTACGGGCGGAGCGGACGGTCAAGGACGCCAAGGGCAAGGCGGTCATCGGCGCCGACGGGAAGCTGGTCAGGGCCTGGTCCTCGTCTCTGGCCAAGGCGGGTAAGCAGCACATCGCCTCGGGCGCCGGTCGCCTGCGGCCTGTGGTCGACGACGCGGCCGCCAACGGCGGGAAGATCGCGTTCACTGTCCGGGCCCGCAGGGGCTCCTTCAAGCACGACGCCGGCCGCCGGGCCGACTCCCCCGGCGTCCGCCGCAACGTGGTCCAGCGCCGCGATGGCACCGAGGAGCGGGCCTACGCCGACAACCGCGGCGGCCCGGGCTCGGGCGAGGAGGGCTTCGACGGGGCCGAGTTCAAGGCCATGGTCGACGCCTCCGGCGGGGACGTCGCGGCCGCGGTGCAGAAGTGGCTGGTCGACACCGACAAGATCGAGCCCGGCACCCCGATCATCGGCCTGGAAATCCGAGCCTGGAAGCCCCAGGACTAGAAGCGCTTGCCCTCGAAGCAGCGGCTTCGAGGGGAACGCTGCTTGAGAACCGGAACTCTCCGTGGACACGGCGCGGGTGCACGGCCTTTTGGCATGCTTGCGGCCTACAGAGCGGCCAGAGCGGTCGTCGAGCACACAGGGGAGTTGCGTTGGAGTTCCGGGTGCTGGAGTGGCAAGCCACGATCCCCCAGGCACGCGGTGCCTACCTGGTGAAGGACAGCTGGGATGACCACGGGTTCGTCACCACCTTCAATCTCCTGGTACGCCTTCAGGATGCCTCTGTGGTCACGGTCGGCTTCCTTCGAATCGGGCACGCTGAGATGACGAGATCCGGATGGAACCGCACAACAGATCGACTTCCGGACCGCTTTGAGTCGCTGGACGACGGCTACTTCAGCCTGGGGATGGAGGACGACTACTACGAGGTCCTGCGAGTCCACCTGGGCAGATCCATGGCCAACGAGATCCTTCACGCGTTGAAGGATGTGGCCTACACCGAGCTGCCGGATCAGGCGATGGTCGGCCTTCAGGTGTTCTCCTCGTCTCTGCTTCGCGGGCGGACCTACAAGGACCTGCTACGCACCCGGCAGGTGGCCCTCGGGGTACGCGCCCGCATCGTCCCTTTCCAGTGGTCGTATACGCCGGAGCAGAAGGGGTTGCTCTCTGCTCCCAGGCTGGACTTCGAGTCGACGCCGGGGAGCCTGCCGCCGACCAACCTGCACGCGCTGATCGGCCGTAACGGGGTCGGGAAGTCGAGCCTGCTCCACGCCATGTCGGCCGCGGCCGCGAACGTACGACTCGACGTCGAGGACGACCCAGATCCCGGGGGTGACGCCGGCCGCTTCGCCAGCTGCGTCGTCATCGGATTCAGCCCCTTCGACCGCCACTCGTACGCCTTCGCGGACGATGCGGGAATCCCGTTCCACTTCATCCGCCTCCGGCACCAGCACCAAGACCGCCTCAAGTCCGACGAGGAGCTGAGGGACGAGTTCGTCCGCAGCTTCGCCATTGCGCGAGTCGGGGCACGGGGCGTCCGCTGGCGTGAGGCCATCGGGACCCTCAACTACGGGGCGAGTGGCTTCCTCGACGGGGACATGGACGTGATCGAGGCCATGATCAGGGAAGGCCGCCCTTCCACGCTCGAACGGGAGATGGGCAAGGTCTTCGACAACCTGAGCTCTGGTCACAAGGTGGTGTTGCTGATGGTGACCCGGCTCATTGAAGTGGTCAGCGAGCGCACCCTGGTCCTGATCGACGAGCCGGAAACACACCTGCACCCTCCCTTGCTCGCCGCCCTGACCAACGCGCTGTCCAACCTGCTCGCCGACCGCAACGGCATGGCGGTCGTCGCCACCCACTCCCCCGTCGTGCTGCAGGAAGTTCCGGCCTCGTGCGTCCACGCACTGGAACGCCACGGAGACGAGCTCACCGCCCGCCGTCCTGATCTTGAAACATACGGCGAGAGCGTCGGCGAGCTCACCTACGACGTGTTCGGCCTGGAAGTGACCTCGACGGGCTTTCACGCCGCGATCGCTGCGGAGGTCGCGAACGGCGGAACCTACGCGGAGATCACCCGCCGATTTACAGGCCTGGGCGCTGAAGCCCGCGCTCTCCTGCGCGCTATGACGTTCTCGCAGACACGAGGGGAACGCTGATGCGGTGGCCGGAGAAGCCGACGATCACCGTCGAAGACGTGCTGAAGGCCTGCACGCCCTGGTTGGAGAAGCAGGGGTGGGACAAGGAGATGGCCGCTCGGCTTCCAGAGCTCATAGTGCAGGAGCGGCGGTACCAGGCTGAGGGCGAAGCGGGCGCCCTGTTCACGCTGCTGCACTCCGGGTCTGGAGGCCAGTTCACGGAAGAGGTGAAGAGCCGCTTCTCCGCCACCTACGAGAAGGCGTTCGTCGGTGGCGGAGGGAAGCAGCTCTACAACGCGCTGAAAGCGGCGGCGATCCACGGATGCACCGTCTGCGGGGTCGCGAAACCGGAACAGATCGACCACCACGCCCCGCAGAACACCTTCCCCCTCCTGGCGCTCACGCCCTTGAACCTTGTCCCTGCCTGCGGTCCCTGCAACCAGAGCAAGGGGAAACACTTCTCAACTGATCCGGCCAAGGAGCCGTTCCACCCGTACTTCGACGACCTCGGAACGGAACGGTGGCTCTTCGCCCGCATCCTCCGAGCCGACCAGGGCGCTGTTGCAGAGTTCTCCGTCCGCCCCCCAGAAGACTGGCCGCGGCTCAAGGCCCAACGACTGGAGTACCACTTCAGTCGCTACAAGTTGGACCCCAAGTTTCGGTTCGAAGCGGCGCGCCGTCTCGCCGCCCGGCGCAGAAGAGACGCGCGCACCCACGCAGCCTCAGGGCGTGAGGCTCTGCGGCTCGTACTCGTAGAAGACGCCGAGAGCGTTGCGGACGTAGACCCGAACGGCTGGGAAACGGCCTGGCTGTACGCCCTCGCTGAATGCGACTGGTACCTCGACGGCGGCATGAACGAGATCTGACCGCCCGCGACCTGGCTGGGCGGAGCTGATCCGCAGTACTTGTCAGGTCGACCGACCGGACACGCATGCGGACCGCTAGACCTTAATGCATTCTCTTGAAATGCATTTCAAGAGAATGCATACTGGTGGTGTGTTCGCATTCCGCGGACCACGGAAACCCGCACGCCCTGGCGGGACTCCCCGACGAAACGGACCAGCCGATGAACAGCCTCCCGCCCGTCCACGGCGCCTACGTCAATGCCCCCCTGATCCAGGAGGAGAGCGAGGAGCTCATGCGCCTGCGACGCGCGGGCCGGATCAGCGAGCGAGACTGGCTGCTGCGCCACGCGGCCCTCACCGACCGGCAGACCATGGGTGCCGACCCCGCCGACGGCAAAGTGCAGACGGCACTCCGGACGAGCATCGACAAGCTCACCCTTTTCGACACCGCGAACGGCACGACGGCCGGCCCCCTCGCCACCGACCACCCCACCTGGGCGGCCGACCCCTGCGGCTACGTTCGTCAGGAGTACGCGATCTGGGCCACCGGGAACCTGCGGCCGTGACCGCCGGAATCATCCCAACCATCAGGTGCGACTGGACCGGCCCGGGCGCCAGCAACGACGAATGTGATCAGGAGTGGTTCGCTCCCGTCACGATGCCCCACCACCGAGCGCTGCGCGCCTGGCTGCGCGCACGCGGATGGCGCAGGCTGCGCGACGGCCGCGACCTCTGCCCCGACCACGCACACCTCTCCACCCCGACCGCCGCCCAGCCCCACGGCCCCGAGAGCAAGGCGAGCACATGACCGACACCCGCACCGCTCCCCCGCTGCGCCCCCACCAGAGCGAGGCCCTGGCCCGAGCCATCGAAGAACTCACCCCCCGCTCCCCCACCGAGCTTCCCGCCGCCGGCCTGCGGACCCAGGTCATCATGGCTACGGGCAGCGGCAAGACCCTTGTCGCCGTCCGCGCCGCCGAACAGCTCGGCGGCGCGCGCGTCCTGGTTCTGGTCCCCTCCCTGGACCTCCTGGACCAGACGGCCCGCGCCTGGCGGGACGGCGGCCGCACCGGCGTCTTCCTCGGGGTGTCCTCCCTCGACCACGGGACCGGTTTCCCGCACACCACCGACCCGCACACCCTGGTGCGGCTCATGACGACCGCGCACGAGAGCGTCACCGTCTTCGCGACGTATGCCTCCCTCGGCAACGGAATCCTGGAGGCCGCCCACGAAGCCGGCCTGGACCCCTGGGGTCTGATCGTCGTGGACGAGGCGCACCGCACCAGCGGCCGGGCCGGCAAGCCCTGGGCCGTCGTTCACGACAACGCGCGCATCCCGGCCGCCGCCCGCCTCTACATGACCGCCACCCCCCGCATCTGGACCGCAGGCGAGGACGAGGACGGCGAGGAGCTCGTCGCCTCCATGACCGACGACCCCGAAGGCCCGTTCGGCCGCGTCGCCTACCGCCTGCCCCTGGACGCCGCGATCGAGGCCGGAATCGTCGCGCCGTACCAGGTGGTGATCGTGGACGTGCAGGACCACCAGCTCAACGCCGCCCTGCTGGCCGCCGGCCAGGACTCCGAAGCCGTCCGCGGCCTCCGCCTCGGCGCCCTCCAGGCGGCCACCCTCAAGGCCGCCGAGGAAGAGGGCCTGCGCCGGGTGCTCTCCTTCCACCAGCGGGTATGCGAGGCCGAGGCCTTCGCCGTCGGGCTGCCCGGCAAGGCCCGCGAGCTCCGCCACCAGGACGGCGAGCAGGAGTCGGAGGAGGACACCGGCGTCTGGGCGCAGTGGCTGCACGGCGAGCACAAGCCGGCCCACCGGCGCAACGTCCTGACCCAGTTCGCGGCCGGCCTGACTGACAGCGGGCAGGACGCGCGGCTCTCCCTCATCGCCAGCGTGAAGGTTCTCGGCGAGGGCGTCGACACCCGGGAGTGCGAGGGCGTGATCTTCTGCGACGTGCGCGGCTCGATGCCGGACCTGGTCCAGGCCGTCGGCCGCGCCCTGCGGATGCACCCCGGCGAAGGCAAGATGGCCACCCTCCTCGTGCCGGCCTTCCTCGCCACCGGTGAGAGCACGGAGTCGCTGCTCACCTCCCCCGCGTACGCGGGCCTGGCCAAACTCCTTGCCGCACTGCGCGCCCACGACACCCGCATTGAGCAGCTCACCAACCCGGGCAACCTGACCTCCGCACGCACCGACAGCCGCGACCCGGAACCCGCCGACCGTGACGATGCCCCGGACGACGTCCAGGCCACGGTGAGCGCCCCGGCCCGCGGGCTCCTGCGGTTCTCGAAGCCACGCGACGCGCACCAGCTGGCCAGCTTCGTCCAGCTGCGGGTCCTCAACCCCGAGCGAGTGCAGTGGCGCCGCGGCCTCCAGGCCGCCCAGCGCTACCGCGCCGAACACGACGACCTCCGCGTCCCGTACGGCTTCCGGACCTCCGACACCTGGTCCCCCGCCGGCTTCCCGCTCGGCGTCTGGATCGCCGACTGCCGCCGCCACTACAAGGCCGGCAACCTCGACGGCGACCGGATCGTGCAGCTGGAGAAGCTCGGCATCCTGTGGAGCCTCTTCGACGCACGCTTCGACGAGGGCCTGGCCGCGGCCACCGCCTGGGCCGCCGATTCCGGCGTCGGACTGGCCGCCCCCGTGGACGCAGCCCTCGACGGCTACCCGGTCGGCCGCTGGCTGAAGAACCAGCGCGCGGCCGCCCGCAGGGCGAAGACCCCGCTGTCCCCGGAGCGCCGCGCCGCCCTCGCCGAGATCGACCCCGGCTGGTGCCCGGAGTGGAGCATCGACTGGCAGCGAGCCTTCCGTCTCACCCAGCGGCACGTGAACGCCAGCGGTGCGCTCCCGGCCGATCCCGAACTCCTCATCGAGGACGGCGAGGACCTCGGCCGGTGGATCGCCGCGCAGCGCCAGGGATTCGGGAAGCTGACGGGGGAGCAGCAGGAGCTGCTCGCCGAGCTCGGCATCTCGCCGGCGCCCGCGCCCGCCAAGCGGACCCGGGAGGAGATGTGGGCGCACAACCTGCGGGCTGCTGCGCAGTACCGGGCCCGAGTCGGCAACCTCGACGTACCGCGCAGTCACACCGAACCGGTCGACGGCGAAGAGGTGCGGCTCGGCGCCTGGATCAGCCAACAGCGTGTCAAGGCCGGGAAACTTTCGGGGCAGCGGGTCGAGGAACTGTCCGCCCTCGACATGCGCTGGGCGTAGCGGGCCACCGCGCAGCTCCCCAATTGGGGAGCCCACAGGCAAGATCACCCAACCCGGGGACTCAATCCGGCATATTTGGCAATCAGCGCCGAAAACCGACACCCAGAATGGGCCCTAGGGTCGACGAACTCGGCATGCCTGGTATGGATCGACCTTTGATCACCTGGGGGGTCCGTAGACGGCCCCTCGTGGCGTTTCCGCCTCTTGGAGGGGCCGTCGATTACGGCAAATGGGTGTTCTGGCGCCGCAGGAGCACCTGCGCGCGGATCTGGCCGGCTGAACCCCTCGCCGTGCTCCTTGTTGGGCAAGCCTCCCCTGCGTCTCTTCGCGATGAGGGCAAGCCTTTGGGCAAGCCGCGCTGAGGAGGCTGGTCAAAGACTCCCGCCGTCCGGTGGGAGGCGGCCGCTCGCCCACCGGCGCTCCCGGGGGCCGGGCGCCGTGCCCCGCTCCAGGAAGGCCGGCCATGACCGGACGTCGCTACCCGACGCGCACCGCTGCTCCACGACGACCAGGACGAGGGCGCCGAACCGCGCGCCGAGGGAAGGGAAGCCGGGGCATGGACGCGGCCGGCCTTCTGGCGGCGGCCGCGCTCGTGTCCGTCTTCGTTCCGCAGGCTCGGCAGTGGCTGGAGCTCCATGGCTCCGGGATTGCCGTGGTCGCCGCCTCGGCCCTCGCTGCCGGGGTGCTGATCCTCCCCCTCGTCAAAGCCGTACGGCGCGGCTCCTCGGCCTGGATCGGACGGCGCCGTCGGCCAGAAGGCTGGGACATCCGATTCCTGGACGGCCTGCATCACACCGAGTTCGAGGAAGCCGTACGGGACCTGATGCGCCGCGACGGCGCCCGTGATGCCATCCGCGTCGGTGGCGCCGGCGACAACGGAGCCGACGTCAAGGGCACCGACCCAGCAGGCCGGCGCTGGGTCATTCAGTGCAAGCACCGCCGTGATGGAACGGCAGGGGCCGCAGTCGGCACGCCGGACCTCCATGTCCTCAACGGGACCGGTCGCCCTGTCCACGGGGGTGATGTCGTCGTCCTCGTAACCAACGGTCGGATCACCGCGCCTGCGGTCAGGTTCGCCCAGAGCCAGCGACTCCACCTGGTCGACCGCGCCCTTTTGAGTCGGTGGGCCGCAGGACCGACACCCCTGTGGTCACTCCTCCCCCAGCTTCCCGCGCCCAGACGGCGGGATCCGTTGTTTCGGCGCGAGCGGCGATCCCTACCAAACGAGTTCTGACCCGATCCGCGTGAGCGGTCCGAAACGGGCGGCGCCGGCGCGAACAGCGGCTGGATCAGCCGGCTGACCAGGCGGTACTGCGGGGCGCTCCCCCGGTCTGAGTCCAGCGCTCCGACCTACCTCGCCGCAGCGCGCTGGCGACGTACCGGCCGGCAGCCGATACCGATCAGAGTTCCTGGCGGGAGGGGAGGGCACGCCGCCTGAACAGTGCGGCCCTCCCCTCCCTGGGATCAGATCCGTTCGTGAGGCTCTTCGACGAGCTCCATGAGCTCGGTCTGCGAAAGCACCCGAACGATGTTCTCTGCCTGTTCGGCTGCTGTACCGCCGAGGTGCTGTCGAAGAAGCAGGTCTGCTTCAGCGGTTGGTCGCGGGACGATCGCGCCCGACTCGTAGCTGGAATTGTTGACCGCGGTCAACAATTCCAGCTACGAGTCGGGCGGTGTCGGCGCCGGTTCGACGAGACTGACCCGCCTTCACCGAGACCGGACACCCGCGCCGCGCCGTGACATGCCGGTCTTCGTCCCAGACACCCTTGGAGTTAGTATGCTTGCTCAATGGTCACTCAGAACCCCCCCGGAGACAGGGAGAAGGTAGTCTCCAAACTACCGGCGGTCGTCCGACAAGAGCTGAAGATCCGAGCAGCGGAGCACGGCGTCAGCATCCAGGATGCCGTCGAAGAGGCCATCGGGCAGTGGATGTCTGCGGACGTCTCGCGTGCTCCTGTCCACGCACCGGGCGCCGTCGGCTTCGCCACGTGGCTGCAACCGGGCACCTGGGACTCGCTCCGTGCCTTCTGTGCGGAGTCCAAGCTTCCCTTGGTACAGGGGCTGGTGCAGTCGATCCAGCTCTGGCTCGCCGAACACCCCTCCCCCCGCGAGCGGGCGGCTACCGGCATCCCACAGCGCAAGATCATCTGCAATCAGAAGGGCGGCGTCGGCAAGACGGCCATCTCGGCCGGTATCGCTCAGGCCTACGCCGAGCTCGGCCTGCGGACCCTCCTGATCGACTATGACCCACAGGGCCACCTCACGGACCAGCTGGGGATGTCGACGATACTGCCGAGCAAGGACCAGGACACACTCTCCAAGCACATGTGTGGTGACGCAGACGCCGACATCACCGAGCTTCTGACCCCTGTGAGCGACCCTCGCTTCGGTGATCGACTCCACCTTCTCCCGGCATGCCAGGACGCCTTCCTCCTCGACACTCGACTGGCTCTGTCCAAACTGAGGACCAAGGAGTCGGCCCTGGAGAAGGCGTTGCGGCCGCTGGAGCACCTCTTCGACCGCATCGTGGTGGACTGCCCGCCCGCACTCGGAACCGCGATGGACGCCGCCCTTTACTACGGCCGCCGACGCGACGGAGAGTCGGCCGGAGTCTCCGGCGTCGTGATTCCGGTGCAGGCTGAAGATTCGTCGGCAACCGCCTTCACGATGCTCAACGAGCAGATCGCAGCCATGTCCGAAGACTTCGCCATGGAGATCGAGTACCTCGGTCTCGTCGTCAACCAGTACGAAGCCCGACGCGGATACGTCGCGACTTCCTCGCTGGAGAACTGGGAACAGCTCGGGGAACCGCGGCTGCTGGCAGTCATCGGCGATCTGAAGGAGCAGCGGGAGGCGGTACGGAAGAAGCAGCCGCTCCTTGCCTACGCACCGGACAGCGAGCAGGCAGAGATGATGCGGACCATCGCGCGGAGGATCTCGTGAGCAAGAGCGACACGTTGGGCGACTCGGCAAGCTTCGCGCGCGCGTCGGGGAGTCGAAGCACCAGGCGGCAGATCGAGGATGACGCCTTTGGCGGTGGCGTACCTGTCAGGCTCCCGCTGTCCGAGATCAGCGCCAACCCTGACAACCCCCGTGACTCCTTGGGGGACCTGACGGGTCTCTCGGAGAGCCTGCAAGAGGTCGGCCAGGTCCAGGCGATCACTGTCGCCCGGGTGGATGCATACCTTCGAGACCGGCCCCACCGCGAGGGCGAACTGGACGAAGACGCCTCGTATGTGGTTGTCGACGGACACCGTCGTCTGGAAGCGGCTCGGCACGCCGGTTTGAAGACGATGGCGGTCCACGTCAATGACTCCCTCGCCACCAGCGACAAGGCCATGCTCGAAGCAGCCTGGGTCGCGAACTTCCATCGCGAAGGTTTGAGCGACCTGGAACAGGCTCATGCCCTGCAGAAGCTCGTCGATCTTCATGGGTCACAGTCGGCGGTGGCTCGGCGCATCTCGGTCAGCCAGGGCTTCATCTCCCAACGGCTGTCCTTGCTGAACCTCAATCCCGAGCTCCAGAGCGACCTGGAGGCTGGCCGCCGTACCCTCGCCGAGGTACGCAGCCTGGGCAATCTACCGCCCGCGCAGCAGCGTCAAGTCGCTGACGCTCGCGCACAGCAGGAGCAGCACCGGCGTGAACGTCGAGCGGCGGAACCGGCACCGGAAGCTCGCCCCTCACCGCCACGGCCCGCTGAATCGGCGGTGGAGATCCCCACGGCGCGGGTCGAGGGACCTGCCTCGGAACCCCCCACCCCGGCGACCCCCGATGGCCAGGTGGACATCGACTGGTCAAGCCCCGAGGCCGTCGCGGCGGCCGTGATGGGTCGGCTTGAACCGGAAGCCGTGCGACGAGTGACAGAACTGCTCCTCGAAGCCATGTGACCTGCACCATCCCGGCCAGCAGCGCCGACCTATTACGCCGTAATAGGTCGGCAACGCACCACCCACACCCGACACCTATTACGCCGTAATAGCCCACGGGCGCCATCCGCGAGATGAGACGGTGATCTAGAGGCCCACTCGGGCCCAGAAGCAGGGAGGCGAACCAACGCGATGCAGCTGACGCGTACGCATCGGATACTCATCGGCATCGTGATTGCCGGCGCCGTGGTCATCGCGGGCATCGGCTTCGCCGGTTCGTACGCCGCGGTGCGCGAGCTCGCAGTCAAGAAGGGCTTCGGCAGTTTCTCGCTGGTGTTCCCGATCGGTATCGACGCGGGCATCTGCGTACTGCTGGCGCTGGACCTGCTGCTGACCTGGATCCGGATCCCCTTCCCGCTGCTGCGCCAGACGGCGTGGCTGCTGACGGCGGCGACGATCGCGTTCAACGGCGCCGCCGCCTGGCCGGATCCGCTCGGTGTCGGCATGCACGCCGTGATCCCGGTCCTGTTCGTGGTCACGGTGGAGGCGGCCCGCCACGCGGTAGGCCGGATCGCGGACATCACCGCGGACCGGCACATGGAGGGCGTCCGCATCACCCGCTGGCTCCTGTCTCCGGTGCCGACGTTCAAGCTGTGGCGGCGGATGAAGCTGTGGGAGCTGCGCTCCTACGAGCAGGCCGTCGTCATGGAGCAGGACCGGCTGATCTACCAGGCGCGGCTCCAGGCCCGCTACGGGCGGGCCTGGCGGCGCAAGGCGCCGGTGGAGGCGTTGATGCCGCTGCGTCTGGCCCGGATCGGTGTGCCGCTCGCGCAGACCGCTTCCGCCGGCCTGACCGCAGCCGGCCTGAGCCCGGTCCTGCTCTCGCGCCCCGAGCCCGAACCTGAACTCGCGCCGGCGGAGGAGCAGGAGCTGACGGCAGCGGCAGGTGTGCCCGAGCTGCCTCCGGCCGACCAGCCGCCCTTCGAGGAGGTCCTCGTCCCGGAAGCGGAATCTCCGACCCGCGCCGCAGACACGGCTCCCGAAGCCTGGGACGCAGTCCCCGAACCTGCCCTCGTCGACCTGCCGAAGGCCGGGCGGGACTTCATCGGGCAGTACGGCGTGGTCCCGTCCGCGGAGCAGTTCGCGGCGTTCCTCGCGCGGGACTACGGCCTGACCGACCAGGACACCGGCGGGCTTCTGCCCGATGCCCTGCTGGAACCGGTGCTCGCTGAGCTCCAGGCGGCAGATGCCGAGGCGGCCGTACTCCCGGCTCCCGCCCCGGAGGCCCCGGAGCCGGTGACCGACGCGCTGGCGGCTGCGGATCCGGCGTACGAGGAGCAGCCCGGTGCGGGGGAGCCGCACCCCTTCTTCGGAGAGCCGAGCAGTGTCCAGGGCGGCCTGCCGCAGCCATCGGCCGAGCCGGTACAGCTGCCCGCCGGAGTGGTCCCCGCGCCGACGGCGTCGGTGACCGACACGGGCCCGGCCGTACCCGCGGGCCGTTCCTTCGAGCAGCCCGTCCTCTCGGCACCGGCCGAGGCGGAGGGCCGGGACTGGGTGGCCGAGGTGGCCGCGTCGGGTGAAGCAACCGCCCGGGTCCCACGCCAGCAGGCCGATGAGGTGCCGGCCGAGACAGACCCGATCCAGCGCGAAGTCGAGCTCGTGGCCTCCTGGCTGGTGGAGGCTGAGGAGGCCGGGAAGAAGCTGTCGGGGGCTGAGGTTGCCCGGCGACTGGAGGTCTCGCCGAAGACGGGCCAGCGCCGCGTGCTCGAAGCGAAGCAGCACCTGGAGGAGCAGCGCCGGCAGCAGGGCCGGGCGCACCTCCGCTCCGTCGGCAGCAGCTGACCGATTCCGCTTCGGGCCCGGTGACCGGTCACCGGCCCCCGCTCCCGGCCGCCCCGCGCAGCCGTCCCCGCCGTGACCGATCCGGCGCGTGACCGATCGCCCGGCGGGTGCCGTGACCGATGGACGAACCCGCCCACGACCGGGCCCGTGACCGATGACCGGGCCCGCCCGTGACCGATTCCGGGCCGGGTGACCGGTGACCGATCGAGGCCCCATCGGTCACCGGTCATGACCGATCCGCGGCCATCGGTCACCCCTCCGCAGCTCCCTCCCACCCGTCCCCTGGGCAAGCCTTCACCCGGGAATCGCGAGGCTTGCCCACCCCCCAGGCAGGCTTGCCCACAGTTGCATGGACCGGTCACGAGGAGGCTTGCCCAGCCCCCCACCAGGCTTGCCCAATCGGTCACGGGAGGCTTGCCCAGCCAGAGGGCAAGCCTCCCATCTGCGCTTTTAGGGCTGAGGGCAAGCCTTCGGGCAAGCCGGTCTGAGGAGTGTGTACGGCACGAGATCCGAAAGGAGACGTGCCGTGCACGACGCTTCGCACCCCGCCGCCGGCGGCGGGTACTTCGACCGGCTGGACGCCGACTGGGCCGCGCTGTGCGCGGACCCGGCCCTGCGCCAGGCGGTGACCGACTGGGTGACCGATGGCCGACTGACCGACGAACTCGCGGCCGTGACCGATTCCTGGGCCGGCGCCTGGACGCCCGAGCAGCTCCTCTCCGCGCTCCGCCCGGCGGAGGACGGCGTGACCGATTCGCTGACCGATGCCGTCCTGCGCGCCCTCCTGGAGCGGGCTGCCGGCCGTGACCGATCGGCCGTCCTCGCGGGCCGCGTCGTCGTCCAGGCGATGCTGCCCGCCGTCTTCCGCATCACCCGCGGACAGGTCCGGATGACCGGTGGCCGTACCCGGGACGCCGTCGGTCACGTGACCGTGACCGCCCTCTACGAAGTCGCCCGCGCCGGCCGCATTCACCTCCGCCCCGGCCGGCCCGCCGCCAACCTCACCCTCGACACCCTGCGCCGGGTCCTGGCCGAGCTCGCCGCCGAGCGGGAGATCGCGGGGGAGGACCTGGGGCCGGCGGAGCAGATCGCCGACCTGGCGCCAGACCCGTACGAGATCGCCCGCGCCCGCAGCGTCCGCGCGGCCGCCGCCGAAGCAGGCCTTCACGCGGGCCCGGCCGAGGACGCCGCGAGCGCCCCGGCCCGGCTGGAGCTCCTGGAGCTCCTCCTGAATGCGGTGCGCGAGGGCGCCCTGTCGACCGCGGACGCGCAGGCTTTGGCCTGGTACCACGTCAGCGGCGGCATCCCGGACGCCGAGGCCGCCGCCCGCGCCGGGACCACGGCCGGCGCGTGGCAGCGCCGGCGCTCGCGGGCCCTGGCCCGCCTCACAGCATCCCTCCAGCCCGAGGCCGCGGCATGAACCGGACCTGTGCCCCGGCCACCGTTCGCTCCCCCCTTTGGAGATGCGTCTTGACCACATCCGCCGCCGCGACGTCGTTGGACGCGGACGAGGAGCGCGTCACCCGCGCCCAGCGTCTGCTCATCCACCTCGGCGCCGCCCTCGTCGCCCGCCCCTTCGACACCGGCACCCACGAGCAGCTGCGCGCCTTCCTGGACGAGGACGCCGAGACCGTCCTCGCCTCGCTCGCCGCGCTGAGCCGACGTCCCGAAGCGGAACTCCGCAGGCGGATCGCGGAGCTGGCCGGCCACACCCTGCGCTCGGCCGGAGGCACGGCATGAGCCCCGTCCTCACCGGCCGCCGGAAGCAGGCCGCACCGGCCGACCCGCAGCTGCCGGCTGTCCAGGAGACCGAGACCGAGCCGGACGCCGGCTGGGTCGCCGGCTGGTCGACCGGCGCCCAGGCCAACTCGGCCGCCCTGGTGCGCTGGTTCGTCTGGGGCCTGATCGCGCTCGGGCCGCTCCTGGGTGCGCTCGCCTACCTGTCGGTCCCCGCGACGTCTGCGGCCCCGGCGCCGAAGACCGCGTCGTCGGCACCGGTCGCGAGCGGCGGGCAGGGCGCGGCGGGCTTCGCGACCCTCTTCGTCGCCGCCTACCTGTCCGCCGGGCGCGGCGACGAGCCCAAGCTCGCCGCCTACTACCCGCCGGCCGCCAGCATGCAGCTCGACGGCGTCTCCGGCCAGCACCGCGGCGAGCAGCTGACCGTCGTCCGGCTCCGCCAGACCGACAACGCGGTCTGGTCGGTCACGGTCGCCGCCCGCGTCACCGGCGCGCAGCCGACGACCACCCCGTCCACGCAGCCGGGCGCCTCACCGAGCCCGGCGGCCGATGCGTTGCGCTACTTCCAGGTGCCCGTGGCCACCGCGCCCGGCGCCGGCGGAGCGACCGCGTACACGGCGCTCGCGCTGCCGGCCGAGGTCGCCGCGCCCGAGCGGGCCAAGGGCCCGGAGCTGGTCTACGGCGCGATGCGTCCGGCCCTGCCGACCGACCCGCGCACCCAGGCCGTCACCAGCTTCCTGACCGCCTACCTCACCAAGGGCGGTGCCGAGCTCGACCGCTACCTCGCCCCCGGCACCCGCCTGACGGCGCCGTCCCCGGCCCCCTACTCGGGCGTCGCGGTGGACCAGCTCGCGGTCGAGGGCGAGACCGGGGGAGAGCCGGTCGTATCGGTCCCCGGTGACGGCACCGCCCTGCGGCTGCTGGTCACCCTACGGGCGACCGGTCAGGACGGGGTGCGCCTGCCGCTCACCTACGCCCTCACCCTCAAGGCCCGCGCGGGCCGTTGGGAGATCGCCAGTCTCGACGGCGCTCCGGCGCTCACCTCGCCGACTCCGGCCCCGGCTGCCTCCGGCGCCCCCGGCCCGGCTTCCACTCCCACCGCATAGAAGGAGCACCCGTCATGCACGAGACCGTCACGCTGGCCGCGGGCTGGATCCAGACCGGAACCGGCATCGGCACCGACATCAAGGCCTTGATCTTCGATGTCGCGATCCCGGCCCTGTGCGGGATTTTCGTCGTGGTCGTCGGCTGGAAGACGAAGGCGCCCGGCCCGACGATCATGGCCGTCATTTTCGCGGCGATCGTCTGGGGCTTGTCCGCCAACATGGGCGCCCTGAAGAACAAGACGACCGAGGACATCGTCCAGTACCAGTCCGGCCCGAACGCCGCCCGGACCGACCAGTGACCGAGGCCACCACCGCCGGAACCGGCGGGGGAGAGCTGGACGTCGAGCTCATCGGCCGCTGCTATACCAAGGCACGGCGCGCACCGCTGGTCCACGGGGTGATCCGGGACGTCAACGGCGGCCGCGGCATCCGGCTGCCCGGCGGCCCCTACACCCTCACCCAGCTCGCCGGGATCGTCGCGACCGTTGCCGCCCTGATCCTGACCCGGCCCGTCTGGGGCGGCAACGGCTGGCTCGACGTCGCGGTCCTCCTGGTGGTGCCGGCGGGGGTGGCCTTCGTGCTGCGCCACCTCCACATCGACGGCCGCAACCCCGCGGCCGCCCTGCTGAGCATCGCCCTGATGCTGGCCGCGCCCCGGCGCGGCCAGCTCCGCGGCCGCACCTACCGCACGCCCCGGCCCACCCGCGGCGACACCCGCATCCACCTCCCCGCCGACGAACCGTCCGCCGGCCCCCCGCAGAGCGCTGCCGCCTCCGCACCCGAAACCCGTCCCCGGCCCGCCCGCCGTCCGTCAGTACCCGCCCAGCCGCCGACACCCGCCGGGTCTTCCGTGCCCGCCGCACCCGCCGCACCTGCCGCGCCGGTGGCCTCGGGGGTGCAGGCCCTGCTCGCCCGCCGCGCACCCACGAACCGCACCTGATTGGAGAGATGACGATGCGCCTGCCGATCCGGCACGTCCAAAGCAACTTGATCTTCACCACCCACGGCACGGTCTGGGCCGTCTGGCGCGTCGCCGCGACCAACTACTCCCACGCTCCGGCCGTCGTGAAGAAGCGGCGTCTCAAGGCCCTGGAGGGCCTTGTCAAGGCGATGACCGGCGAGCCGATGCTCATGAGCCTGTGCCCGCAGATCGACCCGACCGCAGTGGTGCGCGCCATGGTCGACGACATCGACCTGGAGCGCGCGCCACGCTACGAGAGCCTCGGGCACGCGGTCCTGGACCAGCTGGAGGACATGGAGCTGACCGGGCGCACCGACTGGCTCGCGCTCCCGCTCCCGCCGCTGAACCAGAAGGACGCGGTGCTCTCCGCGTTCCGGGCGGCGCGTGCCGAAGTGTCCCTGCAGCTCGGGCTGATGCCTGCCCTCGTTCCCGACGCGGAGGTGCGGCGTCGCCTGGAGCAGGCCCAGCGGGTCCAGGCCCAATGGCCCACAGGGGTCTCGATGCGGCCGGCGTCCGAGGCGGAGATCCTGTGGATCTACGGCCACAGCGCGCGCCGCGGGCTCGCCGAGCCGTTCCTCCCGGACGGCACCGAGCCCCCGGTCCGCGGCCGTGGCCGCAACGTCGCGGCCTTGGGCGAGATCCTCGTCGGCGAGGGCGGCGCCGACTTCAACAGCGGACCCGCGCTGCCGACCAACCCGTTCAACCGGCGGTTCCTCCAGGTCTCCTCCGAGTGGGGCGACTCCTACCAGGCACTGCTGGCATTGTCCGAGATGCCCGAGGCCTTCGCCCTCCCGGGCGCGGCGTACCTCCAGCAGCTCGACGACTTGGCCTACCCCGTCGACTGGACCGCCCGTCTGGTCATCGTCCCCGGCTCGAAGGCCGAGCCCAAGGTCCGCAAGCGCGCCCGGCACCTCAAGGCCCAGGCCGCCGAGTACGAGGGCGACCCGGCCGGCCCGCCGTCCGCCGTGGCCCGCAACCAGGCCGACAACGAGGAATACCACGAGCGGTTGACCGCGAACCGGCGCGAGGTGGAGATCCGCGCCATGGTCACCCTCGCTGTGTGGGGCGACAGCCCCGCCGACGCCATGGACCGTGCCGCCGCCCTCGCGAGCGACTTCGGCGGCACGGACTACACGTTCTCCCGCCCCGCCGGTGAGCAGGCCAACCTGTGGCAGGCCATGCTGCCCGGCTGCCGCACCCCGCGGGTGATGGCCGGGTACGCGCAGATCCTCCTCGCGAAGGACTTCGCGATGGCCATGCCCTGGTGCGGCTCCCAGCTCGGCGACGAACGCGGCGGCCTCTACGGCGTCCAGGTCGCCTCCGGTGGCGCCCGACCCGTTCTGATCGACCCCGCCCGCGGCCCCCGCGAGAACGCGAGCGCCTCCATGGCCTGGCTCGGCGAGCTCGGCGCCGGCAAGTCCGTCGCCATGAAGGCTGCCGTCTACAACGTCCTCGCCCGCGGTCACCAGCTCGGCCGCCCGGGCTCACGCGGCCGCGCCGTCATCGTCGACCGCACCGCCGACCAGGAATGGGCCCGCTTCGCGCAGGCCTGCCCCGGCACCACCCAGCTGATCCGCATCGACCACACCGCCGAGGTCTCCCTCGATCCCCTGCGCCTCTACAGGGAGAACAGCCCCGAGGTCGCCGCCCGGTTCACCGAATCCTTCCTGACCCTGCTGCTCGGGGTGCGGCCGATGGACCTCGAAGGCGTCGCCCT
This sequence comes from Streptomyces sp. NPDC103540, assembly GCF_055584445.1. Classification (NCBI taxonomy): domain Bacteria; kingdom Bacillati; phylum Actinomycetota; class Actinomycetes; order Kitasatosporales; family Streptomycetaceae; genus Streptomyces; species Streptomyces sp. NPDC103540. The sequence continues at coordinate 63,892 of NZ_JBVJMA010000021.1, forward strand.
GTCCGAGGCGGTCCAGACCGTCCTGGCCCGGCCCGCACCGTCCATGCGCGCCCTGATGGAGGAGCTCACCACGCGCGGCAGCGCAGACACAGCGGCCCACGGCCTGGCCCGCAAGCTCGCCTCGGTCGCCCGCAAGGACCTCGCGCGCGTCGTGTTCGACGAGACACTTCCCGTCGTCGACACCCAGCGCGCCGACAGCGTCGTCTTCCTCGTCGCCGCGCTGCAGCTGCCCAAGAAGTCCGAACTCGCCTCCGAGCACCGCATCCAGCGCCTGGAGTTCGAGAAGCTCCTCGGCAGGGCCCTGATGTACCTGATCGCCGCCGTCTCCCGCGAGACCGCGATGCGTAGCCGGGACGAGTTCGCGGTCACCGTCTTCGACGAGTGCTGGTGGCTCACCTCCAGCGACGAGGGCCTGGAGCTCCTCCTGGAGCTGCTCCGCGACGGCCGCAAGCGCAACGCGGCGGCGTACGTCGGCAGCCACGACGCCAACGACATCGGCCCGTCCGACAGCGAGAAGGGCGTCATCGTCCGAGGCCTCATCCCGCACCGCTTCGTCTTCCGCCAGACCAGCCGCACCCTGGCCGCCCGCTCCCTGGAGTTCCTCGGCGTGGACGCCACCGACACCGACCTCCTGGACCTGGTCACCGGCCGGCTCTCGCCGCTGGGCCTGCCCGAGGACCAGCGCCGGGCCCGCGCGGGGGAGTGCCTCTACCGCGACCTGGTCGGCCGCATCGGCCTCATGCGGGTCCTCATCCCCAGCGACCGCGCGATCGAGAGCGCCATCCACACCACCCCGACCACCGAGCCGGCGGCGGCATGAGGACCCTGCGCGCCTCGTTCCCGCGGCTGCGAATCCTCGGCACCGCCCGGCTGCGCCTCGCGTTGCTCGTGGCGGCGCTCGTCGCGACCGCCGTCACGATGCTCACCTCGCTGCCGGCGCTCGCAGAACCGAACCCCACCCCTACTCCGGCGCCCACCCCGTCGGCGGCCCCCACCAGTGCGCCGCCCAACCCCCTCGGGCCCACAGCGGGCAGAACCCGCACACCGAACGCCGAAGAGCTCGCCGAGATCGAGAAGCTCCTCGGCGACCTCAACCAGCGCTTCTCCGCCTCGATGAAGGAGTCCTACCTCAAGAGCGAGGAGGAGCGGCTGCGCACCCTCCTGCCCGATGAGGGTGGCGTCCTGGCTGTCTTCAAGGTCACGGACCGCAACCGCATGCCGATCTCGGCCTACACGGTGCGCTCGGACACCGGCGGGCTCATGGACTGGGACCTGGGGATCCAGAATCTGCTCGCCGAGCTGTGCTTCATGGCCACGAAGTGGGTCGTCGCGTTCTGCTGCTGGCTTATCGCCTGGGCTCTCGGATTCGGCCTCGCCAAACTGCTGCTGACGCCGGTGCTGTCCGTCGCGAACTCCCTGCACACCCAGGTCATCATGCAGATGGGGCTGCCCAGCCTCTTCCTGTCCGTGTGTGCCCTCGTCTGCGTGGCACGGATCTTCTTCGGCGACCGGGCCAAGGGGTGGGGAGACGCGGCGCTCTCGCTCTTGATCGCCGGCCTGACGGCCACGCTGCTGTCTTCACCCCCACAGCTCCTGCTCGGCGAGGAGCAGGGGGCCATCGCGGCCGCCCGGGGCCTGTCCCTCGAAGTGGCCCGTGTCATCCTCGACGCGAATCCGCAGAAGAGTGAGAACACCGGCCCCCGCGAGGACTCCGCCACGGGCCCCGCTCTCGCCCGACCGCTGACCGACGCCCTCACCGACGCCTTCGTCGTCAAGCCGGCGATGCTGCTTCAGTACGGCCAGGTCTTCAAGGGCGACTGCGCGACGAAGTACTCCGACACCAAGATCCGCCAGCTCGCCTACGAGCGGGCGATCAATCAGCAGCTCAAGCGCATGGAGAAGCTCGGGGAATTCCGCTCCTGGATCGATCCCACCGGGGCGCAGATCACCGACTGGGCGATGCCCATCGTCAAACAGTGGGCCCTGGACCACTTCGGGAACCCGCCGATGGAACGCTTCGAGAAGGAATGCGTGAAGGGAGACGTCCAGGCCGCCAAGCGCGCCTCGATGGACAAGGTCGGCGGCGCGCTCCTCCTCCTCATCGCGGCCCTCATCGTGACCGCGTTGATCACCGCGCTGGCCGGCAGCTTCCTTGTCGCGCAGTGCCGCATCGCCTGGGACGCGGTCCGCGCCGAACCGGCTCTGGTCGCCGGTCTCGTGCCCGGCGCGGGTCGCGGCTACCTGTGGGACTGGGCCGCCTCCGTTCTGCACTCCCTTGGCCAACTCCTCGCCTCGATCATCGGCCTCGCCGTGCTGATCCTGATCGTCCAGGCCGTCCTCGACCCCGTGCAGACCGACGACAGCACCGAGCTGACGTTGCGCTTCCTGGCCGTGGACGTCGTGTGCATCGGCGCCCTGAAGAAGCGCAAGGCCCTCACCGTCCGGTCCAAGCAGGTCGCGGCGAACCTCCGCTCCAGGCTGTATGCCGCCCGTGTCGGTGGCACCAACGGTTCTGCCCTCACTCCGTCGTCCACCCCCGTGACCGCGAACACGAACATCGCCCGCAAGCTCACCCGCGGAGCCGTCCGCACGACGGCGGCCGGGGTGGCGCTCGCCACCGGAAACCCGGTCGCGGCCCTGGGCTTCGCCACCACCTCAAGCGTGAGCGCTGTCGCCCTGGCGACCCGCGTGCGCTCCCACAGCAGGACCCGCCCCCCTCGTCCGGCCCGGCCCGCAGGACAGCCCCAGCCCCAGCCCCAGCCCCAGCCCCAGTCTGGCAACACGCTCATCGCTGGCCAGACACCGGCCGCACCGCCGCAGGCCTCACCCACCCCGGCCGGCACCCCGGCGAACCCGCTCCCGGGCGGGCCGGCGTACAACCCTGGCACCGGCGGCCAAGTACCCACCCCGCCCCAGCCCAGCACCCAGCCGGCGCAGGCAGCGAGGCGTAGCCGGCCCCGCCACCAGGTCCCGGTCCAGCCTGCGGGCTCGGCGCGCCAGCAACAGCTCCGCCAGCGCCTGGACCGCGGCACCCCACGACAACCCGACCCGCGCCGCGCACCGACCGCGACCTCACGTCGGCCCAGCGATGCCTCCCTCAGCCGTAACGAGGAACGGGAACTGAGGCTGCGTCGCCATCGGCAGCGCCGTTCATGAAGATGAAGCCCAAGAAGTGGCTGGCCGGCTGCGCGGGCCTGCTCGGTCTGGCGCTCGTCCTGCTCGCCGCGGTCGGGGCCCATGTGGCCGGCCTCGGCCAGAACGAGGCCGCAGCCGCAGCCGCCCGCTGCCCCGCCGCGGGACAGCCCGGACTCGACCCCGCGGCCGCCGACATCGCCCGGAAGGTGCAGGAGATGCTGGCCGGCAGCCGCGACGTGAACGTGCCCGGCCTCTCACAGCCACAGCAGCAGATCCCCAACGCCAAAATCATCGTCGCGACCGGTGCCCAGAAGCGGGTACCGGCCCGTGGCCAGGTCATCGCCCTGGCCACCGCCCTCCAGGAGAGCACCCTGATCAATCTCGCCCACGGCGACCGCGACTCCCTCGGACTTTTCCAGCAACGTCCCTCTCAGGGATGGGGGACACGAGAACAGATCATGGATCCCGTCTACTCCTCCACCAAGTTCTACGACGGGCTCGTGGCCATACGGGACTGGGAGCAGATGCCACTCACCGTCGCCGCGCAGAAGGTGCAACGGTCCGGCTTCCCCGACGCCTACGCGAAGCACGAGAACCTGGCCACCGCCCTCCAGCAGGCGATCGGACCCACCCTCGGCACCATGCCCAGCGGGCCGGTTCCCGCTCTCCCGCCGATCGGCGGCGTCGGTCAGGCCGGCTGCACGAGCGGGCAGAGCGCCGACTTCGGCAACATCCCCCCGGGCACCGTCCCCGAGGGCTACCAGATCCCCCCGAACGCTCCCACCGAGGTCCAGGCCGCCATTCGATGGGCCCTCGGCCAGGTCGGCACCATGTACCAGTGGGGCGGCAGTTGCACCAACCCCCACGGCACCAACCCGGCCGAACGCTGCGACTGCTCCTCGCTCACCCAGCGGGCCTACGGCGTCGCGGGCCGGGAGATCACCCGCACCACCTACACACAGATCCACGACGGACGGCCCATCCCCCTGGGCGCCGCCGTACAGCCCGGAGACCTGCTCTTCTCACGGGGGACGGCGGCCGTGCCCGAGCACGTGGTCATGTCCATCGGCTACGGATACGTCGTCCACGCACCACGCACCGGCCGGCCCGTCACCGTCGCCAAGGAATCCGAGTTGGGGCCGACCCTCGTCATCCGAAGGATCGTCGGCTGAACACGGCACGGCCCCGACCCGCGCGCCTCCGAAAGGTGACTCGGCCCGTGGTCTTCAGGCCTTCTCGGGCGAGTTCGCCGCGAGCCGACGCAGGGAACGCTTGATCGCGCCCAGCTCGTTGAACACCTGATCCATCGCGGAGTCCATCAGCATGACCGGATCATCGGCCGACCAGAACCGTACGGTCTTCTCCACCTGATGCTCCCAGAAGCCGTCCTCCTCGGCGGCCTCGAAACCCAGCTGCGAAGCGAGCTCGGCGAATCCACCGCCGGGCCGGCCGGTGGCCTTCTTCACGACGAGCGCCGACAGCAACGGCCGGCCGTGCTGGTGCTCGTAGACGCTGATGTGGCCCAGCTTCGGGAAGAGTCCGAGCATCTGTCCCCGCGAGGTGTACGGGTCCAGGCCGTTCGGGTCGACGCGCTGTGCGAACTCCCTGTAGGGGATGCAGGCAGAACGCGGGTCTCGCGGATCGCCGGCCTTCGCGATGGAGCGCAGAAGGCGGTGCATGTCGCGTTCGGTCGGCGTGAGTGTAAGCACGCGCGCTCCTCGTAGGGAGGGGACCCGTAGGTCCGTTTGTCCGTGGACGTTGCGCCCTTGAGCGCGCTACGACGGTATCTCGGCTGTGCCCGGCCTTGGGACCGTTGTCCGCTGTCATCCAACCCAGCCGTCCGGTGTTCCGTGTCAACGAACGTAGTCGCCGCAGGTCAGCCGCTGGATGGTGCCTGCGGCGGCCTCGATCGGTCGTATCAACCAATCCAGTCGCCGCAGGTCACAGCCTCGGGGTCGACTAACTTCGCTGACAACGGACAACCGTTCTGCGCAATCGAACCTCCAACGGTCAAGGGCTGGCAAAGAGTTCGGGTGGGGTGTCTGGATCGGTCTCGCTTTCCTACTTGGTCCAGGTGAAGGGATTCATCCCACCCCCTGGAGGAACCGTGCACCACGCCCCGTCCCGGCCGACCATCGGCCGACCGACATGACCTTCCCGGAGCTGCCGACCCTCGTGAGTGTGGCCTCGTCGTACCTTGTCGCCTTCGGCGTGCTTGGGGCGGTGCTGTGGGTGTGGTGGACAATCCGGCGCGCGGCGCTCGTCCGGGATGCGCTCGCGGACCGGGTTCAGGTCGAGGTGATTCCGACCGACGGCTTCGACCCCAGCGAGAACGAGGTCGGCCGCTGGGCCCGCCAGCTCGGGCGCGTACACCACGCCACCGACGGCGTTCCTCCCCGCGGCTCCGCGGTACGCCTGCGCTACACCGCGGTGGAAGGCAAGATGCGCTGCTACATCGAAGGCCCCGCCGCCGCAGCCGCGTTGCTGAACATGCCCGGCTTCGCGGAGGTCGAGGTCCGTACCCAACACGGCCAGGCCGACATCAGCCCCGTCCGCTTCACCGGCCCGGGAGGAACCCCGTGACCGCCGTCGTCTCCCTCGCCAAGCCTGCTCGGACCATCACCGATCGAAGGCGTGGGTATTTGTACGTGCAGCGCGCCGAACTCGCCCTGGGCCTGCCCGACCACAAGGCCCTCGCCTCCCTCGGCCTGAGCCCCGACCCGCTCCAGCAACTGGCCGCGGCCATGGCCTCCGTCCGCACCGAGGACGGAGAGAAAGCCGAGGCCGTCTTCGACCTGGTCCCGGTCTCCGAGCAGCGCCTGGCCCGCCGGCGCCGGCGCCTGATGGCCCGGGCCGCCCGCCGGGGCCCGTCCGCGTACGGCGAGCGCCTCACCGGCGGCCTCGGCGGAGGCGGCTTCTGGGGATCGGCCACCGCGGCCTGGTCCGGCGGCGCCGGAGCCTCGACCCGTGCGGAGCGGATCCCGCGGCAGACCGACCTGCGCGACGGCGTCGGGAAGCTCGAACCCTCCGCCGGGGCGGTGTTCGCGGTGCAGATCCTGCTGCGTACCGAGGCCGCGCACCCGCAGCTGGCCCTGGCCCGGATGCACCAGCTGATCGCCGCCCTGTCGATGACCTCGGGGGAGAACTACCTCAAGACCCACCGGCCCCGCCGCTGGTCCATCGGCCGCTTCGAGCGTCGCTTCGCGACCGGCGAGTTCGCCCCGCGCCGCCGGCAGTGGCTGACCGTGCCCGAACTGGCCGGCTGGCTCAAGCCCCCGACGGTGAAGTGCACCGCCTCCAGCGTGGTGCGCTCCGGCGGCCTGGTCCCGCCGGCCCCGGCCGACCTGCCCGTTTACACCGGGCAGCGCGACCTCATCCCGCTCGGCGCCGTGGTCTACCCCGACGGCCGCGAGCGGATCGCCGCCGCCCGCGTGCAGGACCTCCTGTTCGGCCTGCAGCTCGGCAAGGCGGGCCACGGCAAGACCGAGGAAGCTCTCGTGCAGTGCATCGCGATGGCGCACTCGGGCTACGGGTGCTGGTTCCTCGACCCGCACGGCGAGGGCTGGGCCCGCGCGAAGCCCTACCTCGCCCACCCGGACATTCTCGACCGGCTCTGGGAGATCAACCTCGCCAAGGCCGATCCGGACCAGCCCGTCGTCTCCTGGAACCCCCTGTCGATGGAGGGGCGCACCCAATCCGATGTCCAGGACATCGTCCGCTCCGTCACCGAGGGCATCGCCGCGGCCCAGGACTGGGGCGACAACGCCCCCCGCGCCCGCACGATCCTGGCCCGGGCCTCCCAGGCGCTGGCCCTGCTCAACCTGAAGGCCGTCCAGGCCGGCCACCCCGAGGCGCAGTGCACCCTGTTCCAGCTGCGCACCTGGCTCACCGACGAGGACTGGCGCCAGCAGCTTCTGCCCAAGCTCCCCGACCGCGTCCGCGCGTACTGGGAGACCACGTTCCCCAAGCTCGGCCCGGACGCGGTGCCGACCGTCACTTACGCCATCGACCGACTCGACACCAGCCAGTCCCTTCAGGGGTTCTTCGGCAGCCCGCGCTCCGCGTACGACGTCCGCCACGCGATGGACACCGGAAAGGTCGTGTTCGTCTGCCCGTCCGGCAGCGAGAGCGACGCCCTGGTCTCCTGCCTGCTCATCCACGACCTGCACCGCGCCGGCCTCTCCCGGCAGGACACCCCGCGCGAGCAGCGGAAGACGTTCTGGGCCTGGGGTGACGAGCTCACCGCGCTCGACAGCAGCAGCAAGGGCTTCCTCGCCGCCATCGCGGAGCAGCTGCGCAAGTACGAGGTCCGCTTCATCGGCATGACGCAGATGGTGCTCCGGCTCTCAGCCATCACCCGCCAGGCCCTGCTGCAGAACCAGTCCTGGCTGAGCACCTGTGCGGCGGACTACGACGAGGCCGCGTTCGTCGCCAAGCGCTGGAACGGCCACATCAGCCCGGAGACGATCACAGAACTCCCGAAGTACAACTACGTGATGTCCGTGAACCTCAACGGCGCCCGCACCACGCCCTTCCGCGTCCGCGGCCTGCCCGTGGACGAGATCTTCGCGCGCTACGACAACCCGGACGGCATCCCCGACCTCGACCAGGCGATCGACAAGAACCTCAACCGCCGGCCCCTCGGCGACATCCTCGCCGACCTGGAAGAGCTCGACGCCGTCGTCCTCGCCCACCACACCGGCCGGCGCCCCGGCGGGCCGAGCACCGGCGACCCCACCAGCACCGTCGACTAGAAGGGGAGAACCCCATGCCCTACCCGCACTCCGCCCCCACCGGGCTGGGCCAGGTCGCCCAGCAGGCCGCCCAGGTCCTCTACCAGCACCGCCTGGTCTCCACCATGCAGCTCCACCGGCTCATCACCCCGCACCACACCCGCTCCGAGTTCCTACGCCGCCAGCTCCACACCCTGCGCCAGGCCGGCTTCGCCGAAGCCGTAGGCCGGCGCAGCGCCGGCCAGACCCAGCTGCTGTGGTGGCTCACGGAGAAAGGAGCGCAGTCCGTCGAGGCCGTCAGCCTGCTCCAGCCGCGCGCCTACCGGATGAGCCAGGAGGCCGCGCTCGGCCCACTGCAGGAGCACACCCTCGCGGTCGTCGAAACCGGAGCGGCGTTCGTCGAGCACGCCCGCCGTCTGAGCCACGAGTGCGGGCCCCTGGACTGGTCGCCCGAGATCGCCCACTACTACCGCGACGAGGCCCGCCCGGGGGAGGAGCTGTGCCTCGTCCCGGATGCCGTCCTCAACTACGTCCACACCGCCGGCAAGCAGCGCACCCTGCTCACGTTCTTCGTGGAGGTCGACCGCACCCAGATGACGATCGCCCGCCTCGCGCAGAAGTTGCACGCCTACGCGGCCTACCACGAGTACGCGCCCCAGCCCCAGGCCGCGAAGGGGGCCCGCGGGCCCCGGCGCCAGGCCGCGATGCCGGCCTGGCGCTACCGTTACCCGGCCTTCCCCCGGCTCCTGTTGGTTCTGGCCGGGGCCTCCGAGGACCGCCTCGCCCGCCGGATCGCCGACCTGCGCAGCCTCGCCGCCAGCGACCCCGCGCTCGCTTCCTCCCCGCTGCGGGCCGGCGTCACCACCCTCGACCAGCTCCGTGCCCGTGGCCCTTTCGAGCCCGTCTTCACCCCGATCCTCGGCCCCGCGGAACCCGTGGATGCCTGGATCAGGGGCCCAGTGGCGGCTGCTGCCTGAGACGGCCGAGAGGGGCGGGAAGTCGGGCCTCCCGCCCCTCTCAACGTGCATCTTTCCTGTGGAGCACAGTGTGATGAAGTCCCGCGCCCGTCACCTTTCCCATACGGAAACGTGTCGTGCAGTGAGCATCGTCATGCTGTGCGCCTCAGCGGCACTACGTTGCTCCGCTCCGGCTCGGCCACCGGGCCGAGGCCGTAGTACGTGACGTTGCCGTGGCGCTGGGCCACCCGCAGCCAGCCGGCCTTCGTGAGTACCGGCAGCTGCTTGCTGAAGGTGGTGCGGTTCATGTCGATCGCCTCGGCGATCTCCTGCCCCGTCATCACCACGCCGTAGTCGAACTCCGGGTCCTTCTGCGCGGTCAGGTAGAACGCCACCACCCGCATCTGGGGATGCGGCAGGGACAGAGTCCGACTCAGGACGACGGGGTCGATCCCATCGCCGACAAGCGGGTAGCTGCTCATGCTGTGCGTCCTTCCTTCTCAGGCATTCCGGGGAGTACAGGCAAACGGTACGAGGCAGCGTCCTGCTGCTGTTGCTCACCGCCCGCCCGTGAGGCGTGGTGCGCGGTCGCCCGGTAGTAGATGGTTCGCCCGTGTCGCTCGGCCTCGAAGAGCCATCCGCCCTTGGTGAGCTTCTTGATCGACGATGCCACGGTTCGGGTCGTGATGCCGAGGTAGTCGGCCATCTTCTGCCGGGGCCAGCGCAGTACGTCTCCGCGCTTCTCGGGACCGTGCACATGAAGAGCGAGCACGTCCCGATCCGCAGGCGTCAGCCCGGACTCCTTGCTCAGGATGGCAAGGCCGGTTCGGTTGCTTACTGCAGTGAAGCCTCCTGGGTAGTTGTAGGGGGTGGTCGTCCGTGAGTCGGCGTCCAGTTCTTCGAGCTCCTGGATCACGCCGGTGTCGCGGTCGGCGAAGCGCCGTACGCGCGCGGGTTGTGCCGGCATGGCAGCGAGGCGCACCTTTCCCCTCGGGAACAGTAATCCGAAGATCATTGCACGACACTGTTCCTCAGAACAACACTGCGCGAGTGTTGTGATTCCGGTTGTTTCCAGGGCAGTTCGGGCATCTACAAATGATGAAACCAGAGACACCTCACTGTGCTCACGGACCACATCTCTACGTCTCGTGTTTCATCATGTAATGCAGTCAGAGACCCTGCGGGGAAAGGTGTTCACGCAGGTCAGATGCCACTTCGCTTCGGCGCCCTCTATATGCGGGTTACCTGAGGCGGACTCACCACCCGCCGCTCCAGCTGTTGGTGCCCGCGGGTCCTCTTGCCCCGCACTCCCACCACGGCCAGCAGGGGAGGGGAGCCCCCCTCCTGCCGCCCCGGCCCTGCTGGGCGACATCGGACCTACGGCCTGATACCCGGGGGGACCAGCCCCCCGGACCCCCCGCCAGCGCCCAGGCCGCGCTGGACCGGCCGTGGAGCGGGGGCCAGCCCCCGGACCCCCTGGCAAGGGCTGCGCCCCTGCACCCCGCACCGGGGGCTCCTTGCCCCCGGACCCCCCGCCAGCGCCTTTCGGCTGCGCTGGACCAGCCACTGCCGCCTGCCCTGCGCGGACTCCCTGACGGTCGCCCACGCACCGCTTCGGGCCCCGGGGGCCCTCCACTGGGCAGTTGCCTCTGAAGGAAGGGGCTGGTGCCGTCTATAGCTGAGGAATTGGCAAGTCTTATCGGAGGGCTGACGGCTGCCCCGTGGTTGCTCCGATCGGCTGATGTTGAACCGGGGGACTAGCACCAATGCAGCGTGAACGTTCAAGTACTCGTCGACCGGCGGCTGGCATCGGGGTCTGGAGCGGTTACCAGCCTGCTGGGTTGACCGCCACCAAGAGGAGCAGCGGGTAGGCCACGCCTGCCCGAGGCCGCGAACGCTTGGGCTCGGCGGGTTGCCTGGAGATGGTCTACTCCAAGCCAGACAGTTGTGCTCGTTTCCAGCCATTCAGATTACGCATTCAGCCAATCCGCTTCCAGAATCTGAAGTGCAGATGAATCGACATTCCGAGTTGCCGGGAAGGGGTGGGTCGCGAGGTTCCAGTTGGCTGGCGTCTCGCCCCTCGGACGGAATTCCGAGAAGGTACCGCGAGGGTGTAGAAACGTCCGGTTTTCGACGTCCGCGTGGCCGTGAACTGCACTAATGACTTTCGATGTTGGCCGCCCCTGCGTAACGTATGGGAACAGTCCGGTCGCTTGTGACGGTTGTGGTTCACGCCGCGCGAGAACAGGCCTCAAAGGTCTGCACCGGGCGCGATGGCTTTCTACGGGGAGGCAGCGGTACCGATGGCACGACTCGCTCAGCTTGGCTGGAACAGCAGCCGGGCAGTTCCAGCATTTCTTTTGACTGTCTGCGTCGCCCTCACCGCAGCGTGTACCTCATCGGGCGGTTCGGACAACGAGAAGGAGAAGTCCCCGTCCCCCGCGGCCACGGCTGGTCCGACCAAGTCGGCGACGCTCGACCCGGAAGAGGCCGCGAAGGCCGAGGCCCTCACCGCGTACAAGGCGTACTGGACGGAACTGCCCAAGGCCTACGCGGTGACCGAGATCGCGGGCACCGACCTCAAGAAGTACGCCACTGCCGACGCCCTTAACAAGGCCATTGAGGAGACCGCCAACCTCAAGACCAACGGCCGGGTCATGACGGGGGAGCCGGTGCTCTTGAACCCCATCGTGACTGGGGCGGATCTGGAGAAGAAGAGCCCCAGCGTCTCCGTTTCGGCCTGCCTGGACGTCTCCAAGTGGAAGATCACGGACAAGAAGACTGGCCAGCCGGCACCCGTTGCGTCCAGCCCCGTTCCCAAGTACGTCATCACGAGCATGATGGAGCGCTGGAACGGCTCCTGGATGGTCCTCAAGTACGAACTCCACGCGGACCAGCCGTGCTGACCCGCTGGCACGTCGCTCTTGCCCTCCCCCTCGCCGTGTCAGTGGTTCTCCCCGCCACGGCCGAAGCAGACGAGAAGGGGAAGTGCGAGACCGGCTTCGTCTGTCCGATCGTCGTGGTCCCTGGTGGTCCCGGCGGAAGCACTGGCGGAGGAACTGGAGGCGGCGGAGGCGGCGGCGGGGGAGGAGATACCGGCGGAGGCGACAGCCGCTACACCTGCACCTACACCCTGGCCGACCCCCAGCCCGAGGACGACAACGGGCTGTGGGGGCCCGGGGGCCGGAAGCCCGGCGTGTCTATGTACATCGAGGACTGCCTCGACAACGAGACCGGCATGCATGACGTCAAGAACATCTTCACCGACGCCCCGCCTGGCGGCGGGGGCCCGGTGATTGACCCCGCGGTTGTTGCGCGGCAGGCCGTGGACAAGATGCGGCTGCGTCCGCCGGCGATCGGCATCACGCCAAAGCCGGGTGGCAAGGGCGTTGTCGGGATGCCCGTCTACATGTGGACCGAGACCGGACCCGAGACGTACGGCCCGAACGTGGCCTCGGCGTCCGTCGGACCGGTATCGGTGACGGCCACAGCCAGGGTGTCGAAGATCGTGTGGTACATGGGCGACGGGAAGACCGTCACCTGCACCACGGCCGGCACGCCCTACAAGCCCGAGTACGGCAAGCAGTCGTCTCCCGACTGCGGCCACCGCTACGACAAGCCGTCCTCCACCACCGGCTCCGGCACCTACCACGTCACCGCGACGTCCACCTGGTCCATCGACTGGCAGGTCACCGGCGGCGCCCAAGGCGGCCAGCTGACCGAGATCCGCACGAGCGCCGTGGACATCAACGTCGCCGAGGTCCAGGTCCTCAACTAAGCACGCGCACGGACTGCACTTCCCGAGAGGCATCATCCGAATGGAAACCCCCGCCGCCCCGCCGATCCCGCGCTCGGCCGGCCCGCGCACCGAACTCCCCATCACCACCACGGCACCCGTGAAGAAGCAGCGCCGGTACGCCGCGGCCGCCCTCAGCACGGTCCTGGCCGTCGCGGCCGCCCTCGGCGCGGCCGCCGCCGTGTCCGCCGTCGGCGACCGGGCTAAGGTCCTTGCCATCGCCAACGACGTCCCGGCCGGGCAGCCGCTCACCGACGCGGACGTCGTCGTCGCCGAGGTCTCGGCCGACTCGGCCCTCACCCCGATGCCGGCCACCGACCGGGCCAGCGTCGTGGGCAAGCGCCCGGCGGTAGACCTGCGCAAGGGCAGCCTGCTCGTCGCCGGGCAGCTGCAGCCCGGCACCGGCCTGGGCGACGACAGGCAGCAGGTCGGTGTCCAGGTCAAGCGCGGCCAGGCCCCCGCAGGCTCGCTCGTCCCGGGGGACAAGGTCCTCGCGGTCACGGTCCCCGGCCAGGGCGAGCAGCCCACCGGCAAGGACGGCGCCGAGGCCCCGCCCACCTCGGTAAAGGCCGTCGTGGTCTCCGTCAGCCGGCCCGACGCCTCCGGAGCCGTCGTCGTCAACCTCGCGGTCGCCTCCTCCGACGGGCCGCTGCTGGCCACCCGTGCCTCGTCCGGCCGGATCGCCCTGGTCCGCGACGTGCGGAGCGGATCGTGACCGTCATCGCGCTGGTCAGCGCGAAGTCGTGCGGGGTCACCACCAGCGCCCTCGCGATGACCCTGTCCTCCACCCGCCCGTCGCTGCTGGCCGAGTGCGACCCGGCCGGCGGCACCATAAGAGCAGGCCTCTTCCAGTCCCAGATCACCGCCGGGACCGGCCTCTACCACCTCGCCGTTGCCGAACGCGCAGGCGAGGACGCCCTCGCGCAGGCCTTCGCCAGCCACCTCGTCAGCCTTGACGAGTCCGGCAACCGCCAGGTCCTGCCGGGCCTGACTGACCCCGCCCAGGCCCCTGCCCTCGCCCGGACATGGCCCGCCCTGGCCCAGGTCATGCGCGTGCTCTCGGACGAAGGCGGCTACGACGTCGTCATCGACGCCGGCCGCCTTGCCCTGGAGTCCGGCCGCCTCCACCACACCCTCACCCCCGCACCCCTCCTCCACGGCGCCGACCTGGTCCTCCTCGTCGTACGCGCCACCGACCAGTCACTCGCCCTGGCCCGCCACATGACCGAACCGCTGCGCAACGAACTCACCGACCGCGGCACCGGCCCGGACGCCCTCGGCGTCCTCCTCATCGAGGACGGCCCCCGCCGCGCCCACGAGGTCTCCGAGGCCCTGCGCCTGCCCGTGATGGCGGCACTGCCGTGGGAGCCGGACACCGCCGCCTACCTGGCGGGAACCGGCCGGGCTCCGCGGGGGCTGAAGAAGTCCGCGCTCCTGAGCTCGGCCCGCACCGCGCTCGGCCACCTCCAGGCGGCCGCCTCACGCCGAGCCCTGCACCAGAAGTACGCGCCCACCGCACCGGCGCCAGCACCGGCCGCGTTGCCGGCACCAGCAGTTGCGCCGGCACCTGCCTTGGAGGCTCCTGTTCCGCAGGTCGGCGGGGTGCTTCAGCGCCTGGGCCAGGGAAAGGTGGACCCTCGTGTCTGACGCACAACAGCGCCCCGACGGCGGGGCCGCGCGCGGCCCCGCCGACATCGCCGGACTGCTGACCGGCCGCATCGGCACCACCCGCATCCCCCAGCCCGCCGCCGCCCCCGCACCGGAGCCCGCGCTGCCGGCTCCCACCCGGCCGACGGCCGCCAGCTCGGGCGCCGTACCGAAACTTGCTGGGCTTCCCGGCCAGCTTCCGGTCGGCTGGGAGGTGATCGAAGCGCTCCAGGCGGAGGTGTCCGCCGAGCTGTCCGCGCACGACCCCGGCCGCCTGCTGGAGGAGGACGACCGCCGGGCCCAGGCCCGCTCCATGGTGACGAAAGCCGTCGCGAGCTGGGCCACCAAGTACTCGCACGGAGCCCCCGCCCTCTCAGCGGACGAGGAACGCGCCATCGGGAGCGCGGTGTTCGACGCCATGTTCCGCGGCGGCCGCCTCCAGGGCCTCCTGGACGAGCAAGGCGTCGAGGACGTCATGGTCGACGGCGTCCGCGCACACATCGAGTACTACGACCGTCCCCGCCGCACCATCGAGCGGGTCGCCGACTCCCACGCGGAGCTGATCACCTGGGTGAACCGGATGGCCGGCCTGTCCGGGCACGGCGAGCGCGCCCTGACACAGGCCACCCCCAACGTCGGTTTCCGCATGCCCGACGGCTCCCGCGTTACCGCGAGCCTGCTCACCACCCGCCCGTCGGTAGTCATCCGAAAGCACCGCATCCGCCAGCACGGGATCGACGAACTCGTCCGCTGGGGCTCGATCAACCCGCTCCTGCGATCCTTCCTGCAGTCCTGCGTCCAGGCGAAGCTGAACATCCTGGTCGTCGGCGACATGGGCGCGGGCAAGACCTCGCTGCTCCGCGCCCTGGGCCGGGAGATCCCGCCGGGGGAGCGGATCGCGACCCTGGAGTCCGACCGTGAGCTCTACCTCGACGAGCCAGGTCCGCCCGACAAGCCGGGGCCGCTGACGTTCGCCTTCGAGGCCCGCCAGTCCAACGGCGAGGTCCGCGGCGGCGCCAACTCCGGCGAGGTCACCATCGGCGACATGTTCCCCACCGCCCTGCGCTACAACGTGCACCGGGTCATCGTCGGTGAGGTCCGCTCCACCGAGGTCCTGCCCATGCTCCAGGCGATGTCCGCGGGTGGCTCCGGCTCCATGTGCACCCTGCACGTGCGCCGTCCGCACGCGATCATCTCCCGCCTGGTGCAGCTGTGCACCGAGGCCGGCATGCAGACCGAAGCCGCCAACCACCTCATCGCTTCCGCGATCGACGTGGTCGTCTACCTCACCTACCTCGACGAAACCGCGATCGGCGGCCGCAAGCACCGCTTCGTCTCCCACATCTACGAGGTCCACGACGTCGTCGGTGAGGGCGGCCGCCCCACCACCAGCGAACTCTTCGCCCCCCACGGGGACGAACCGCGCGCGGTGTACCGCAACATGCCGAGCTTCATAGACGTCCTGGAGCGCACCGGTTCTTTCCATCGCCATTGGCTGGCCAAGGACCCCGAGGGTGCCTGGGGCCCGGCTCTTCAGACGGTGAGCCGATGAACGCACACAGGTTGGAGACCAGTCGGCGCCTTGATCGCCGGAGTGCGGTAGACGTTTGGGAGGCCAAGTGAACTCCGCCCAGCTCGCCCTTGTCGCGGCGCTGTGTGCCCTCGTCACGGTCCTCGCCGGGATCCTGGCCGTGCGTGAGTGGCGCGGCCGTGTCGTGGACCAGGCGAAGCCCGCTTCCCGCCGTGCCAGCCGGCTCCGGGCGGCGAAAGCTGGCCTGCCCGAGGCCTGGCAGCGCCGCTGGCGCGCCCTGGTCATCACCGCCGGTACCACCGTGCTCGCGGTGTGGGCGTACACCGGCTGGCCCGTCCACGGGATCCTCGCCGGTGCCGCGGTCCTCGGCTTCCCGTTCCTCCTGAACCCGGGCACGGCGGCCGAGCAGCGCATCGAGCGGCTGGAGGCGATCGGGCAGTGGCTCAACGGCCTGGCCGGCATCCACACCGCGGGCATCAGCCTCGTCCAGACGATCCGCGCCAGCGCCCGCAACGCCCCCGCCCCCATTGCCGCGAACGTCCGCGCCCTCGATGAGCGGCTGCGTTCCGGCATGGACTCCAAGCAGGCCTTCGCCCTGTTCGCGGACGAGCTCGGCGATGGAGTCGTGGACCACGTCGCCCTGCTCTTCCAGTCGCACGCGGCGAACATGGGCCCGGGCCTGTCCACCGCCCTGGAGGCACTCGCGGTGACGATCCACCAGCAGGCTGCCGACGCCCGCGACATCGAGTCCGACCGCGCCAAGATCCGCAAGTCCAGCCGGATCGTCAGCATCGTGATCTGCATCGTCTTCGTCGGCTGCATGCTCAATGAAGCCTGGTCCGCCTGGTACCAGTCCCCGGCCGGGCAGCTTGCCCTCGCGATCCTGGGCGGTCTCTTCGCCTGGACGCTGTCCTGGCTGCGCCGGGCCGCAGCGACCAAGCCGGACCCCCGCCTCCTCAACCCCCTGGACCAGGCCGAGCCGGCCCTGACGGGAGCCGTCCGATGATCCCCATGGAAGCGGTCCTGCCTGCCGCGGCCGCCGGCGCCCTCGTCGGCGTGGCCATCCGCGCCCTGCTGCCTGCCCGGCCCGACGTCGTCTCGGTCATGGACAGGCTCGACGCCGACCACATCGCCCGCCAGCCCCGCATCACCGCCACCAGCACCGGGTCCCTGCCCGAGAAGGTCGGCACCCGCCTCCTGTCGGCGTTCGGCGAGCGGATCACCCTGCCCGTCCGCGACCTCAACCTGCTCCGAATCAGCCCGGCCGAACACCTGGGCAAGAGGTTCCTCTTTGCCCTGTACGGCCTGGTCCTGCCGCAGCTGGCCGGGGCGCTCCTGGCCATGCTCGGGGTCAGCCTGCCGTTCGTGATGCCGGCCGCCGCAGGCCTCGGCCTCGCCGCCCTGTTCTGGCTGTGGCCCGGCCAGGAAGTCCGGAAGGAAGCCGCGGCCGCGCGCCTCGTCGTCAGGCACGCCGCCGCCTCCTACCTCGACCGCGTTGCCTTGGCCCGCATCGCCAACTCCGGCGCCGCCCAGGCCCTGACCGACACGGCGGACGTCGGCGACGGCTGGATCTTCGAGCGGATGCGGCAGGCCTTCTACGAGGCAGACCTCGCCGGCGTCACCGTCTGGGACGCCCTCAAGCAGCTCGGCGAGGAACTCGACATCCCCGAACTGACTCGCCCGGCCGACACCCTCGCCCTCGCGGGCGACGGCGCCGCCGTCTACACGACCCTCCAGGCCCAAGCCCGCCAGCTGCGCGTCGCGATCCTCTCCGACGCCAAGGCCCAAGCCAACGAAGCGAGCACCAGCATGGTGCTGCCGGTGACCTTCGCGGTCCTGCTGATGCTCGTCTTCGTCGTCCTGCCGCCCGTTGTCTCGATGTTCAACGGCTGAACCCCAAGGGAGAAACCATGCACATCCGCTTCCTCACCACCTTCCTCGCCGCCCGTGTCGAGCGGCTGAAGAACGCCCCGCGCGACGCCGGCCAGACCTCGGCCGAGCTCGCCGTCATCGCCGGCGTCGTCATCGCCATCGCCATCGCGGTCGTCGCCGCGATCAAGACCTTCACCGACGCCAAGATCCCGCTCATCAGCGGCTGAACCAACCACCAGGAGGAAGGAAGCGGCGTGAAAGACCAGGCCGGCAACCGGTGGCGGCGCCTACGCGCACGCCTTCGGGAGGAAGGCGACCGGGGCTCGGGCAGCGTAGAGCTGGCCGTGCTCGCCGTCGTGGTGCTGTTCCTGGTTTTCGCCGCGATCCAGACCGGCATGTACTACCACGCCCGATCCGTCGCCCGCTCCGCCGCCACCCAGGGGGTGGAGGCCGGCCGCCAGCTCGGCGCCAGCCCCGGCGACGGCGTCGCCCAGGCCCAGGAACTCCTCGCCAAGTACGGCAGCGTCCGCGGCTCGTCCGTGTCCGCCGACGGCAGCGGCCCCGAGCAGATCCGCATCACCGTGCGCGGCACCGTCGCCACCCTGGTCCCCGGCGTCGAGCTGGATGTCGTCCAGAGCGCGGAAGCTCCGGTCGAGCGCTGGGTGGAGGCGCCATGAAGTGGGTACGGCGCATCAACTGGCGCGAGGACCGGGGCAGCTACAGCGTCGAGACCGTCATTCTCGCCCCGGCCATCATCGCCCTCATGCTGCTCATGATCGCCTTCGGGCGGGTCACCGATGCCTCCGGCGCCGTGGAAGGCGCCGCCCGGGCGGCCGCCCGCGCTGCCTCCCTGGAAAGGGAAGCCGGCGCCGCGCAGGCCTCAGGAGCGGCGGCCGCGACCCGCAGCCTGGGCGGCGAGGGCATCCACTGCGCCTCCTCCAGCGTCTCGGTCGACACCTCCGGGTACGGCCTCGACCTCGGCCAGGACGCCACCGTCCGCGTCACCGTGGCCTGTACGGCTCCGCTCGGCGAGATCGGACTGCCCGGCCTCCCGGGATCCCGCACGCTCCGGGCCTCGTGGACCAGTCCGATCGACTCCTACAGGGGCCGCCAGTGATCACCGCCCTCACCCGCCGCCTCGCCGCCGTGCGGGACCGCCTGCGTCACGGCGGCGACCGCGGGTCGCTCTCGCCGTTCTACGCGATCAGCGCCATCGGCATCATCATGATCATGGGCCTGCTGGTCGACGGCGGAGGTGCCCTCAACGCGACGAACAAGGCCACCGGCCTCGCGCAGGAAGCGGCCCGTGCGGCCGGCCAGCAGCTCAACGTCCCCGCCGCAGTTCAGGGCACCGAGATCACGGTGGACCCGGACGCCGCCGTCGCAGCCGCCCAGGACTACCTCGCCGCCCAGAACGTCTCGGGCTCCGTGACCGTCACCGACGGCGGTCAGCGTCTCGAAGTCACCGTCCACGACACCTACAACACGTTGTTCGCGCAGTTCGTGGGTAGGTCGACGATCAGCGTGTCCGGCAAGGCACACGCCCGACTGCACACCCAAGCCGGAGGCTGACCGCCCCATGAGCACCCCTGTACGTCTGCTCCGTGCCCTGCTCGGCCTCGCCGTCCTGGCCGCACTCATCGCCGGGATCCCCCTCGTCCTACTGGTAGTCGGGTACCAGCCCACCGACTTCGCCGGCGGCTGGGACCTGCTGACCCAGCAGGATGACGGCCGGCTGTTCTTCACGGTGCTCACGACCATCGGCTGGATCGGCTGGGCGCTGTTCACCCTCTCCGCCCTCGTCGAGATCGTCGCCCTGGTCCGCGGCCGCAAGGCGAAGCGGATCAAGGGCCTCGGCGGGCTGCAGTCCTTCGCCGGCCTCCTCATCGGCGGTCTCGTCCTGATCGCCCCCACCGCGGCTTCGGCCGCGACCACCGGCCCGGCCGTCGCCGCCACCGCCGTACAGGCCGCAGGCACCAGCAGCGCGGCGACCGCCGAAACGGCGGCCGCGGCGCAGCAGGAGGCCTGGCCCACCCACACCGTGACCGGGGACTCCGAACTCCCCTGGGACCTGGCGGAGCAGTACCTGGGCAGCGGCCCGCGCTGGAAGGACATCGCCGCCCTCAACCCGAGCATCCCGCAGCTCGCGGCCGGCGATCAGTTCCTGCCCAAGGGCGCCGTGATCCGACTGCCGGCCGACGCCAACATCGCCAAGCCGGCCGCGCCGACGCCGTCCGCTCCCGCCGAGGCAGCGCCCGCGCAGCAGCCCGCACCAGCCGCTCCCACGGACGCGAAGCCTGCCGCTGCCGAGGAGACGCACTTCGTCAAGACCGACGAGAACCTGTGGGGCATCGCCGGGCAGCACGGGAACCCCGAGGACTGGCCGAAGATTTTCGAAGCCAACAAGGGCAAGCCCCTGCCCGGCGGAGGCACCTTCGACAATCCCGACCTGATCGTCCCCGGCCAGGAACTCACCCTCCCCGCCACAGCCGACCCGGCCCCCGCCCCTGACAGCCGACCCGCCCCGGACACCACGACACCCCCGAAGCCGGACACCGCGCAGGACACCCCCACACCCGCGGCCCCCGCGCCCGCGGCCCCCGCGCCCGCGTCCGCCACCCCAGCTCCCGCCGCCTCAACCCCCGGAACCGCGCCCACCACGGCCGCTCCCGCGCTGGACGGCCAGAAGGCGGACAGCACCCAGCAGGCACACGAGGACGAGGCACTGGCGCCTGCTGCCGTCTGGATGGGCGCCGGCGCCCTGGCGGCCGCGCTCATCGGCACGCTCGCCACCCGCCGCATCCTCCAGCAGCGCCGCCGCCGGCCCGGCCGCCGCATCCCGATGCCCACCGGCAGCGCCGCCGCCACCGAACAGGGCCTGCGCTCCGCCCAGCACCCCACCGGCTTCGACCTCCTCGATGCCGCCCTGCGCACCCTCGCCCTCAACCTCGCCGCCGCCGAGCGTGAACTGCCCGTGGTCACCGCCGTCGTTCTGCACGATCAGAAGGTCGAGCTGCACCTCGACCAGGACACCGCGCCGATGAAGCCCTTCTCCGGCACCGCGGGCCGCACCGACCTGTGGACGTGCCCGGCCTCCAGCCCCGACCTCGTCGACCGCGAAGCCCTCCAGGGCGCCGACGCCCCCTACCCGGCCCTGGTCTCCCTGGGCTGGGACGGAGCCGGCCGCCTGGTCCTCGTCGACCTGGAACACGTCGGCGTCCTGCACCTGGACGGCGACGCCGACCACGCCCGCCACGTCCTCCAAGCCATCGCGGTCGAACTCGCCAGCACCCCGCTGCCCGGCCACCTGGAGATCACCGCGCTCGCCGACACGGCCGCCGGCCTCGACGACGCAGCACCCGAACGCGTCGCCCGCACCGACACCCTCACCGAAGCGGTCGCCGAACTCACCAGCCACACCGCCGACCAACGCCGCGCCCTGGCCGCGCTCGGCGCACCCACCCTCCGCGCAGCCCGCCTCCAAGAAGACGCCGGCGGCTCCTGGACACCCCACATCATCCTCGCCGCCGAACTCCCCGAAGGCGACCAGACCAAGGCGCTGTTCGACCTGATCACGGCCCAGCCGCGGGTCGCCGGCGCAGTCGTCACGGCCAGCGAGAACGCGCACCTGGACCCGGAGGAGGGCTGGACCCTGCACTGCGCAGGGCCCGACGAGACCATCGTCCTGCCCGGCTCCGATCTGCCCATCAAGCTCCAGGGCCTGACCGACCCCCACTTCGCCGACGCGATCGAACTACTCACCCTCTCCGCCGCCGACACTGACGTGCCCGCCCGCGACGAGTGGCTGGACGGCCTCCTCGACACCGACAAACACCCTGACGCGCAGGAGGACCAGGACCAGGACCAGAAGGAGGCCGAAGAAGAAGACCCGACGAACGAGACCGCCGAGGACGAAGCACCCCAGCCGGAGGCCGGTGCCGACGAGGACGGGATGCCGGACGAGTACGCGGACATCGAGCGCGAGGAACTGGAAACCGAGCACCAGGCCGACGCCGACGCTGGAGCCGGCGAGACGGACGAGGAGCCCGCGCACCCCGCAATCCTCCCGGCTGAGGCACCCGACGACCAGACTGATCACGGCACCACTGGCCCGACCCTCCCCGACCTCTTCAACCCGCCCGCAGGTCCCACCCCCGCCCCGGCGCCTGAACCCGCACCCCTGCTGAAGAAGCAAGGAAGCGACTCGACCGAGACCCGTCCCGAGGCGGACAACCCGGTCCCGGCGGTCCCGGCCGCGGCTCCCGTACCTGTGCCCGCCCCGACCCGCGCCGCTGACGATGCCGATGGCCCCGAGGGCAGCGCGCCGACGGTGCTCCTGCTCGGCCGGGTGGTCATCGACGGCGCGGCCGGCCGGATCGACTCCAACCGGCAGAGCGCGGCCGTCGAGCTCGTCTCCTACCTCGCGCTCAACCCCGGTGCCGACCACCACGCGATCGACGACGCCCTCTGGCCGGGCCGCCTGGTCAACAAGCAGATGCGCAACGCCGTCATCTCCCGCACCCGCTCCTGGCTCGGCAAGGACTCCGAGGGCGAGGCGTACTTCCCCCGGGTCCAGGACACTGGCGACAGCCGCTACCGCCTCGCCCAGGCCGTCGCCTGCGACTGGAAGATGTTCCAGAACTTCGCCCGCACCGGCCTCGCCCGCCACGACGAGGACGGCGAGCTCGCCCTGCGCCGGGCCCTGGCCCTCGTCCGCGGCCGTCCCTTCGCCGCGATCGACCCCCAGCGCTACGCCTGGGCCGAACCCGCCATCCAGGAGATGGTCTCGGCCATCGCCGACGTCGCCTACGAGCTGTCCACCCGCCGCCGGGAAGCCACCGACTACACCGGCGCGCTCTGGGCCGCGCACCAAGGCCTCCTGGCCGCCGAGGAGAACGAACTCCTGCACCGGCAGGTCTTCCTTGCCCACCACGCCGCCGGCGACGTGGACGCCCTGCGCGAAGCCGCCGCGCGTTTGGCCCGGATCAACGAAGGCCTGGGCGGGGGAGTCGATATGGAATCGGAGACGGCCCGGCTCCTCAACAGTCTGTTGCCGAAGACGGTCATCCATCGCGCGGGGGCTTGACACCGGCGTTGCGTATGACGCCGACAAACCTGTTGATCCCCGGGCGTGCGGGGCGGACGACTGGGACGCCGTGGTGATGACCCACGAGGCGGGTCGATCCCCGGGCGTGCGGGGCGGACCTGCCCTGGGCCTTCTTCAGGTGGGGGAGGTTGGGCTGATTCCCGGGCGTGCGGGGCGGACCTCGGCGTAACGGCTGACCTGGACGAGGAAGCGGGCTAATTCCCAGACGTGTGGGGGCGGACAGTGAGTCGAGTGCGTGTCCACAGTCGGGGTTGGGTTGATCCCCGGCCGTGCGGGGCGGACGTTCATCAAAGACCGCCGCGAGAGCCGAGGCCGGGTTGATCCCCGGGCGTGCGGGGCGGACCGCTTTGAGGCGTCCGGCGGCTGTGACCATGAAGGGTCGATTCTCGGGCGTGCGGGGCGGACCGCCAGGGCGTGCAGGTGGGCCACCACCTCCTGGGTCGATCCCCGGGCGTGCGGGGCGGACTGCGGGGCCCGGTGCGCGCGGACCACCGATCCGGGTCGATCCTCGGGCGTGCGGGGCGGACTTTGGGTAGCGGGACAGGGGCAGGACGTAGGTGGGGCGATTCCCGGGCGTGCGGGGCGGACGAGCTGCCGGCGAACGTGCAGCCCACCTATGTGGGGCGATCCCCGGGCGTGCGGGGCGGACCCGTCGATGTCCTACCGTCAGGCCCTCACGGCGGGGCGATCCCCGGGCGTGCGGGGCGGACGGGCCGTTCGCGCGGTCCGGCGCCGTTTGTGCGGGGCGATCCCCGGGCGTGCGGGGCGGACGAGAACACGCCGGGGTGCCGGCCGCGGACCTGGGGGCGATCCCCGGGCGTGCGGGGCGGACACGGAGGAAGGGGCGCCGCGGATCGTCTCGGAGGGGCGATCCCCGGGCGTGCGGGGCGGACATCGCGTCGCCCTGGTGGAACTCGAAGGGGTAGGGGCGATCCCCGGGCGTGCGGGGCGGACCCGTGTCGCTCCTGTCCTGGGCCGATGAGGCCGGGGCGATCCCCGGGCGTGCGGGGCGGACGAGTCGCCCTTAAATCGGCGCTTGATGGTGGTCGGGCGATCCCCGGGCGTGCGGGGCGGACGGGGCGTCATCCCTGCCGGCGCGGGCCGGTGCGGGGCGATCCCCGGGCGTGCGGGGCGGACGGGGCGTCATCCCTGCCGGCGCGGGCCGGTGAGGGGCGATCCCCGGGCGTGCGGGGCGGACAAAGGGGCGGTCATGGGCGAGATCGGTACGGCGGGGCGATCCCCGGGCGTGCGGGGCGGACGGCGGTGAGTTGCGCGGGCGGGGCTTCGCGCAGGGGCGATCCCCGGGCGTGCGGGGCGGACCCTTCGTGACCTGCGGTGCTGTCTGCTACATGCTGTGGATTTGGCAACTTGTGGAGGTGTGCTGGTGAAGCCCTTCGGTGTCTAGTCGCTGTAGTTGGTGGAGGAGGGCGCTGCATTTTGATCTTGCTTCATTGGGGCCGGGGAGTCGTTGGTTGCGGTAGGTGCGATGCCGGGCCGACCAGAGGCCTGTCCAGTGAGCGACCGGTCGTATGGCGTTCGTCCATGAGGCTGCCAAGGGTCGTGGAGTGCCGATGCGTGACAGTTCGTGGGCGAGTACCTGCTGGGTGAAGTCGAGGTTGTAGGTGACGCAGCGCCTGTCTTGGAGGATGTCGGCGAGGTGGGGAAGGACGTCTTCGAAGAGGGGGGCGTGGCGCAGGGTGTCGGGTGTGTGGTGGTGGAGCTGGGTCGCGGTGGGTTCGACCGGGCGGCGGGGGTTGATCAGTGTGTCGAGGAGGACGCTGTCTGGGGTGCTGACGGCGATGTGGAGGGCTCGGGGCTTGTGTAGGCCGGTGGTCTGGATGTTGAGGACGCACAGGCCTGGGGTGTTGAGGACGTCGTGAGCCCACTGGGCTGCGCGGGCACGGGTGTGTGGCCAGGTGGCGGGGCGGCGCAGTGCGCGGATGGCGTCGTCGAAGCGGTCGTGGTGTTCGTGGGTGTGTTGGAGATGCCAGCCGGGTTCGCGGTGGTGGAGGGTGCCGAGGTAGGCGTGGTGTTGGTAGACGGCCCAGGTGGCGTGGCGGGTGTCTGCTGGGCGGACGCAGTGGACGGGGACGGTGTCGACGGTGTGGGTGAAGAGGTGGGGGAGTTCGTCGGGGTGCTCTGTACCGGGAGGTCGGGGGTGCGGTGGCATGGCTGGCGTTCCGTGGGGGTGGCGGTACGGGGCGCTGGGACGAGTTGGACGAGGAGGAGGCCGCAGCCGTAGGCGCGCTGGCGTCCGAGGCCCTGGGTGAGGGTGCGGGCGAACGCGGTCGGGTCGGTGACGGTGAGACGCCCTTGGATTTCGGAGCGGGCCACGACGACGGGCTTGCCCGGCCGGTACGCGGCGAGGGCGGGGAGCTTGCGGGCTTGGAGGTGCTCGGGGCGTGCGTCGGCGCCGATGAGGGGGTGGCGGTCGTAGGGCACTTCGGGGTCGGGCTGGAGCCTTTGGGTGAGCCAGGTCAGGGCTGCTTCGGGGGAGGTGTCGGTGGGCCGGTCTCGGGTGCGGCGGCCGTTGTGGTGCCCGTAGCTGGCCGGGGTGACGGTGGTGCGGAACACGTACTCCTGGCCGGCCTTGACCGTGAGATTGACGATGCGGGTCTGTGCCGGGGCGGTGAGCATGTGCCGGGGAAGCGCGAGGGTGTCGGGGGGGACGGCCGACTGCACGATGAGGGTCATCGTGCGTTGGGTGAGGTCGACGGCGCTGGTGTGGAGGACGCCCATCAGGGCGCGGGCGTTGGGCTGGCCGTCGGTGACCCAGTGGCGGAACATGCCCATCACCAGGCGGTGGAGTTCCTGGGCGTCGGCCAGCACGCGGGCGGTGCGGGGGTGGTTGAGGTCGAGTTCGACCAGGGTGTGGTGGACGACGACGCGGACGGGAACGTTCACCGGTCCTCCTGGGGAGGGGTGAGGGACAGGCGCTGCTCCCAGCGCAGCGCCCGGATCCGGTTGTGGGTGGCGAAGCTGATCGGCTGGTCGTTGACCGGTGAAGCGTCGGGCGTGGTGGCGGCGACTTCGACCCAGGCGCTGGTGGGGGCCGACCGTGCCCGGGGCAGCAGGGGCCTGGTGGCGAGGACCTCCTGCAGCGTGCCGGGATAGATCCCGTGGGCCAAGGGCGCGGTGGGGGCGCAGTGCTTGCGGCCGAGCCACAGCAGCCGGCGGGGCGTGTCGAGGCGTTCGGCGAGGCGATGCAGGAGCGCGGTGTCGGTGGATTCGACGGCGGCGAGGAAGGCGGCATCGGCCAGGTACCAGCGGCGGGAGACCTGGGGGTGGCGTTTGCTGCTGGTGGCGGTGAGGGTGTGGGTGTCGGGGTGGGGGGCGATGTTCTTGGGCGCGCTGTACCAGTCGGCCAGGCTGGGGCCGGTGATGTGGCCGAACGCGGGGCCGTGGTCTTCGGCGAGGGCGGTGGCCGCGCGGTCGGCCCGGTGGGGGTCGGTGATGATGTCGCGGGGACGCAAGGGGAAGGTTCCGCCGCCGCTGGTCTGGAAGTCGCAGGTCAGCCGTCCGGGTCGGTCGGCCCGGACGCCGAAGCGCAGGGCGGCGAGTTCGGCCAGGGGCAGGAAGTCGTCGCCTTCCTGACGGATCTCGTCGCGGTCGTGTCCGTCGGCGGCGGCGAGCAGGCCGATGACACCGCTCTTCGTGGGCCGGCTGTGGGTGTCGCGGTCGTTGTAGGGGGAGCGGATGCCCCAGGACTGCATGACGGCTTCGAGCCGCATGCACAGGCAGTGGGGTGTCGGCGTCATGCGGGCGCTCCGGCCGGGCAGAACGGGCTCAGCTCGGCCGGCTGGTCCACCTCGGTGGGCTTGAGCTTGCCGGCGTCGCGCAGGCTGTCGAGGAGCTCGATGGTGGCGATGTCGTAGCTGAGGACGGCTCCGGGCTCGACACGCTGCTTCCTGACGACCATGTCGTGGTGCTTCAGGAGTCGTTCGGCGGCGACCAGGCTCGGGACGCCTTCCTCCCGGCGGATGACCTTCTCGAACACGCCGGCGTAGTTGTACTGGCGGGGCGCGGCGTGGGCCAGGACCAGCTTGGGCAGCGTGCCGGGTGCGGCAGTGGTGTTCTTCTTCGCGCTGGGCACGGCGTTGACGAAGGCGTTGAGGAAGGCCAGTTCGGCGTTCCGGGCGGCGCGCTCGACGGCCTCGGGGTCCATGCCGCCGTTGGCGAGGTTGCGGCGCAGCTGGACGCGGTCGAGGACGCTGTGGGCGTAGAAGGTGCCGTTGAAGAAGTTCTGCTGGCCGGTCATGCCCGCCCCGCGGTCATCCAGCGCGTAACCGCCGCCTTCCTCGCCCTCCAGGGCGGCGTCGAAGGGCGCCGCAGCGTTGAGACGGGCCAGGGCGTCGGTGAAGTCGGTGCCCAGCCTCTGACGGGCGATCTTGAAATCATCTGCGGCCGAGAAGAAGTCCCTCACAATCGAGGCGGCATCCACCGAAAACGAGGCCATGGTCTGGATCGCCCCGTCGACGTTCCCGGCACCGGCGACCTCGGCGAGGAACCGCCCGAAGAGGGCGATGTCGATCGCGTCGGCCGGAGCGAGCCCGGTGATCAGCAGCGCCTTGACCCGGCTGGGAATCGGCGGCACCTTCACCTCACCACCTGCTGTGCTCTCCCCGTCCGCCTCCGTCTCCGCCACCTCCTCTTCGGCCGGAGCGGCCTTCTTGCCCTTGCCCTTGCTCTTCTTCTTCTCCGCAGCCGCTGCGGCCTCGGCCTCGGCCTCGGCCACCAGGGCTGCCCACGCCTCCAGCTCGCCGCGGTGCTCCTGGATGATCCGGGCCAGCGTCGAGCCGGTCGCCTCGGGCGCGAAGACCATCACCTTGGTCAGGAAAGCGGTGTTCGGGGTCGACCCGAACTTCAGGCCGACACCCCGCAACGCGGCCCGCGCCATCTCCAGCGCCGACTGGGCCTCCCATCCGTGGCCGTCGCGCAGCACCTCGGCGACCCGCAGCGCCCATTCCCGAGTCCGTACCCCCCAGGCATGCTCCGCCAGTGGGCCGGTGCCGAGGTTGGCTTCGTCGCGCGCGTGCGTGCGGTCGGCGCGACGCCGGCTCTGCGGACTGATGAACACCCTTTCCGCGTCGCCGAAGATCGAGGATTTGGGTTCGCCGGCATCGTCGCGAACGAGGAGTACATGACTGAAGGTGGTCAACGAGTGGAGGCTGAGATAGCGCAGCGAGGCGTCGACGTTCATGGAGTTGCTCCTTGGGTGTGGGGAGTCAGGCAGAGAATGAGTCGGGTGCCATTCGATGGAATCCCCCGGCGGTCAGCCGGCTGCCGCCTTGCGGCGCGCCCTGGCGCGAGGGGTGTAGAAGTTTTCGCCCCAGCGCTCGCGGACATCCTGGCTCCCGGACCAGGCGGCGAGATCGTCGGCGAGCGTGGCCCAATGCGGGGGTACGGCTTCCGCGGACCGCAGGCGTTCGACGGCCCGGAACAGGTGGGATTCCTCGATCGTGTGGCTGGTGAGGACCAGCAGGCGAAAGAGGCGCTCCACGCCCGGGTCGCGGGCACCGCGTTCACGACCGAAGCCGATGCGCCGGCATGCCGTCCCGAGGTCGCCGGAGCCGAAGATCCGCACCGGATCCGTGGTGGGGAGGCTGCGGTGGTAGCGGGCGAAGAGCCGCGCCGTCAGCAGGTGTGCGGACTTGATCGCCTCGGTGCCCGCGAAGCGGGTGGCCGACGACTCCGCTTCCATCTGGTACGGGTGCTCGGAGACCGTCAGGGCCTTGAGCAAGGTGTGGTCGCGTGAGCGGACCAGGCCGGCCAGCCACCCGGCCAGCGCCCGGCTGTCCTCGGTGGCCTCGGCCGGTGACGCGTCGGCAGTGGGCACGGTGACCTCCAGGAACTCGGGCGGAAAGGCACGGGGATTTGACAACGCGGACTCCAGACGGGCCAGAGCACGCAGCCGTGCCTGGAACCCGACCCCGGTCTCGGGCAGACAGCTCAGCGACTCGCGCATCGAGGCCCGGGTGGTCTTCACCAGCTCCACCGCGAATCGGGCCCGGGCCGCCTTCCCGCAGCCGCCGGACGCGATGTCCTCCAGCAGCCGGTGGAAGAGCTCCTCGTAGCGGGCCCACAACAGGGGAGCGGACAGCAGACGGGCCGCCAGCCGCTTGCGCTCGTCCGGCCTGGCCCGCGGAAAGGCGGCGTCCCGCGCCACCACCGCGGCACCGGCAGCGGCACGCTCGGCCTTCTCGCACCACCGCGCGCCGTCCGTCGCCGCCAGGTACAACTCCTCGCGCAGCGCGCCGACGAACGGGAACGTCTCTCTCACCCAGCCCACGAAACTGCTCTGGGACGTGAGCAGACCCACCGAGAGGATCTCCACCCGCCGACCCAGGACCTCCAGCCTGGAGAACAGGTCGGATCCCTTCGCGTTGCCCGGGTCGGTGCCCGCGTAGAGGGCGGCCGAGGTACGCCACAGGGCGCGGTCGGTACGGGCCTGCTGCGGCTTGCCCGCGACCAGGACCGCGTCCTGCAGCAGTTGCGGCGCCAGCGGCGCCATCAGCTCCCCGGCACCGACCAGCACCTTGTCGACGACGACCTCGCCGTCCTCACGCCGAGCGGGCTTCAGCGCGACGGACCGGCCCAGCCAGCTGTACAGGTCGGCAGGCCCGTCCACCGACCGGGCCCGACCGGCCGCGGTTCCCGTGAACACCCGCCGGTCCGGCCGCGAATCGCTCCACGAGAAGTTGAACGTCCCGGCCGCAGACCGGGCGAGGGGCGTGATGTTCAACCGCAGCGTGTCGGCCAGACTCTGCCCCATGACCAGGTTCCTCACCCGCAGCGCGTTACGGGTCAGCGCCCCGTAGGTGAACGCCCGACCCAGCCAGTCGTTCTGCGCCATCATCCGGCCGCCGGTGTCGTACGCGTGCAGGACCAGCATCGCCGCCAGAGCCTCATGAGCCGGCGGGCGACGCTCATGGTGGAGATGGACGTGCTCCGCGAGCTGCGCACCGTCCCGGGCCCGTTCGATGTCCAGCTGCGCGGGCCCGTAGCCGTGCCGGGCCAGCAACGGCAGCAGGGCGGCGTTCTGCCCGAACGGCCGCTCGGGATGAAAGAGATTGAGCATGCCGTCGAACTCACTGCCCGCGAGGACCCTGGCGACCTCGTCCAGCGGACGGCGGTCCTCCACCCACTCCCGCCACTGCCGCACCGTGCGGGGATAGACGTCGGTCGCGTACATCAGGGCGAGCAGGAACTCGTGGAAGACCACGAAGGCTCCCGGACTGCGATGCGCCAGCGCGATGTTCTCGGAGTCCTCGAAGGACTCCAGCACCGGCAGCAGCCGGAATCGTTTGCCCTGGTCAGGACTGATTGTCAGTACCGGGATACACACTCTATCGCGCAGGTCGTACGAAATCTGCTCAGAAAGGTTGTCCATGGACAGAGTTGAACTCACTAGAAGTTATGCCCCTTCTCTGGAGGATGCGGCACAGCTTGGCGGGCAACGGCGCGAGGAACAGGTGAACGACGCGCCGAGGTCCCCCGTTCAGTCCTGGCTCCCCGCGTGGTTGTGGCTGTGGGGCAAAACCGACCTCTTCGGACTCAGCCGCAAGCGCGGCGGGCCCGCCTGGAACAGCCTCCTCGCCCACTGCCTCGACACCGCGGCCGTCTGCGGAGCCCTGATCGACCACCACCTCGCCGCCCCCGCCCGGGCCCGCCTCGCCGACGCCTTCGGCGCAGGCCATCTGCCCACCGCCCGCCGCGTACTGATGCTGCTCGCCGCTCTCCACGACATGCCGGGGAAGGCCACCCCCACCTTCCAGATGATCTTCACCGCCCTGCGGACCCGCGATACTGAACTCGCCGAGGCCGGCAGGAGCTGGGCCCGCGCCGCATCACGCGCCGGCCTTCCCCTGGACGGGCAGCAGCCGGAACCACGGCCACACGCCCACGTCACCGCCCGCTACCTACCGCGCCTGCTCGGCTGCCCCTGCCCCCGCTGCCGCCAGACCGACGGCCGAACCCCCTACGAACTACCCCTGCACGACATCGCAGCCCTCCTCGGAGGACACCACGGCGACATCCCCGACGACACCCAGATCCGACTGGCCACCCAACCCCTCGACCCCTACTGGCACACCACACACCGCGCCCTCGCCGAGGAGCTCGCCCGCCTTCTCGACGTCGACCTCAGGCGTCTGCACGACCTCATCCGCCTCGACCGCGCCTGCGTCCCCATCCTCTTCGCCGGCCTCGTCGTCCACAGCGACTGGATCGCCTCCAACGAACACCTCTTCACCTACCGCACCCCCGACACCGCCGGCACCGACACCAGCGCCTGGTGGCAAGCCAGCCAAGACCAAGCCGCCGTCGCCATCACGACCCTGCGCCTCAACCGCTGGAACCCGCGCCCCATGACCTGGGCCGAGCAGATGCCCACCACCCCCAAGCCCCGCGCCACCCAGCAGACCGTCATCGACCACCTGCCCACCGGCCAGAGCTTGGTCATCATCGAAGACACCACCGGCGCCGGAAAGACCCAAACCGCCCAGTACCTGAGCCACCATCTCGCCCTCATCTGCGGCTACCACGGCTCCTACACCGCCTTGCCCCAGCGGGCCTCCAGCGAACAGACCCTGCGCCGCAACGCCGAGTTCCTGACCACCGTCCTCGCCGACCAGGAACGCGCTCACCTCGCCCTCGTCCACGGAACCGCCCACGCCTACGGCACCACCAGCCATCTCGCACTCGCCGACAGTGTGATCACCATGGCCGCCAACGTCACCTGCGACGACTCCGAAACCCACCACGACGCGCCCGCCGTCATCCTCGACCACTGGTACCTCGCCCGAAACCGCGGCCTGCTCTCCTGCTTCGGCGTCGGCACCATCGACCAGATCATCCTCGCGGCCCAACGCAGCAAGCACTGGTTCCTGCGCCTGTACGCCCTGTCAGGCAAAACCGTCGTCATCGACGAGGCACACGCCCACGACCTCTACCAACAACGTCTCCTGGCAGCCGCGATCGCCTGGCTCGCCGACGCCGGCGCCAGCATCGTCGTGCTCTCCGCCACCCTGCCCGCCACCATCCGCCGCGACCTCGTCGCAGCTTGGTGCCGCGGCCTCAACACCCACGCCTCCGAAACCCCGCTCGCCGGCCCCGTCACGGTCGTCGACAACACCGGGCACTGCCGCACACACGCTCCGACCCGTTCACGTCGCACCCGCTTCCGCACCCGCATCCAGCTCCTCGTCGACCCCGGCCCCGAACTACTCGCCCATCTCCTCCTCAGCCGCCACCCCGACGGCATCACCACCATCATCCGTAACGCTGTGACACGCGCCGAAGACCTCCACCGGGCCCTGCGCGAGGCCGCCCCCGCCTACGGCTGGGAACCCCACGAGATCCAGCTGCTGCACACCCGCTACCAGGAACGCCACAGGTCCCAACACCAGCACCAGGTCGAGACACAACTGGGTCCCCACCCCGACCCCGAGCTCCGTGCCACCCAGCCCAACCCCAACCGCCCGGCACGCCTGATGCTCATCGGCACCCAGGTCCTGGAACAGAGCCTCGACTACGACACCGACCACCTCTACACCGACCTCGCCCCACTCGACCTCATCCTCCAGCGCCGCGGCCGCGAATGGCGCCACCTCATCAACAGACCCCACCTGCGCCACGGCACGCCCCTGACCCACGTCCTGTGGACACCCCGCCCCGACGGCCTCCCCAAGCTCCCCCCACCCACGCCCGACGCTGTCTACGACCCCTACATCCTGGCCGCCACCTGGCACGCCCTCACCGACCGCGCCCCCACCCGCGGCCCCCTCACCCTCAACCACCCCCACGACACCCAAGCGCTCCTCGACACCGTGTACGCCGACCAGCCCCCAGCCGGCACCCAGCCCATCCACCACCTCCTCGCCGAACTCCACCCCCTCTGGATCCGACGCCTCCGCGAAGAAGAAACCCAAGCAGGCAACCGCGCTCTCTGGCCCTACGACGAAGAAGGCAATACCACCACGGTTGCCGAACTCGCCTCCAGCCAAGTAGACGACGAATTCGCCTGCTCCAGGCTCGGCACACCATCGACCGAACTCATCGCCCTCTACCTTCACGACGACACCGGCCGCCTCACCTGGCAGCCCACCGACCCCGAACCCGCCGACCTCACCCCTTACCACCCCATCCGCGAACCCGATCCCCACCGCCGCCAGCGCCTGGAAATCCACCACAACACCATCCCGGTGCCCCCCTACTGGTTCAGTGGCCGCAACTCGCTTCCCGACCCCGCCACCTGGACCGCCCCCGCCCTCGGCGCGCTGGCCGGCCGCCCAGTCCTCCTGCTTCACCCCGACGGCCGCCCTGCGGACCCGCGACTCGCACGCCTGAGCTATCACCCCGACACCGGCCTGTCCCGAAGGACGTAACCCGCTTGCCCCGTACGCTCAAGACCTCGGAAACGAGGATCGACCTGGGCAAAACTTCTAGTGGCCAGGAAATTCCCTCATGCCAGGGAACACATGACGCCCTCACCAAGTAAATGAGAATGACCCCGGGCGTGTGCATCGGCGCAGGTCATGAAGGGTTCGCCCCGCGCGCCCGGGGATCAGCCGGACCTGGAGGCGGAGGGCCTGGTGCTGAGCGCGTTCGCCCCGCGCGCCCGGGGATCAGCCCAGGTCCAGCGAGCTGGGGATCACCCACAGGTTGTTCGCCCCGCGCGCCCGGGGATCAGCCGGAGAGCGGGCCGATGCAGCGGCGCGTCCCGCGGTTCGCCCCGCGCGCCCGGGGATCAGCCGGCAGAGGTCCAAAAGGACTGGCAACCCAACGTGTTCGCCCCGCGCGCCCGGGGATCAGCCGTCGGCGGCCCACGGCCCCCAGGACACCGCGACGTTCGCCCCGCGCGCCCGGGGATCAGCCGCCATCATGGCGGACATAAGGAAGGGCATCGCCGTTCGGCCCCGCGCGGGCGGGGATCAGCCGCCCTACCGGGCGCTCCTGGGCCTGAAGGGTCTGTTCGCCTCGCGCGCCCGGGGATCAGCCGGACGGCAGGTCGCCCGGCTCGGGCCACTCCACCTTCGCCCCGCGCGCCTGGGGATCAGCCGACGCCGATCAGCTCAGGTTGGTCTTGGCCGAGGTTCGGCCCGAGCGGCCGGGGATCAGCCCGTGGTCGAGACCACCGCGATGTCGGACGGCCAGTTCGCCCTGTGTGTCCGGGGATTAGCAGGAGTCGAGCGCAATCGAGTAGGCCAGCAACGCGTTCGCCCCGCGCCCGGGGATCGGCCCGTTCAGGCCACGGCTGCGTGTGAGCGCCTGCTGTCTGTTCCGCAGTGCGACTCCACAGAAGACTGAAGGAAGACCGGCTCACGTCATTCCCGGCCGCCCACGAGTATCTCTGACGGGCCGGGGCTGCGCTGTTGACGCGAACGGAACGTGTCCGCTGGCTGTGATCAGCCTCTGGGGTTGCTCCGCTCGCGCTTTCACGGACGTGCTGACGGTTCGAGATGATCAGTGGCTTCTGTCAGTGTGATGCGTGTTGCCACCGTGTTCGCCGGTGGTCGGGTCTGGGGCGGTGACGGTCATGGTGACCTTGTACTCGAAGGTGCCTTCGCGGTGGCCGTCCGTGCGTGCCCAGGCGAGGGCGTGGATTTCCAGGTTCGGTGCCTGGCGGGCTACCGCGGTGGCGGCCTGGAGGGCGTCGGCGGGGCTGTCACCGGTGCAGACGATGGCGCCGAACGCGGATACCTCGACGTCGCTGGAGTCGTTGCTTCCGTCGCTGAAAGCCAGTCCCCCGACGATGGTGGTCGCCTGATGGAGGGTGCGGACGAGGTCCTTGCCGAAGGAAGGCCCGTTCAGGATCCGGGGCCGCGGGATCGCGTCGGCGGTGCTGGTGAGGGAAGGAAGGGTGCGGTCGGTGTCGGTCATGTGCGGGACCGTACGACCGCAACGAGTTGTGGTGGGCACGCAATGTGCGTGCCTTGGCGCTACGAGGCGAAGGCCCCCGCAACCGCCCTGATGGGCAGGGTGCGAGGGCCTGGCGGGGCGAGTGGGGGGATGGGGTCATTCGGCGAAGGCGTGCTCGGTCGCCTTCGCAGGGGCGCGACGTTCCCGGTCGGCGGCCGCGATGGCGGCTCGCAGGCGGGCGGGGTCGGCGAGCGGCTGGGTGTGTTCGTCGTGGGGGCGGCTGAGCCAGGCCGCGACGTACGTGCCGTACGCGCCGGCGGGCAGCAGGACCTCGCTGCCTCGCCCCAGGACCCGTACCCCCGGTACTCCGGCGAGGGCGTTCCCGGAGGCGGTGGGGATGAGGACGATGAGTTCCTGTCGGGAGTGGTCGGCGACGATCGTATGGCCGCCGTCCAGGGGGAGGGGGAGCAGGTCGAGTGCTCGGAGTCCTCTTTCGAGGGGTGCGACGACGACCGCGTCCCAGGACCGGCCGCATGCAGCCCACCGGGAGCGGCCCACCCTCAGGCCGCCGCAGACTTCGGGAAGGGGGTCGAGGAGCGCTGCCCATGTCCGGGAGCTGTTGGAGAAGTTGGCCATGGGCGGACCGTAGGGCGAGTACAACCGTAGGAAGGCACGCACGGTGCGTGCCATCGGATCCCCCTGCCGGGAGTCGCGCATGGACAGCCGTCGCATCGGAGCGAACATCGCCTGCTGGCGCGGGCGGCGCCGGCTCACGCAGACGGCGTTCGGCGCGTTGATGGGCAAGAGCAAGCGCTGGGTCCAGGACCTCGAAGCAGGTTCGCGGCAGGCCGATCCCCGCCTGTCGGTCCTGGAGAGCGCCGCCCGCGTCCTCGCTGTCCCCCTTGCGGTTCTGCTCGCCGAGACCACCGGGGAGCCCGGAGGGACGGCCGACGAGATGGAAGCGCTCCGGGCGGTCCTGCACCGCCACGACATCGTCACCGGAACCCCCACCCCGGCCGGCGCCGAACCTCCGGACGTCGAGATCCTGCGCCGCTCGGTCCACCACGCCTGGCAGACCTTCCAGTCGAGCGCCGTCTTCACCCTCCTCGCCGGCCGCATGCCCGCCCTGCTGAGTGCCGCCACCCAGGCCGCTGCCCACCACCACGGCGAGGACCGCCTCGCCGCGTACCGGTCCCTGTCCATGACCCTGCAGCTGGCCGAAGCCCTCGCGATCAAGACCGGCGCCCCCGACGTCGCCTCACTCGCCGCCCACCAAGCGGTGCTCGCCGCCGAACGCTCCGAGGACGCGGTCATCCAGGCCTGCGCGGCCCGTCACCTGGCCGACGCCCTCACCGCCGACGGACAACCCCACGCGGCCGCCGCCTTCGCCCAAGCCGCCGCCGACCGCCTCACCCACCGCCTCACCCGGCGCGGCGCGGCCGGACTCTCCACCCTCGGCATGCTCTACCTCAAGGCCGCCATGGCCCAGGCCACCGCCGCGGCCCAGAGCGACCGCCGCGCCCCCGCCGCGGCCCGCGCCGTCCCCGACCTGCTCGACCAGGCCGACGAACACGCCGCACACCTCCCGGCCGGCGCGGACGGCAACGCCCTGTTCACCGCCTTCAGCACCACCAACGTCCGCCTCTACCGCTTGGCCGTCCACGTCAAGCTCCACGAAGGCGCCGCCGCAGCCGCCATCGCCGAAGCCATCACCGCCGACGATCGCGCCGCCCTGCCCCGAGAGCGCCGCGCCCACCTCCTCACCGACCTCGCCCACGCCTACAGCCAGGCCGGAAGACGGGAGAAGGCCGTCGAGACGCTTCTGGCCGCGGAACGCGAAGCACCCGAGGAAGTCGTGGGCCGCCCCCGAACCCACCAGCTCGTCGAGGATCTACGTCTCCTGGGAGCCGGCGGCGCGGAGGGACGGTTGCGCGCGCTCGCCGAGCGTTGTGGACTACCCGCGTGACCCGAACCCTGTACGTCATCTCCTGCGCCGCCCCGCCCGCCCGCCACGTGACCACCGGCATCGAAGCCGCCCAGGCCCGCGGTTGGGACGTCGCCCTCGTCCTGACCCCCGCAGCCCACCGCTGGTCCGTCGAAGAGGCCGGTGGAGACAGCGAACTCGACGCCTGGCGAGAGTTGACCGGCCATCCGGTCCGCCACACCTACAAGCTCCCCTCCCAGTCCGACGTCCTGCCCGACCCCGACGCCCTCCTCGTCGCCCCCGTCACCTTGAACACCACCACCAAGTGGGCGGCCGGCCACGCCGACACCCTCGCCCTCGGCCTGATCACCGAAGCCCTCGGCATGCCCGAGCGGCCCGTCGTCGCCCTGCCCTACATCAACGCCGCCCAGGCACAACACCCCGCCCTCGCCCCCGCCGTCGCCACGCTCCGCAAGGCGGGCGTCCACTACCTCCTCGACGACGGCAACGGCCCCGGCTTCCGCCCCCACAAGCCCAAGCACGGCAACGTCCACGCCTACCCCTGGGAACTTGCTCTCGACACCCTCGACGCACTCCACCAGCCCTGACTCACCGCGGTACCGGCCACGACCGCCGCGCCGCGGGAAGCGAGGACACAGGCGAGTGAACATCCGCACTCTCCGTAACCGACGGCAGCCGGTGGTCGTCTGACAGAACGTGGGAGCACACATGCCGAACGAGGCGACCGATCACCCAACGGTGGTGCTGGACATCAGCGCCCCTGACGAACGGACCCTCACCGAGGTCGCCGAGACCCTCGCCACGCTCTGGGCCACCTCGGCCCTTCCTTACCCGCGCAGGGTGCCGGGCCGGCCCGGAGTCATCGGCCGTCTCCACCTCGACCTCACACAACCCCATCGCTCGCGACAGCTCCCCCGCGTGTGGGTACGCCTGGCCACACCTCCATGGGGCGGTCAGCTGCCCACGGTGAAGGCGACCTGCGTCCGCTTCCGTCAGGACGGTCGGCCCTGCACACGACAGGCCGCCGAATGGCCACCGGGCTTCGTCGACCACGACGACCCGACAGCATGCTGGTCCCACCTGAACGACACCGAACGCACCGTCTGTGAACGCGCCCGGCGTCTGTACCGGAACGCGTTCTGGGAGCTGAAGGCCACGCACCTTCAGGAGGCCGGGCACGGCCGTGACGAGCGCTGCACGGACTGTGCCGCCCTGCCTGTGGACGAGGCGTAGTTCCCCAGAGGCCCGGGTCACGTAATGCGAGCCCCTGGGACGAATGATCTGTGAAGAGATCAGGTGTCGGACGACCTTCTAACCCCGGCCCGGATCAGTTCCGCGGTCAGCCAGTGACCTCCTCTGCCTCGGCAGCCGGGAATACACCACCAGTGCCGCGGAGCGGATCCGTCCCGCGAGCCAAAAGAAACGCAGTCACGTCGGCAGGGTATCTGCCGTACGGGCAAGGCCCGGGTTCCCCCCCGCTGCGGGCTGGGGGAACCCGGGCCTTGGTCGTAGGTGGCCGGGTCAGGTGGCGGGGGTGGTGGAGGCGGCTGCCGCGTGCGGCAGGAAGGCGGTGAACGCGGCCTGGGTGAGGGCGAGTGCCGGGCCAGTCGGCTGCTTCGAGTCGCGGACGGCGATGAAGCCGCGGGTGGCCCTGACGTCGGCGATCTCGACGCACTGTTCGCCGGCGTCGCTGAACGACGACTTGAGCCAGTGCGCTTCGGGTAGGTCGGTGGAGTACAGCCTGGTCGTGTCGGTCATGACGTGTCGTCCTCCATGATGGATTTGATCTTCTCCCGCGAGTCGTCGACGGGGAGTGCTGCGGCCACGATCCGTTCGAAGGCGGCTTCGTAGACCTTCACGTCGTCGGTGCCCTCGGCGAAGGACCCACCGCGCAGGGTCTCCACGCTGATCACGGTGGGCCAGGGGTGTGGGAACCGGACGATGTGGAACGGGCCCGCCATTCCGGGGTGAGGGGTGGTGAGTATCGGCATCACCTGGATGGTGATGTTGGGCCGGTCGGCCATGTCGAGCAGGTGACGCAGCTGCTCGCGCATGAGCGAGGGGTGGGAAGCCGAGCGGTAGTGCAGGGTCGACTCGTGGATGACCGCCCACAGGTCGAGAGGTCCTCCCGGTCGGCCGGTGTCGGTGAGGATGGCCTGGCGCTTCTTGCGCATCTCCACCAGGACGGAGACCTCCTCGGAGGTTCGGGTGATGGCCGTGGCGGTGATGATCTCGCGGGCGTACTGGGGGATCTGCAGCAGGCCGGGGAGCACCCCGGGGAGGTAGATCCGGGTGGCCTCCGCGTCTTCCTCAAGGCCGATGTAGTCCTTGTAGTTGGTCTCGGGCAGGTCGCCGTAGTTGCTCCACCAGCCGACCTTGTTGGCGTCGCGGGCCAGTTCCTCCATCGCGGTGACCACCGTCTCGTCGGTGACCCCGTAGGCCTCCAGGAGCGGCTTGACGTCCTTGATCAGCAGGTGTGCCTTGGCGTTCTCGATCCGGTTGATCTTGCTGGCGTCCCACCCGACAGCCTGAGCGGCGCTGTCGGAGGTGTTGAAGCCGGCGTTCTTCCTGAAGGTGCGCAGCGCGCTGCCGAGACGGCGTCTGCGCACGGTCTGCACAAGCGGCGGTGTGGGCACGGGAAGTTGAACCTCTCTTCGGGCTGACCGGTCGATGCGCGGGGCGGATCTTCCCCTTCCGGGGTGCGGCGTCCTCTTTCCGGGTCAGTCTGCCCGTCCGCGGGAGTGGAAGTCGACCGAACAACCCTTCAACCGTTGCGAGTTTGGTTGCAATG
The DNA here is from genome assembly GCF_055584445.1 of Streptomyces sp. NPDC103540. Taxonomy (NCBI): domain Bacteria; kingdom Bacillati; phylum Actinomycetota; class Actinomycetes; order Kitasatosporales; family Streptomycetaceae; genus Streptomyces; species Streptomyces sp. NPDC103540. The sequence goes on from NZ_JBVJMA010000021.1 coordinate 103,264, forward strand.
GTTGCAGGCATCGCGTCATCGGGTGCATCCTTCCAACGTGACGCCGTGACCGAATGTCAGCAAATGATCACGCTGAGGTGACAGGTCGCGGCCCCCGGAACGGCCGGGTTCGAGCAAGACCGGCCCACCGGCCTTGTGTCCCCGCCCCCGTCGGGGACACAAGGCCACGCATCCCACACCCGCTCCCAACCTGCCGAGGCCACCCATGAGCCAGAGCACCACTCGCACACCCCGCACCCACCGTCCGTCCCTCGCCGCCCGCGCCATGCAGGGCCCCCACGCCGACAGGGCCGCCCGGTGACCGGCGCCCTGGCGGAAGACGTGGCAGCCCCCACCGGCGCCCAGCGCTACAGCGACGGCTATTCGCCCCGCGACACCGCACCGGCCCGCGCCCGACGCGACGTCACCCTCTGCCTGCGCACCTGGGGCCTCGATGCCCTGGTCGACGACGCGCAGCTGATCGTCTCCGAGCTCGTCGCGAACGCCGTCCAGCACACCGCGTCCCGCCGGATCGGCGTCTCCGTCACCCGGCATCCCGACCACGTGCGGATCGTCGTCACCGACACCAGCCGTACCCTCCCCGCCCCCGCGACCGACACCCCCGATGACGAGACCGAGTCCGGCCGCGGACTCCAGCTCGTCGACCAGTTCGCCACCCGGTGGGGCAGCAAGCGGTTTCGGACCGGCAAGCAGGTCTGGGCCGAACTCACCACCGGCAAGGCGACATCATGAGCACCGGTGACTGGGGCGAGTTACACGGCCCTACCGACCTGAGACCGCCCCGGAAGCGCCGGCACGCCCGACCGGACGGGAACGTGGTCGCAGGGCTGCTGCTGACGACAGGCAACGTGCTCGGCCTGGCCGTCCTAGCCCTCTCCTGCGCCCACCAGGCCGACGGCGCCACCCCCGGCCCCTCGATCACCGTTCCGGACCAGGCACGCGCCGAAGCACAGCCGACCCGCAGGCCGGCCAACGACACGGCGCAGGTCCTCCCCGCCGGACCGGCCGCCCGTACCGCAGAAGCGCGGGCCTGCCGCTGCGGATCCCGCACCCGCCCCACCCTCTGAACTCCGGTGGCAGCGCGGCGCCCCCGGGCCCGCGTCGTCACCGGCCAGACCCCCGGCCCGGCACCCCGAACGACAGCACCGCCGGACCGGGGCACCGTCCCCGGCTGAACAAACCCTGGACAGGTCGAGCAGCCGGGGACGGGCACCACCGCGCATCGGCCGGCCAACCTCGCTCCAACCCCTTGCCCGCATGCAACCGAGCCTGCACCGTACGGAAGTTCACCGCGTCCGTCCCCTTTGACCGGATGGAGGGCCCCTGTGCCTGCCACCACACCGCGTGAATCCCACACCACCGACTTAGACGGCATGGCCGCCCTCGCCGCCCGCCACGGCGTGCCCGTCGAGGACGCGCTCCTGATCGCGATCAACCTGCACGGCATCCGCTCCCCGCAGAACCGCCACCGCGCCCGGGTCCTGATCCGCCTCGCGTCGGCGCCTGCGGCGCGGTGGCAGGTGATCGTCCCGCTCAACGCCTCCGCCTCGCCGTTCGAACTCGACGAGGACACCCTCCTCCTGGCCGGAATCCCCGTCGCCACCGTCACGCGGATCGACGCGGACGAGGCCGTGGGCGGCTACTTCCGCAACGACGGCCGCGCCGCGACCCTCAACCCCAACGCCCGCAGCCGCTGCGTCGGCTGCGCGTTCTGCCCCAACACCCTGGAAGCCGCCGCCGACCCCCGCCTGTCCGAGCAGCGCGCGGTGCGTGAGCTCCTGGACGCCATGGCCCACCAGCACCCGGCCGGTACCCTGGCCGGGCTGGAGGAGGTCACCGTCTCCACCGGCTGCTTCGAACGCGAGCAGGCCGCCGTCGAGCACCTCGGCGACCTCCGCACGGTGCTGACCGAAGCCGGCATCACCGCCAGGATCGGGTTCCTCACCTCCGTGCTGCGCACCCAGCCCGCCTTCGACACCCTGGCCCGTACGGCCGGCCCGTTCGTCCTGCGGATGACCGCCGAGTGCTTCACCCGCCGCGACCTGCTGCTGAAGGCCTCCAAAGCCGAGCTCACCAGGAAGGAGATGCCGTCCGTGCTGCGCCGGGCCGTAGGCGCCGGACACGACACCTCGTTCACCTACATCGTCGGCCTCGACGACCTGGCCGCCATGGAGGACGGCGTCCGAGACCTCGCCCCGCACGTGACCGAGTTCCCCAATCTCCAGGTCTACCAGGCCCACAACCGCATCATGGCCGGCCTCCGCGCCCCCGACGCCACCGACCTCGCCTTCTACCTCAAGGCCCGCACCGTCCTGGAGGACATCCTCGGCCCGACCGGGCTGCGCCCCAAGGCCTGGGAGTGCTACCGGCCCCTGTGGTACTTCACCTTCGGCCCCGAACGCCTGGTCCAGGCATGACCGGCCCCGGCCCGACGGCGGATCTGTTGTGGCGGGCGCAGACATACGTGGCCGCCGCGCAGATCCACCTGCGCGACAACGTCCTGCTGCGCCGCCCCCTGTCCCCAGGGGACGTGAAGGCGCACCCGGCCGGCCACTGGGGCACCGTGCCCGGGACGGCCTGGGCACTGGCCCACATCACCCTGCTGTCCGGTATCGGCAGCACCGGCCGCACGGAGCTGGTACCGCTGCTGGGCGCCGGACACGCCGGAGTCGCCCAGATCGCCGCAGGCTGGCTCACCGGCCACCTGACCGCCGCCCGGCCCCAGTTCACCCGCGACGAGCAAGGTCTGGCGAACCTGTGCCGGTCCTTCCCCGAGGTCGCCGGCCTCGGCTCCGAGGTCACCCCGGCCCTGCCCGCCGGGGACTTCCTCGGCGGCCGGCTCGGCGGCTGCCTCCCCTTCGCCCAGGGCGCCGCCCTCGCGTCCGGCCCCGGCCGGGTGATCGTGCCGGTCCTGGGCGACGGCGAGTGCGAGACCCCCACCACCGCCGCGGCCTGGCTCGCCGCCCACAACCTGCCCGGCACCCCGGTGCTGCCCCTCGTCCACCTCAACGGCTTCCGCATGGGCGCCCCCAGCCTCCTCGCCAACCTCGATGAACGGGCCCTGACCGCGTACGCCGCCGGGCTCGGCTGGAACGCCCGCACCATCACCGTCCCGGACGACGGCCACGCGGTCTTCCACACCGAGCTCGCCGAGTCCGTCGCCGACACCCTCGCCGGACGCCGCACGGTGCTGTTCATGCGGTGCGTCAAGGGCTGGAGCGGCCCCGCCACCGTCGGCGGGCAGCAGGTCCTCGGCACCGCCCGCGCCCACAAGACCCCGCTCACCCGGGCCGCCACCGACTCCGCCCAGCTGCACGCACTGGAAGCGTGGCTGTCCTCGTACCGGCCCGAGGATCTGTTCACCGACGACGGCCACCCGGGCCCCGACCTTGCCGCTGCCCTCGCCGAGACCGGCTGGCCCCGCCTGAAGGCACCCCGTCCCGCTCCGGCGCCAGCCGTGACCGTTTGGCAGCAGCCCTCCTCGTTCGCCGACGCCGCCACCACCGTGATCCGCGCCCACGCCCGCGCCGGTGACTTCAGGGTGTTCAGCCCCGACGAGCTGGCCTCCAACCGCCTCGCCGAACTCGGCGGGCGGCCCTGGACCACCGAGGTCCTCGCCGAGGAGGTCCTGGGGGAGCAGCTCGCCGGCTTCAACGCCGCTGGCGGCCGAGGGGTCCTCATCTCCTACGAGGCCTTCGCCCCGCTCCTGGCGACCGGGGTCGTCTCCCTGCTCAAACAGCAGCGGATGCCCGGCGCCTGCCCGCGGCCGAGCTTCAACCTGCTCCTGACGTCCTACGGCTGGCACAACACCTACACGCACGGCGACCCGTCCCTGACCACGGCGCTCCTCGCCCTGGAGGACCCGGCCCTACGGGTGTTGACGCCGGCCGACCCGGCCAGGCTGGCAGCTGTCCTGGACGACGCGTTCACCAGCACGGGCCAGCTCAACGTGATCGTCGCGGGCAAGCACCCGCTGCCGCCCGTCCCTGCCGACACGCTCCGCGAGGAGCTCGACCGGGGGCTGGCCGTCTGGCCCGCCCTCTCCGACACCCAGCCGCCGGCCTTGACCGTGGTGGTGTGCGGGGACCTGCCCGCCGCAGTCACCGCCGAGGCGCTGCCCCGGATCCGAGCGGAGCTGGGGGTGGCGGTGCGCGTGGTGTCCGTCCTCGACCTGACCGTGCTCGGCGACCCCGCCGTGTGGCCCGCCGGGCTGCCCACCGCCGAGCAGGACTTCCTGCTCGGCGAGGACGCGGCACTGCTGGTCGTCACCCTCGGGCACCCGGCCGCGATCTGGTCCCTCCTGAAGGCCAGGTACGCCCGGCCGGTCGAGGTGATCGGCTGGCGGGAGACCGACGGCCCCCGCTCCCAGCCCGACCTCGCAGCCTTCGCCGACATGACCCCCGAGGGTCTCCTCGCGGCCGCCGGGCGCCTGCTGAAGGCGAGGACGCGATGCGACACCTGGTGATCGACTCCTTCTACTTCGCCGATCTCGCCGAGCACGCCGGGCCGGGCGACGACACCGTCTTCGTCGCGGTCCGCTCCGGCTCGGCGACCGGCTGGTACGGGCCCCTCGCCGACCCCGTCGCCCGTACCAGCCGCGGCCTGGCTCCCGTCCTCGTCGGCACCAACGCCGCCGACCACGAAAGCCTCCAGGACCGCCTGGCCCAGGCAGCCCCCCGCTCCCGGGCCGGTTCGTGGGCGGTCGGCGCGCTGGACTGCGCGGCCTGGGACCTCCATGCCCGGGCCGAGGGCTGCCCGGTCGCTGGCCTGCTGACCGACGAGCCGCTACAGCACCGAATGGCCGGGTACTCGTCCTGGTTGACCCGCGACCTCGCCCACCCCGCCATCGCAGACCTGATTGCCGAGGTCAGCGCCCAGGGCTGGGCCTTCACAAAGTGGGGCCTGCGGAACCGACCGGGCGCCAGCGGGGAAGCGCTCGCCGACCTTCTGCACGCCGCCGCGACAGCCGAACCGGTGGCGGTCGACGCCGTCGGCACCTGGCCGCCGCCGCTCGCGGCCGAGTTCGCCGCAGCCGCCGACCCGGCCGCGCTCGTCTGGCTGGAGGACCCGGCCCCCGCCGAGAACCTGCGCGCCTACGAGCAGCTGCGTACCCTTCCGCTCGCGGTGGGGGAGCGGCTCACCCTGACCGACGACGCGCCCGCCATCCTCGCCGCGATCAGGCCGGCCGCGCTCACCCTGGACGTGGTCGGCTGCGGCGGACTCACCGCCGCCCGCCGGATCCTGGCCCGCACCACCACCCCCGTCTTCCCGCACGGCCGCTCCTTCCAGCCCGGCCTCCACCTGGCCGCCGCCCGGCCCGACCGCGTCCTGGCCGTCGAATACCGGCAGCAGTGGGAACCCGGCCGCCAGAACCTCTACGCCCACCCCGTCGAACCCGACCGCGGACACCTCACCCTGCCCACCACCCCAGGCCTGGGCACCGCCCCGAGGAGCGCACCATGCTGAACTCACCCCGCGCCCTGCCCGTACGGGGCCGCACCGTTCCCGCCGCCACCGGCCCGCTGCTCGTCCTGGACACACGCCTCGAAGGACACGACACCTTCCTGACCGGCACCCTCACCCTCCACGGACACGACATCCCGGTGCGCATCACCACCCTCGACGACAGCACCACCCTCCAGCCCACCCAGCCGCTCCCCGCCGGCCTCCCCGAGCAGTGGTCGGCCACGCTCCACCTGCGCCACGGCCAGCGCCCCCGCGACGTCCCCGACGACCTCCGCGCCGCGGCCACCACGGCCCGCCGCGACCTCGACGCCCTCGACGATGCCGAACTGCGCTACGCCCTGACCTTCCTCGGCGAAGCAACCACCGAAGCCATCCGCACCGAGCGCCTGGCCGCGATCGTCACCGGCCTGCCCACCCTCGAAGGAGACCCCGAGTGACCCAGCCCGTGAAGCTCATCAGCGTGGACGTCGGCGGAACCATCGGCGAAGCCGACGGCCCCGGCCTGACCATGCAGCTCACCGACGCCTCACCGCTGCCCGCCGATCAGGCCCGCGCCGTCATGCGCGGCCGCCTGCACACCCAGCCCACCATCACCGACGCCCTCGCGGCCGAACTCGCCGACGCCCTCGGCATCGAGCCGGCCGACTTCCCCCGCGACCTGCCCGCCGCCCCGCTCACCCTGTACCCGTACGCCCTCGACGCCCTGCGCGACCTGGCCGGCATCGCGCCGGTGGTCACCCTGTCCAACGTCACCTGTGTGGACGCCGACACCGACGGCCTGCGTCAACGCCTCGCGCCCTGGGTCACCGACCTGTTCCCGTCCTGCACCCTCGGCTACGCCAAGCCCGACCCCCGCGCCTTCCTCACCGTCGCCGAACGGCACGGCGTGGCACCGGCCAGCATGATTCACATCGGCGACGACTGGGCCTGTGACGTCCTGGGCGCCCTGGAGGCCGGTGCAGTCCCGGTGTGGATCTCCAAAGACCGGCCCATTCCCGACACACCGCCCACCTTCGGGCGGCAGCATGTCCACGTGGCCGCCACCCTCGCCGACGCGGCCGCCCTCATCCGAACCCTCAACATCTCCGAAGGGACCACGTCATGAGCCTGTTCACCGGGACCTCCAGCTATTACCGCCAGTACCGGCCCGGCATCCCCGACGACCTCGCCGCCCGCCTCGCCGCGTATGCGCCTGACCGTCGGCCGCGCCGCCTGCTGGACGTCGGCACCGGCACCGGCCTGGTCGCCGAGGCGATGATGCCGTACTTCACGGACGTCATCGCCTGCGACAACGACCCCGACATGATCGCCACCGCCGAAGAGGCGCTCCGTCCCAAGGTCCCGCAGGGCACCACGCTGTCGCTGGTCACCTCGACCGCGGAGGACTTCCGCCCGCCCGCCGACTGGAAGGCGGACCTCGTCACGATCTGCCGGGCGTTCCACTGGCTCGACCAGGCCGGCGTGCTGGCCCTGCTGGACTCCCAGGTCGCCGAGGGCGGGGCGGTGGCCGTGTTCGCCGACCACAGCTTCTGGGCTGCCGAGAGCGACTGGAAGGCCGCCGTCAAGCAGGTCATCAAGGACTTCCTCGGCGAGGAACGCCGCGCGGGCAGCGGCACCTTCCAGCACCACAACCGCCCCTACAGCGAGATCATGGAGGAGTCCCCGTTCAACCAGGTCGAGGAGTTCACCGTCCCGGTCACCCGGACCTGGAACACCGCGGGCATCCTCGGCTACCTCTACTCCACCAGCTTCGCCACCCCCGCCCTCTTCGGCGACCGGCTGGAGGAGTTCGAGACCGCCGTGCAGAAGACACTGCGCGGGTTCTCCGACGAGGACACCTTCCACGAGAGCAACGAGTTCCTCGTCCGCGTCGGACGGCGCGCCGCATGACCGGCCCCGGCGGCGGTATCCGCCGGCTCGACCGGCTGACCGCCGCCGCCCTCCCCGCCTACGTGCAGGCCGCCACCGTGCTGTGCCTGCCCGTGGGCTCCACCGAACAGCACGGCCCCCACTTACCGCTGGCCACCGACACCGTCATCGCCGAGGAGTTCACCCGGCACCTGGTCGCCGCGCACGGCGAGGCCTTCGACCTGTGGCAGCTCCCGATCGTCCCGTACGGCATCGCCCCCGAGCACGCCTGGGCCCCCGGCACCCTGTCGCTGACCATCACCGAGTTCACCACCCTGCTGCACACCCTCGTCGCCCAGTACGTGCGCGCCACCAAAGCCCGGCATCTGGTCCTGGTCAACGGGCACGGCGGCAACCGCAGCGTGCTGGCCGCCCTCGTCTACGAACTCGGCCACGCCCACGACATCAGCGTGTGCGTCCTGCACCCACTGGCACTGGCCCACCTTCCCGCCGGCGACCGGCCCGAGATCCACGCCGGCCTCCACGAGACCGCGCTCATGCTCCACCTCGCGCCCGACACGGTCCGCCTCGACCAACTCGCCTACCACCCGCCGCAAGACGCCGACGAGATCCGCCGACAGGTCACCGACCGGGGCGTGAGCTGGCCCTGGTCCTCAAGCGACCCCCGCATCGCCGCCGCCGGGGTCATCGGCAACGACCCACGCACCGCCACCCCGGCCCTCGGCGCCCGCCTCCTGGACCAGGCCGTCGCCGCCTCCGTACCCGCATTGGCAGCCCTCACCGGAAGGAAGAGCCCATGCTCGTGACCGACGACGAGCGCGCCCGATTCCGCCGCGACGGCATGTTCGTCCGCCGCGGACTCGCCGCCGACGCCCACACCGGCCCCGCCCGCGACCTCATCACCACCTGGTTCGCCAAGGACTACGAACCCGACCGCCTGACCGAGTACACCCAGCGCACCTTCGCCCCCGAACACGGCCAGCACCCGGCCCTCCTCGACCTCTACACCGCCACCGGCGCCGCCGACATCGCCCGAGACCTCCTGACCGACCCGGCCCCCGTCACCACCACCCAAGTCCAGATCCGCATCCCCACCGACCCGCCAGCCGCCGCCCAGCCGGAGAAGACGATGCACGTGGACGGCGTCGGCTGCCCCCACCTCGACCCCGCCGAACTGCGCACCTTCTCCCTCCTGGTCGGCGTCGTCCTCTCCCCGATCACCCGCCCCGACGCCGGCGCCCTCCACTACGTCCCCGGCGGACACCTGACCATGTCCGACTGGTTCGCCACCGAATGGGCCCGCGGCATCACCGACCAAGTCCCCCCGGACATCGACACCACCGACGGCGAACCGCTCCTCGCCGACATCGGCGACGTCCTCTTCATGCACCACCTGGTCCCGCACGCCGTCGGCACCAACCACACCACCACTCCCCGGCTCATGGCCTACTTCCGCGTCTCCCACACCGAGCACGCCAGCCGGCGCCTCGACGCACTGCGCGACCCCTGGCTCGACTACCCCACCCTGACCCCCTGACCGGGAAGGACACCACCGTGCAGATCATCCCGACAACCGACATCGACACCGCCGCAGCCGCCATCGAGGCCGGACGCCTCGTCGTCGTCCCCACCGCCCGCTGGTACATGATCTGCGCCGACGCCGCCAGCCCCGACGCCTACAAAGCCATACTCGAAGGCAAGCAGAGGCCCAAGAACAAGCCCCTCGCCCTCGTCGTCCCCGACCAGGACCGGGCCCGCGACCTGCTGCACTTCACCCCCGACGCCGAGCGCCTGGCCGCCGCGTTCTGGCCCGGCGACCTCGCCTTGTTCCTGTCCTGGCGCGAACCGGCCGACGCCGCCCGCTACACCGTCGTCGGCTCACCCGCCCTGACCACCCACGCCCCCGGCCCCCTGGGCGCCCTCGCCCGAGCGGTCCCCGGACTGCTCGCGGCCACCACCGTCAACGTCTCCGGCGACGCCGGGCCTGACGACCGAGGTCCGGCCATCACCCTCGCCGAGGTCGAAGAGTTCCTCACCGACGCCGACCTCGACGCCGTCGTCATGGACGGCGGCGTCTGCCCGGCGGCCAACCACCTCACCATCGTCGACTGCGCCGACGACCAGACCCACCTCGTCCGCGCCGGCCTCGTGCACCCGCGGGCCGTCGCCTCCGCCCTCGGCAGGGCCCTACCAACTCCGTGACCGCACTATCCGACGGGCGCCTCCCAGGCAGGGGGGCACCCGTCACCGACCGGACGTGAGCGCCGACAACTCCGCAGCCACCAGCGGATAGGAATCCCGGACGCCAGCTTCGTTGCCGAGCCGGTGCCGCTCCAGACGCAGCGCCCCGAGGTGGCGCACCTCGTACACGTGCCGCCGCCACGCGCCGGCCTCGGTCTCGGCCGTGCGGCGGTAGGAGTCGAAGAACGCCAGGCGGGAGTCCTGCTTGGCCCGGGCCATCCGCATCGTCCAGTCCGCCTCCGGATCCCCCCACCAGGTGCGGTCCATGTCCAGGACACCGCAGATCGTGGGGACCGGGGCGGCCGCGAGCATGGTGTTCACCGTCCACAGGTCCCCGGTCAGCAGCCGCGGCACCGCAACCTCGTCCAGGACCTCCGTGCCGGCCTGGGCGGCGTCGGCGGCCTTGCGGAGGTCGGCCGCGTCCAGGCCGCAGCTCTCCACGTCCTCGGCGATCAGGTGCAAGGTCGTGACGACGGCCTCGCTCCAACGAGCGTGCCCGGGACCGGTGACCGGACCGAACCAGGGCCCGGAGACCGCGTGGACGGCCGCCGTGATCTCCCCCATTTGCCGGAAGAACGCCCCGTGCGTCTCCTTCGGGTAGGACCTGAGGAGTTCCGGCGCCGGGGTGCCGGGCAGGAGGGACTGGATCATCCAGTCCCGGCCGATGACGGCCTGGGTGAAGTCGACCGCCAGGACCCGCGGCATTAGATCGGCGATCGGAGCGAGCCACGGCACCGACGCGTACTCCGCGCGCATCAACTCCCGCTCGGAGCGGCACTGGCGGCCCGCTTCGGGGGCCACCCGCAGGACGACCGGCTCCCCGCGTTCGGTGAGGTCGATGCGGTAGGTGGTGTTGTACATCCCGCCGCCCAGCTCCCTCGCGGAACGGACTTCGGCGCTCGGGCCGAAGGCGCGTCGGATGACCGCCAGGATCTGGCGCTCGGTCAGACCCTGCTGAAAGGCGTTGTCGGACCGCTCGATGACGTGGAATTCCACGGGACTTCCTTCCGGCCGGTGAGGACTCGTCTTAATGAACTCCGGTCACAGGGTGCCGGGCTCCGGGTACGCCGATACGCGCTCCGCCGCGTAGGTGCCGTCCGGCAGCATGGCGTCGGTCAACTCGAACTGCTCCGTCTCGCCTGCGGGGCCGGTCCAGGTGACCCGGATGCCGGCGGGGCGGCTGCTGGGCAGGTGGACGGGCTGGCCGTCGGCGGCCCGGGCTCCGAGCAGGGTGTAGGTGCGAACCGGCCGCACGGCCTCGCCGGCCGTGATGGCCGGGGCCGCGGCGGGGCCGGCCTGGTTCCGGCGCCGGCGGATCCAGCCCCAGGCTGTGGCTCCCGCCAGCAGCGTGAGGCCGCCCAGGGTCTCTGCGGTCCAGCCGGTGAGCACGTCGGTGAGCATGGTGGTGTCCTGTCTCTGTGTGATGACGGGCGGAGCATGAAGAGCCGCGCACTGACGTCGCGTCCTGGGCGGCACAGTGCGGGTTCGGGGGGTTAGCCACGCAACCCCCTTCAGCTCCACGCCATTTGAGCGGACGAGCTCCGAGGTGACCCGGCGGAGGTAGGGGGGCTCTAACGGGGCGCCACCGCTACGTCATGGGGTAGACCTTTGGCTTCAATTCCGCGGGGAGTCACCGGATGAGGTGAAAGCTCGGTCATAGCCCGGAGAGGCGTCGGTACCTTCCTCGGCATGTCCACTGACACCCCGAGCGCGGCCGATCAGCTGCTGATCGACCACGCGCACCGCCACGGCTTCACCGTGACCGCGAAGATGCTGGAGGGCTGGAGGAGCCGCCGCCTGCTGCCCGGCAATGTCCCCGGCGGAGGCCTGGGACGGGGCAAGGGCAGCACCTCCACCCCGGCGCCCGAGAGCTTCGACCTCGTCCTCGGCCTCGCCCGTCACGCCGGCCGCGGCAAGCGCCCGGCCGACGTGGCACTGCTCCTGTTCGACGAAGGGCTGCCCGTGCCGGAGCAGACGGTACGGGCGGCCTTCACCGCCGCGGTGGACACCCTCACCGTCCCCGGCGACGACGACCCGGACACCGACCCGGACCAACGGCTCGACGACCTCGCCGACCACATCGCCGACGCCGGCCTGACCGTGACCCTGGTCCCCGCCCGGGCCCGGCGGATCGACGAAGGAATCGCCCGCCTCGCCCGCGCCGCCGGACACACCTGGCCTCCGCCCGAGCTCACGGCCCTCGACAAGAACCCCGGCATGCCGACCGCCACACCCAAGGACGCCGCACTGGCCGCCGCCGCCGCGGCCATCAACGGGACGATGTCTCTGGACGACATTGGCGACCTGCTGCGCGCGATGAACCCCACCGCGACGGCCAACCCGATCGCGTCCCTGGTCGAGACCACCCGTAACGACGTTCCCGAGTTCGCCGACGCGGTCCTCACCGAGGACAACCATCTGGCTCTCGGCCCGGTGCGCGATGCCCGCGACCATCTGCGCGACCTGGCCGCCACCGCTCCGCTCCAGGACCTGGCGCGAGCGTGGAAGACGGCCGAGGGTGTACGGCAGTGGGCCCTGGACCTGTGCGGCCGGGTCGAGGAGGAACTCGCCGCCGGGCAGCTGGGCGAGGCGGCCCTGGAGTGGATGAACGGCCGCTACGCGATGGCCGGCCTGGCCGTGCTCAGCACCCTGAAGGAGCGCGACCGGCCCCCCGTCCAGCACGCCCTCGACGCCCTGGTGCTGCTCTACCAGCTCGGGGAGTTCCACCGGCTCGACCACCGCATTCCAGGCTGCCAGTGGCACCTCCTCGCCACCGAGGGGCTGCTGCCGCCACCCGTCCGAGAGCAGCTCCAGGACCTCATCGGCCGGGACGCGCCCCTTGCCGGGTAGGGGGCGATGTCAGACCGGCCTCGTAGCGTCGAAGACGAGGCCCCGGAGCGGACGGGACCCCGGAGGACCGAAGGAGCGGGCCATGGGCGAGATCAGCATCGAGCGACAGCACCTTGACCACCTGCTGGCCGACAGCGCGAGCACGTACGGAGCCCCCTACCAGCGGGCCTTCGCCGAGCTCGCCGCAGCGCACCGAGGCCGGCCCGCCGCCGAGATCCTCCCGTTGCTGCGCCGGGCCGCCGACGATGCACTGCTCGGCTTCACGGACACGGACCTCCGGGAACAGGCGCAGGCGATCAGTACGGGCGAGCCGTACGTCCTGCGCGTCACGGTGGCCTGACCACGACCATGCAGGACCTCCCACCACGCGGCGGTCAGGTCTTGCGCCGGTCGCGGCCGGTGTGGGCGAGGGCGTCGGCGAGCTGGTCGTGGTTCATCGACGAGCGGCCCGAGATGCCGGCCGCGGCCGCCTTCTCGTACAGCTCCGCCTTCGTCAGCGCCATCAGACCCTGGCCCTTGGCCGCCGGTGTGGAGCGCGCCCGCTTCTTCGCGGCCGGCGCCTTCTTCCCGCCCGCAGCGCGTGAGCCGGGCGAGGCGACCTTCTCGCCGGTGTCCTTGGGGCTCCTGGCCCGCTCGACGCTGGCGCGCAGGGCCTCCATGAGGTCGACGGCACCGGTCGGCTCCGCCGCCGGTTCGGCCTTCTCCACCGTCTCGCCGGAGGCCTTCGCCTTCACCAGGGCCTCGACCTTCTCGCGGAAGGAGTCGTGGAAGGCCTCCGGCTCCCAGTCCATGGCCAGGGCGTCGATCAGTTGCATGGCCATCTTCACCTCCGCCGCCGTGGCCTTGACCTTCCCCGGCAGGTCGGGCACCTCGGCGTGCGGATCGCGCAGCTCATCGGCCCAGTGCAGCGTGTGGAGCGTCAGGAGGCCCTCCGCCTCCTCCGCCTTCAGGGCGACCAGGTACTCCCGCCCGCGCATTACGAAGGTGGCGATGCCGGCCTTGTTCGACTCGGCCAGGGCACGCTCCAAGAGGGCGTACACCTTCCCGTACTGGGATCCCCGGGGCCCGAGGAAGTACGTCTTGTCGAAGAAGACCGGGTCGACGGTGTCCAGGTCGACGAAGCCGGCGACGTCGATCGACCGGGACCGGCCGGGAGCGATCTCGTCGAGCTCCTGCGGCTCGACGATCACGTACTCGCCTCCGGTGTCGAACCCCTTCACGATGTCCGTCAGGTCCACCTCGTCGCCGGTACGCTCGTTCACGCGCCGGTTTCGGATCCGGTCCGCGGTCCCGCGCTGGAGCTGGTGGAAGCGGATCGTGTGGCTGTCGGTGGCCGTGTAGAGACCCACCGGCAGGCTGACGAGCCCGAACGCCAAGACCCCCGTCCATACCGGTCTGGCCATCGCCCGCACCACCCTTCACGAGGTACACCAGGGCGTCTATCCACCCTGCGCCCCCTCACCCCCACCGGCAACGCCGGCCCTGGCCCCGAGACGCCGACCCCCTCCGGCGGGACGGGGAAGCCCTCACCGGGGTTGTCAGGCCCCTTCCGCCTCGCCGCGCTCCCGTGTCCAGGAGCGCACGGTGTGCTCGCCCTGGGGCCCGTCCTCGACGAGCTCGATGCGCACGTCGGCTTGGCTGCCGTAGCGGCCGATGAACCCCCGGAACTTCCGCTCGGCGGTCGCTTCGCTGTCCCAGGTGCCGGTGACGGCGGGGAAGGAGGGCGGCCCGAAGCGCAGCCTGACGTGGAACGGCACATGCGGATCATGAGCGGTCCGCGTCCCTGCTGCAAGCCGCGCGAGAACCTGGGCGGCCGCCGCAGTCCGGCTCTCTCACCACCCGCTGCGACACCGGCACGCCCTGTTATCGAAAAGATGTTCCGCCGCGGGTGGTATGCGGGTTACTGTCCCTGCACGCAAGATCCCTTCAGGGGGGAGCACCACATGGACGTCATCGAATCCGAAGCCCGCCCCGGGCGTCCGCCCGGTGTCACCCGCCCGGGCCCGGACGGACTCACCGCCCGGCAGGCGGCCATCGTCGCCTTCATCGAGCAGACCGTCGCCCGCAAGGGTTACCCGCCCTCGATGAGGGAGATCGGCGAGGGCGTCCGCCTGCGCAGTACCTCCTCCGTCGCACACCAGCTGATGGCCCTGGAGCGCAAAGGCTTCCTCTACCGGGACCCGCACCGTCCCCGCGCCTACCGCGTCCGCAGCGACCAGCACGCCGACCTCCCCGACACCCCGGCCAGCACGGCGCCGGAGGCCGTCCAGGTCCCGCTCGTCGGCCGCATCGCGGCCGGCACGCCGATCCTCGCCGAGGAGCTCGTCGAAGACGTCCTGCCGATGCCGCGGCACCTGGTCGGCGAGGGCCAGCTGTTCGCGCTGACGGTGGTCGGCGACAGCATGATCGACGCTGCCATCTGCGACGGCGACATCGTCACCGTGAGGAAGGCCGACAGCGCGGACCACGGCGACATCGTCGCCGCCATGCTGGACGGCGAAGCCACCGTCAAGCGCCTGCGCCGCGAGAACGGCCGGGTCTGGCTCATGCCGCACAACGCTGCCCATCAGCCGATCCCCGGCGACGACGCCGTTATCCTCGGCAAGGTAGTCGCCGTCCTGCGCGCGCTCTGAACCAGAGCGCCCCGCCGCCCATGGGACGTCCCCCCTCGGCACGGCGCCCCTGCACGAGCCCGGCACAACGCCGGCGCGTATCAGCCCAACGACGGGACCCCGACTTGACCCTGATGCCCGGAGCACGCGTGCCGGGACGGACCTGGACGGTCCGCCTCACCGGCCACCCCGATCGCACCGTGTCCGTCACCTGCAGCACCGCCGCGTGCCGGATGCCGCCCCGCTCGAAGGACGCAGCCAGCATGCGCCGCTTCGCCGCCGAGCACATCAAGGCCCACGGACGCCTTGCCGGCGCTCGCCCCAACGCGGCCTGCAGCTGCGGCAGCGCCCACTGTGCCCTCCACGAAGCCCGCGTCCACTGCTCCGGCAGCAGCCTGCTGGTCCTCGTCCACAACCCGGCCGTCGGCCAGGTCTGGACCCTGGCCGAGGTCTGCCAGACCTGCGCCCGCAACATCCCGCACATCACCATCCTGGCCACGGCCAAGCCGGCCGTCCCCACTCCGGCGGCCCCTTCCGTGGAGCAGCCGGCGCCGCGCACCGCGGTACCGGGCGGGTTCTCCTCACCGGAGGCCGCTCCCGACCCCTCACCGGGCCGGCGCCGGCCCCATCGTCCGCACCGCCCGAACCGGCAGCGGGGCTGAGACCGGAGCGGTGCGACCGCCGGGCCTTCGAAGCAAGGCCTGCTCTACGGCCGCTGGGTGAGCAGGGCCGGTCAGCGTCGGGTGACGCCGTAGCTGGTGTCGTTAAGGGCGGCCGTCCAGACCTCCCGGTTGAGCCACTTCGTGATGTCGGGCTGCATGGCGGTGATGGTGTCCATCCGGGCCTGCCAGTCGGTGCCGGTGGGCCGCTTGTTCTGGCAGCCGGTGCAGCCGTCCTCGCCGTGGATGTGGCCGGCCATCCAGGCGTTGACGGCGACGTTGACGATGACGCTGTAGAGGTCGCCGCCGCTCTCCTCCAGGGCGTCGGGGACACCCCCGAGGATGAGCGCCAGCTCCGGGTTGTCGACCGGCGGCATCGGCGCGCGCCCCACCTGGCCGGGCGTGCTGCTGGTCTCGGCCGACTGCCGTTGCTGGGCGATGCTGGCCGCGAGGCCGGCCGGGTCGAAGTACCGCCAGGCCGAGCGCTCCTGGATCCCGAGCTGGGTCGCGACGGCGCGGATGTTCTGCTCGATGGTGTCGGCGACCGTACCCGGGCGGACCGTCACCCCGCGGTGGGCCAGCTGGGCCAGCGTCTCCGCGACCGCTTCCTTGAAGGCTTTGGTGTTCCTCATGAACACCATCCTTCAGCAAGAGAGCAAGATCCACTGCGCCCGGCCAGTTCCCGAACCGCAGCTGCCGAAGCCGAGTTGAGACCGCGGGGACCGTCTCGCTGGATCAGCCGTCAGCCACCAGGTCGGCGGTTGCCGGTCCAGCCCTCGGTGAATGCCCTCAGCCGCTCGCGCTGCCGCTCCTCTTCGGCGATGCAGGCGTCGAGCACGGCCTGATCGACGTGAGGGGCGACGGCGGCGAGGACCAGGCGCTGGAGCTCGGCGGGGTCGAGCGCCTCGACCTCCCACTGGACCGGGTGGCCGACTTCGAGCCCGTAGCGGTCGGCGAACCCGGCCCAGCGCGGGTCACCGGCCTTCCCCGCGGCCGCCGGCAGGTCGTACTCGCGGACCTGGTCGTGGGTGAGCAGGACCCGCTCCGTGTGGCTCCAGCAGGCTGTGCGGGCCACCCAGTCCCGTTCGATGTCGGCGCCCGATGCGTCGAAGTCGCCGACGTAGAGCAGCACGGCCGGCCTTTCGTCGCGGGCCGTACGCTCGCGCACTACATGGGCGTAGCTCTGGCTGCCGAATCCGCGGACGACGAGCACGGGGATGCCCGGGCGCGCGAGCCAGCCCGTGAGCTGCGCCCGCAAGGTGTCCTTTTCGCAGGCCACGTATACGGCGGTCGCCTGGCCAGCGGTCCGGTCCAGGGCGAACCAGTCGGGGGCCTCCCGCAGGAAGGTGCCGGCGTCGGGCCAGGCCGGTGGGACGTGGACCTCGCGGAGCGGGTCGATGAGGTCGGGGAACCTCTCCTCGCGGCGGGCCTGGGCGAGGCGGGCGGACAGGCGTCGGTACGTCGGTGCGGTGTGCGGGATCAACCCCTCGACCACGAGCCGGTAGTACGCCTGTCGGAGGGTACAGCCGCCGACCTGTTCGTAGCCGGTGACGATGTCGGCAGCACGGGCCACGATCCGCGGCCACTGGAGTCGAGTCACACCGGTACATGTACCCCTTCGGCCGGTCGACGGCGTGCTGACCTGTCCAGCACGGTCGGACTGGTCACCCCCCGGCACGACCCGGCGACCTTTTGCGGCGGCGGGGAATCCGCCACACGATCCCGGAGAAGACCGACAGCCAGGCGGCTCGCTTGCGCAAGGGCGCACGCGGTGGACGGCCGCCTGGCTTCGATGAGGACCGCTACAAGAAGCGCAACACCGAGGAGCGGGCGATCAACCGTCTGAAGCAGTCCCGAGCGGTTGCCACTCGCTACGACAAGCGCGGCTACGTCCTCCTCGGCACCGCCACCGCTGCGGCCGTCGCCATCTGGCTCCGAACATGAACTCCTACGCGACCCAGCAGTAGACGCCCTGGTCATGGCGCCGGGCGCTGCTGACGAGGCCGGCCAGCTCACCCACGATCGCCTCGGCGATCTCCGTGTCGATGACTTCACCGTCCTCCGCACGCAGTTGAGCCCACGAGGCGGCGACATCACGCAACCTGGAGGGCCCAGCGCCCACGAGAGCAGTGGACAGGCGAGGCGAGATCGCGAAGACGACGCACCCGTCGTTGTCCTGGCCCGCGATGATGCGAGGCTCACCGGCATCGACGAGTTCCTCGAAGCTGCCACCGGCCAGAAGACACTCCCACTCGATCACCGCCTCTTCGGGATCGAAGTTGCCGAACGAGAGCGACTCGAATGCCCGTCCCGGCCCGGTCTGGAGGGCCAGACCCGCTGACGTGTCGTCCGGCGCCACGAAGAACTTCACGATGATGCTCACCCGGGCATCATGCCCGACTGCCTCCAACGATGATCGGCCGGACAGGTCCTAGTTCCGCCCGAACTGGTCCGCTCTCTCGGAGGAGCGGCGCTCGCACGGTCTAGGGGATGGTGCACTCGAAGTCGCAGTCGCCGTGTTCGAAGTGGCCGCACTTCAACGTGTCGCGGTCCTCGTCCGGCCAGGGAGGGCACGTGTCGCAGAAGTCGCCGTACTTCTCCACTGGGTTTGTCCGGCAGCGCTCGCAGAGACTGTTGAAGCACTGGACGCAGATCGTCCTGGACGCGGTGCGTCCGTCTCCCGGAGCGCAGCTGTCAGTACAGCGGGCAAGTCTCATACCTGCATCGTCCCGGCAGGCATGCCAATCCCCGTCCCGACACGACAGGAAGGCGGCCGGTCGTACAGCAGCGGCCCGTCAGACCAGGACGCCAACTCAGGGTCCGGCGACCACGGACCGGATGCGGTCCAGGTGCTGCATGGTCCCTTCCCGGCCGTACACGGCCACGCAGCGGGCGACGGCGGAGAGAGCGAAGACGGTGGCCAGCTGCGCGTCGTCCAGAGGGAGGCGCGGTGCTGCGCCGTCGCCTGCGAGGGCCAGGACCGCTTCGGCTACGGCCGTCTCCATGGGCACGCTCTCCAGCCATTCGATGCCCGCGGGCCCCATCACCGCGCGGCGGTACGGGGAGAAGCCGGGGTCGGCGAGGACGGCTTCGGTCAGCAGCCCCGAGGTCTGCTGGCGCATGTAGGCGGCCGTGGTCGGGCACACGGCGCCCGCCGCCGCAGCGGCCGCGATGGCTTCCGGGTCCACGGCGAGGTACCCGCGCATCAGGTCCAGGGCGGCCGTTTCGCCGGCGATCTGCTCCGTGCTGGTGGTCATACCCGTCCAACGACGCAACGGCGTCGTAGGCGCGGCCACCGGGTGCTGGCTCCTCGCGTCCGGGGACGGACCGGCGGCTGCTCACCTCCCCGCTGCAGATTGGGCCGATTGGAGCGTCTGACCAGCCCTGATTGTGAGTGATGCGTGGTATAGTTTTCTTGTTGGTCGGCGGTGGCAGCCGGTCAACAAGCCGAATCCACTTCTCACTCTCCAGGGAGAGCCATGACCACGTCCGAAACGCAGGTCGCTACCACCACGGCAGCAAAGAAGGAGGTAAAGGAGCCCGTCAAGCCGACCGCAAATTTCGCGGGAATCCACGCGGAGATCATCGACGCTCTGAATTTCGCTGAATTCGGAATTGCCCCGAAGGCGCAGCCGCCCGCTCAGCGCGGTGTGCTGATCGAGACCGGCGGTAACCGCATCGTCTTCAGCGCCTACGACTTCGACACGGCGGTGTCGGTTATGGTCCCGGCCGCCACGCCCGCCGAGAAGGGCTCCTCGCTCCTCGACTTCCCGGAGCTGAAGAAGACGCTCGCGGCCATGGTGGCCGGGGAGACCAAGGCCGTCGCGGCTCAGACCCGCGTCTCGCTCGCCGGAGACCTGCTGGCCACCGAACACCTCACGGTGCCCATCACCACGCACGACATCCACGAGTACACCCAGCCGCTGGAAGCCGTGCCCGCCATGGCCACCATGGACGCGCAGGCCTTCCTCACCCAGCTCAACCGCGTACTGCCCACGGCGGGCAACGACGACACGCTACCCGTGCTCACCTGCATCCAGGTCACGCTGGACGGCGAGACGCTCACCATGGCCGCCACCGACCGCTACCGCTTCGCCGTCGCGGAAGTCCCCGTCACCGCCACCGTGCAGCCGCCGGAGAAGCCGCTGACCGTGCTCATCCCGGCCGCCACCCTCTCCGCCCTGGCCAAGCGACTCAAGACGCACGACGGCCCCGTGGGCATCGGCCTCCTCGCAGCCGGTCGCGCCGAAGGGGAGCCCGTGGTCGTCCTGCCCAACGCCCGCGCCACGCTGTCACTGGGCGCCATCACCATCACGATGCGCTCACTGGACGGCAGTCTCCCCAAGCACAGGAAGCTGTTCCCCGAGACGTGCGAGACGTCGGTCCGGCTCGACCGCGCCACGACCGTCCGTGCCGTCAAGAAGGCCCAGGCGGTACTGACCGCCAAGGGCCTCAAGAACGTTCCCGTCACGTTGGCCTGGGACACCGACGGCAACCTCACGCTCGCCCCCCGATGGGACACGGCCGAAGGCAATGCCCGCACCAAGGGCATGCCCATCCCGACGACCATCACCCACGGCACCGGCGAAGGCCTGCGCGGTGGCCTCGCCGCCTTCAACCCGAGCTTCCTGCTGGACGCGCTCGGCGCGTTCACCAGCGACACCATCACGCTGCACCTGGGCGAGATGAAGAACGGGCAGCTCAGCAAGCCCGGCCTCTTCACCGAGGGCCCCGAAATGGCTGGCCAGGGCTACAAGCATCTGTTGCTGCACGTCCGCCTCTCCTGAGCGGACACCGCCCGCGGGGGTGGGGCTCGCCGCCCCTCCCCGCACCCCGGGCGGGGAGTGGCACCCCGCCCGGCCCGAACACACACAGGAGGTACCCCATGGCCTTGATGCTCGACTGGCGAGGAACCCCGATCACGCACCACGCCCACGTCCTCTTCCCCCGGAAGTGGGGCCGCAGCGCCCACTCGACCGAGATGGTGGAAGGCGTCGTCCACAGCTTCCACCCCACCGGACGGATCACCGTCGACGTCCTTCGAAGCTCCCGCCCGCGCGAGACCGGAGGAACCGGCCGCACCCGCTACGCGGTCCCGGCCCACAGCGTGACGGTCCTGCCCGCCCCGGCCGGCCTGCCCGCCGGAGACCCGGGTGACGCCGCACCGAGCCCAACCCCCCAAGCTCCCGCCCCTGCCGCGCCCCTTGAGCTCCTGACGGTCGACGGGACGCAGTACGGGCCCTACCCCGGACAGCCCACCACAGAGCCGCGATCCCCGTACGGCACCTACCTGTTCACCGGCGAGACCGCGCAGCGCATCGTCGAAGACCTGCACCGGGACAACTGCGGTCTCACCGCAGCGTTCGAGCCCGACGGCACCCTCACGTTCACCTGGGACGCGACCTACCAGGACGAGCCCGGCACCGAACGCGTCACCCCGGACGCCCAGGGCCGCTACGCGATCGGCGGACTCTGGCCCTGGGACAACTGGCCCGAGACCGGCGGGCCGACGCCCCAACTCTGACGCTCCACCCGTCACGGCGCAGGCTCCTGCCCACGGAAGGACCCGTCTCGGTCCGCCATGGGCAGGACCAGGACCGGGGCGCGTCCAGCACGCGCCGGAGGCCCGTTGGCCGCCGGGACGGCGCCCCAGTTGGCGGCGGCCGGCGCGTACGGGCGGACCAGGACCCGGGCCTGCGGTCGGCCCGACCGCCAAGGCGGCTCCGGCCTGCCTCGCGCCGCGACCGAGCCTCCGCTCCCCGGCCTGCCCGGCCGCCGGCCCCCGGCCTTCACCCGCAGGAGTGAATTCTCCCCTCGCGTACGCGGGCGGGGATCTGGCGGTGCGCTCCCAACTACCGCCCAAAACAGGGCCATTGACAACAAATGGGATCTTTCGCAATCTTTCGGGCGTGGCTCCAGACGGGGGCCCGGAGAGGAGTTCGTGATGGGCAAGCAGCGGGAGTTCTACGACGAGCAGGCGGCGGCCGGCAGGCTCGGAGTTCCGGTGGCCGCCTGGCGGTGGGCGGCAGGGTCCGGACTGGTCCCGCCGGCGGACGCGGGGCCGGGGCAGTGGTCGCGGTCCGCGGTCGACGCGGTGGACGCGGAAGGTGTCCGCGCCGCCCTGCGTGGGCCGATGTCCGCGGGGCAGGCGGCGGACCGGCTGATCGAGGCCCTGGGCGAGCCGCTGCCGCGGTGCCGCCCGCGGGTGACGGCTGCAGCGGTCGGCCATCTGGTGAAGGCCGGCCTGCTGGTCTGGCTCGGAGGGGAAGCGGCCTGCCCCGACGTCCACCCGGACCAGCTGGCCGCCCTCGCCCGCCGCCGGGACCTGCCCGCGCTGCTCGACCGCCACGTCCCCCTCGGCCCGGACCAGGCCGCGGTTCGCCTGGGCGTGCGCAGGGTCGATTACGACCAGGTCGTCAGGCTCGGATGGATCACTCCGGTGGCCTCCGTGATGATCGACTACAAGTCCCACGGAGGCTGGACCAAGGTCCCCCTCTACTCGGGGGTCGATCTCGCCCTGCTTCCGGTCCTGCGGCCCGGAGTGGACTGGGAAGCGCTGCGCACGGTGCCCGCCGGCCGCCGCTCGCCGCTCGCCGGCCTCACGCCGGTCGCACCCGGGCGAGACGTGGTGCTGCTGGCGGAGGTGGCGAGGATCGCCCGAGTCGGCCGCGCCGCGGTGGTGAACTGGCGCCGGCGGCACTCCGACTTCCCTGCCCCGGTCGGAGGGACGGACGTCCACCCAGAGTTCGACCGCAGCGCGGTGGCCGCCTGGCTCCTCGACCACGACAAGATCGCGGTCCCGTCCCAGATCCCGCCGGCCACGCTGCTCTTCGGCGGCGCCGACGGTGCGACAAGGCTCCGGTTCGACGGCCCGCTGCTGCGCCTGGCGGACGACGCCCAGGACAAGGACCACCTGGCGGGCTGGACCACCGAGGACGACGCCGACACGCTGGCCAAGCTCACGGCTGGGGAGTTCGGGGCGTCGCTGCGCCGGCTGACTGTGCCCGGAGCGGTGCCTCTGGCGGTGCCCGGCGAGGTGCGGCTCATCGACCTGTTCAGGAACGGGTCGGGGGGACTGAAGGTGACCCTGGCGTGGCCGGCCGCCCTCCGGGGCGCCGCCTCAGACAGTCACGCGGGCGGAGTGGTGCGCCACGGCCTCGTGTACGCGGGACCGGGAGAGTCCTGCCCGTGCAAGCGGCACGCCTGCGGCGGCGTTGTTCCCGTCTCCTGGTGCGCAGAGCACGGGGCGTCTGCCGAGCCGGTCCTGGAATGGCACCCGGGCGGTGGAATCCGCTGCACTCACCTGGCCCGAAGCCGGAGCGCTGCCGCCGCAAGCGCCCCGTCCGGGGTCTGATCAGGCGGTGGGCCGGGGCCCGGCGAGCGAGCCGGGCCCCGGCCGGGGCAGCGGAGCCCCGACGGAGCGGACGCCAGCAATTCCAGCCACCCAAGAGGTGCGCACCACACCCCGAAAGTGATGCATGCATGGTATAGTTATCTCAATGGTTGGCGGTGGCAGCCGACCAAACCGAAGACACGATCGAGAGGATCACAGATGACCATGGCGACGGCGGAGCAGTTCTTCTCCCAGCCCGGCCGCGAGTACCCGTTCTCCATCTCGGACATCGCCCGCCGAGCGGTGAAGCTCCTCGGCGACGAGTGGCACGCCGAGTCCGGCTACTGGGGCGTGACCGGCGAGATCACCACCCGGGACGGCGCCCGGTTCACCGTGGGCGTCGACCACGAGGGAGACCTCTACGTCCACGCGGACAAGAACGCCGAACCGACCTTCCTCCTGGAGTACTTCGACTGCACCAGCGCCTCGGACGGCCTGGAAGAGGTCACCAACCGCGTCGTCGCGGTCATTCTCGACATCGCCTGACCCGCGCCCCTCACCCCGCCCCGGGCGTAGGAACGCCCGGGGGTAGACCCGCGAAGGAGCCTTCCATGATCACCATTCCCGCGAACTGCCTGGCGCGCAACAACCGCGTGATCATCAGCAGCGACGAGATGCCCTACCTCGTGGACACGGTCACCGATACCCCTGCCGGCGGGGTCCGGGTTGCCTACTCCAGCGGCGACACCGTCGAGTACACGGCAGGCGAGGAAGTCGCGATCGTCGGCTGACCGGACGCGGTGAAGGCGGGCGGCTCAGGGCTCGCCTTCACGCGCTCCCCGTATCGGCCGGACTCCGGCGGGGCGGGTGCGGCGAAGAAGGGCCGGCCGAGAGGCTGGCCGTCAAGCTCAGAGGCCGGCCGAGGGGCCGAGGCCCGCCCAGACCATGCTCGCGAGGGCCCCGCCCGCCATGAATGGCCCGAAGGGGATCATCGTGGTGCGGTCCGCTCGGCGTAGAGCGATCAGGGCGAGGCCGTGCGCGGCGGCCCCGAGGAACGCGGCGATGGTCCCGGCGAAGAGCACGGACCACCCATACCAGCCGAGCGCCTGGCCCAGGACGAGCGCGAACTTGACGTCGCCGAAAGCCACGAAGCGCGGACTGATGAGGAAGAGAAGGAAGTAGGCGGAAGCGAGGGCCAGCCCGCCGACCACGGCGCGCGGCCAGGAGCCGCTGGTTTCCCCTGCCATCGCGGCCACCCCGAGGGCCGCAAGGGTCCCTACGGCCAGGGGGAGGGTCAGTACGTCGGGCAGCCTGTGCACGGACCAGTCAACGAGGCAGAGCAGGACGGTGAAGGGCGCCAGCAGCAGCCAGACGAACAGCTCGGGCCGAGCTCCGACCCCGGCCCCGATCGCGAGACATGCCAAGGCGCTGGCCCACACCACCCCGCCGACGGGGGCATAGCTACTACCCCGCCGATATCCGACCCCGGTCCAGGCCTTCGGACCGTCGCACCCCTGCTTGCCGGGATCCGAGACCGGAGCCGGCCCCCGGCTGCTGGTGCCGGTCGAGGACACGCACTGTGGGCACACCGCACGACCCAGCCAGCCGGCGACCGGGCCGCTCATCGGGTGGCTGGCCGGACAAGCCGAGCGCCACGGCCGACCCTGCTCGACGGAGAGGCGGTAGGCGGCCCGTGGCAGGAAGAGCCCTGCCGCGCCCCAGAGCGCGACCCCGGCCACGAGCATCATGCCCACGTCAGCCCCCCATCCAGGCCGTCACTGGGTTCCCCCTTCACCGACAGCGGTGTAGGGGGCGAGGTCGACACCGGCTTCCCGAGCTTCCTTAAGCCGGATCGACACCAGCCCGGCGGAAACCGACAGCTCCGCCGCAATCTCGTAGCCCTTCAGCCCCTGCCGGTGAAGCTCGACGATTCGGTCCCGACGCTGCCGGGACCGGCCCTCGTACTCCGCGCGTTCCTCGGAGACCATGCGCAGCACGGTCCGCGGGGACACGCCAAACCGGTTCGCAAGCTCACGCGCCGTCATGGGACGGCGCTCACGCCTGGGCCCCTGCGTCACGACGTCCCCCTCATGTAGTCGAGCATGGCGGCGGTGCGCTCATCCCGGCGCGCCGCGCGCGCTTGACCGCTCTTCTTGCCGCGGGCGGACTGGATGGCGACGAAGGTGGCCTCGTAGACGGCCGCGCCGTCCTTCCACATCCTCGACCGCGTCGTGATCCACCGGTGGATGCTGTTGCCGATCGCGCGAGCCTCCACCCCCGGCAGCGGCTCGGCGAACTGTGAGTTCCGGGTGTGCACTTCCGCATGGATCGCAGCGTGCAGGGTGTCAGGGCTGCCGAAGTGGTGGCGAACCTCGCGATACGCCCAGGTCCGGGCCGTCTCGAAGATCGAGCAGTTGCGCCCCAGCCCCGTGATGTTCGTACGGAAGCGCTTGGTCTCCCGCCAGCGCGCCGCCGGCATGTGGCCGCCCAGCGCCTCCTCCAGGCCGCCGAGGGTGTGGAGACCGCCGTGGAGCCATTCCGTGCTCCAATCCGTGTGCAGCGGGTTCTTCGTCATCAGGCCCGAGTACGCCGCATCCCCGTCCAGCGCCCGGCGCAGTCCCTCGGTGACGGCCGCGGCGTAGGCGAGGGGCTTGCGCCGGGCGTACTCGGTCCGCGTCACTGCCTCCGCCAGAGCCCACACCGCATGAGCGTGCCCGTTCACCGGGTTCTCCACCACCGCGTTGGGCAGCGGGTGCGAGCCCACCGAGGACACCGCCCGCAGCACCGCGTCCGCGTGGTCCACGTCCACGACGAGAAGGTTGCTAATGGCCGACGGGTTCGCCTCCACGTACCGGCGGGTCATCGCCACCGGCCGCGGCTCCCGCCAGATCCCCTCCTGCAGTCGGTTCGTCGCGTACGGCCGCAACGGCAGCCACAACTCGTCCCACTGCCCCGTGGGCAACTCCGCACTCATGCGCTGATCATCCCGAGCCAGCGGGGTCGGATAGGCCCGGACACGCCATGAACTTCAAAGTCCGTCACGAACCAAGTCAGATGATTCGGGTGTCCTGCTGCCCTGCCTCTCTAGCCCCACCCTCACCCCCAGCCTCCAGATTCAAAGTACGACACGAACCAAGTCAGATGGTTTGGGGTTTCTTGAACCCGACCCGGACATCTACCCCCGACTCCCCACCCCGCCTGACGGTCTGAATCAGGGGCTCTGGGGCGCGCAGGTGCCTCGCAGGGATCCGGAGGCTCTCCGGCCTGCCCGGGCCTCGCCCGCGGGGGTGTCGCGTTTGGTTGCTGGCCTCGGGGCTTTTGAGGGACTAGGTTCCTACCTTCCTGTGATGAATGCGTGTTATGGTTGTCTCGTTGGTCGATGGTGGCAGTCGGCCTCTCCCGAATCCGTATCTCGTTCCAAGGAGACACCTCGTGAAGAAGCCCGTTCTCTGCTGCGCCACCCATGTGTGGGCCGGCGATGTGGACAAGGCCACGGAGCACTATGCCGCCTATCAGGAGGCCAATGCGGCAGGCCTCGACAGGATCGCCGACCGGCTCGAAGCCCGCGGTGCGATTGGGGACTCGCAGGAGGCGAAGGAACTGCGTGAGAACGCTGCTGCCAACCGCGAGGACGCCGCGCGGGCCCGCAGTGCCGAGGGCCGGGCGCACCTCCGCCGAACCGGCCTGTGGCTCACCGCCTCGTGTCTCCACCGGACCCGCGCCGGGGCCTGACCGCGGGTTGTGCGACGGGCCGGTCCCGTCAGGGGCCATGGTGCGCTCGTCCTGGCCCGCAGCGCCGCTTCGGACTGAAGAGCGGCGCTGCGGGCGTAGGGCGGGGTACGTCCAGGAGCGGTTGGAGGAGCTGCGGGAGCTGGCCGAGGAAGCGAGGGCGCGGGGGTTGCCGGTCTACTGGGGGTAGCCGGGCCCCGCCGGCGTTCTGGAAGTGGCCGGGGGCCGGGGTGTTTTGATGGTGTGTCGATTGCGTGGGGGAGGCCCGAAAGGGCCTCTTTCTCTTTTCCGGGGTGGCTTTCTATTCGTTCCCCAGGCGGGTGGAATTCTCTCCACCCATTCTCTGACGTGTCATCAGATTTAGAGGCCCTGACGGTCCGTCCGTGACGCCCTCCCGAGATACCGGAGCGACGCACCGCGAACGGTCTGAGCGAATTCAAGACACCGACAATTCGGCCGTAAGCCGCCTCAGAATTCACCCGCGCACCCGCACCCATAAACCCGGTCGCCCGCGAGGACGACCGCCCCCCGACACGGCGCCCGGAAGGGCGCTGAAACCCCCTCAGCAAAACCCGCCCGCACCCCCGCCCGAACCCTCCCGCCCCACACCCCCACCCCACCCCGGACACCCGCACACACCCCCTCCACCCACACAGGCCCCGACAGGGGCCCACACCCCCCCACCCGGAACCCCCAACAACCCCCCAACCAGCCACCACACATGACACCAAACCCCAGACCCTAGCCACACCCCCACAACGAAACACCCCCACACCCCCAAGGCTCCGAAGGAGCCCACACCACCCACCACCCCACCCGCCGGCAGGCGGGCCCCCACCCCACAACCAACACCCCATCAAATCCCGCAACGCGGGATCAAAAGAAAGCCTGAAAGGCTTTCGCAAACCCCAACAACCCACAACCAAGAATTGCCGAAAGGCAATTCAATCCCGCCCAACAAAACCCCCGAAGGGGGTTGACGTAAACCACCCACGAATTCCCCGAAGGGGAATTCCCTGCGTCATTCCCCCGAAGGGGGAATGCTTGGAATTCCGAAAGGAATTCCCTTTAAGGCCGATAGGCCTCCGCCCAG
>NZ_JBVJMA010000022.1:0-104215 GCF_055584445.1 Streptomyces sp. NPDC103540
TACCACGCGCATCCAGTGACAGAAAGCGCTGCGATCCCGCGAGAGCGTCTCTGGTCGGAGGGCATCACCGGTGACAACTATCGCTGCACGTCACACCACCCTCCGCAGAGCGCCGGACACGCCGGCTCCTGCCTACCGCTGACGGTGGTACCGAAAGTCGTGACGGCATGGCTCGCCGGACATCACGTCGTCGCAGGCCGGGCAGGAGAGGCCGAGCGAGGCGATCATCCAGCCCCCGATCGCGACGGTCGTCCCGCAGTTCCCGCGGTGGTCGCCGTCGGGCATGGGACAGGTTGCCGGGAGCGGCGCGGAGAATGTGGAACCGGCCGGGGCGTCCTCGAATTCTTCGGCCGCCGGGCAGTTCGCACGGCCGGATGGGAAAGCACCCGCCAACGGAGCTTTTCGCCGAATAGGGTGCCGGGATGACACGCTCCTGGACTCGACTGCACGAGTACCTCGGTCACCCGCCGGGGCCGCTGACGTACGACATGGTCGCTGAGGCCGTACAGCGCAAGCTCGCCGAGAGCGACGACCTGGACTGGAAAGAGATGGTCCCAGAAGAGGCCAAAGTCAAGGGCGAGTGGAACGAGTTCGCCAAGGATGTCGCCGCCATGGCCAACACCCGAGGCGGTCTTCTCGTCTACGGCGTGAGCGACGCCGTAGAGCTGGTCGGCGTCGACCTGGACCAGATCGACGACAAGAAGCTGGGCCAGTGGCTCCGCGTCCACCTGCAGCCCGTCGTGACAGGGGTGAGCTACCTGAAACTGCCAGCTAACGACGGAAGCGGCAGGGACGTCTTCGTTGTCGACGTGCCCGCTAGTGACACAGCGCCGCATTTCCTGTATGGGTGGCAGCAGAAAGACAAGGACAAGACCACATTCAACGCACCCTTCCGGCACCGCGACGACACCGCGTATATGCCTGAGCACCAGGTTGCTGCGGCCTACCGGGCTCGCTTCGCCCGCCAGCACGCTGCCGAGGCCGCTTTGGACGAACACGTCCAGCACACCACTGACCTTGTCTCGGGAGAGAGCGACAACCCGGCGGCATGGCTAGTCCTTGTCGCACGTCCCACCCGCCCGCTGCCCCGTAGCATCCCTGCCCCGACGAGGGAAGAAGCCAAATACGTCATAGCCCAAAGCGTGAAGCGCGCAGAAGGGGCGCTCGGCCGTGCGGTCCCTCTGCGTCGGCTTCTGGGCCCCCAGCTTTTCCCCCACCTCCTCGACAACAATCCCGGCCGCGGCCTGCGCCGCTGGGTGGAAACCAACATGCTCGTTCCAGGACGCGCCACGGGCCGCAGAGGAATACTCGTCGAACTGCACCATGACGGCAGCGTCGTCACCGCGGTGGACCTCTCCCACAAAGCCCCCAGCGACGGCATGCCGGGGTCGATCGTCCTACCCGTCTCCTGCCCGGCGCTCATCAACACGGTTTTCGAGAGCGTGGCACTGGCTCACGAACATCGCCAGGCCTTGCGCGTAGACAGCCCCATCGACCTCCGCGCAGTCCTCACGATCCTCCCGGAGGCCCATAAGACTGTCCGGCTAGCTCCGGTGGTGGTCGAGCTCGGCCGCCTGGCGATCGCTGAGTGGGGACGCCAGCCGAAGAAAGTTCAACCGGCCGACGGAGAGCTGGCACCCTTCATCGACGATGAAGCGCTCGCCGCGGCGGCAACTGAACTTGCTGAGGGGCTGCTGCACCAGTTCGGCATGAACATTCTTGGGGACTAAGGTTCCTCGGCAACGTGGACATGGGATTCGGCGTACCGCAGGACGTGGCCGCCTGGGCAACGATGCTGCACGACCCGCAGGTTGCCTGACCCTCCTGCCGCCCTGACCTACCGCGCCCCCAAGTGCTGTGGGCAAGCCTCCTGAACTGGTGTTTTGCACCCTGGGCAAGCCTCGCCTCCTGTTGGGCAAGCCCTGGGCGCACCGTCCTGGGCAAGCCTGTGGGTGCGGTGGGCAAGCCGGCTTCGGCGGACTGGGCAAGCCGTGGTAGTGCTGCGCGGCAGGCTTTCTCCGGAGGGAACGCGAACGCCCGACCCTCAGAGGGCCGGGCGTTCGTCTTGACGCAGCGCGCCTCGGAGCGAGTGTGTCCGGGGCGCTAGGAGCGGACGGGGTCGGCGGTCATCGTCTCCTTCACGTAGGAGGGCAGCACCCGGCTGGTGCGCAGGGCCTGCGCGACCACGGCGAGGAGGTCGTCCCCTTCGACACCAGCCGGTGCGGCGCCGCGGATCCGCGTCCAAGCTTGTGTGGCCCGCACGGCAAGAGCGAGGATCGTCTCCGGAGAGACGAGATAGAGGTGCGGCACGGCGCCGGCTACCCCATCGTCGGAGACGATCCCCTTGGGGGAGGCGATGACGCTGATGCTGCCAGCCGGCGGTTCGTCGACCTGCTGATCCGCAGCGAGCTGCTGCAGGTGCGTGTTGGTCTGTCGGATGTCGTTCAGGCTGATCCCGCCATCAGACTTCTGCTCGCTCTTGGCCTCGACGGTCAGCCACCAGGAGGGCCACAGCCAGGCAGCGTCCTCGCGGCCCTGGTCCGACGACTTGAACGAGCGGGCTCCCAGGAGTTCACCGAGGGAGACGAGGCCCTGCTCGTACCTGGTGGCGTTCCGGTTTCCGAGGTTGGCCAGCATCTCGGTGGCGAAGGCCTCGTACTTGGCCGCCGTCTTGAGCTTCGTGGACGATCGGTAGGCCTCGGCGACGGCGGCCACGGCCTCGCCGTCCACGGCGCCGAGCTCGGGCTCGACGTCCGCCTGGCCCTCGATCTCTCGCAGCCACGTGGTGCCGATGGCTGCCTTGCGGGCTCGTTGCAGCAGTTGCTCGGCGCGCGCCGGAGCCGCTGGCGCTCCGGTGGCCAGCCGGGCCCACGCGGAGCCGAGGTAGGCCCACATCGCTTGGTACGGGCGCAGTTCTTCGCCGGTGAGGAGGTTGAGCGCCTGTACCGCGCGCTGGGAAGCGGCATCCCAGTCCTCCAGCCAGGCGGCTTGCCAGGCCAGGACCTCGTGCTCGGCGCTGCCGGACAGCTTGGTCACGTAGGCGGGCTCCTGCTTGGTGCACTCGGAGCGGCGCTCGACGATGTCGGGCTCGGCGTCCTCCTGCCAGATCTCGTCGCGGTTCAGGGCGCTTCGTGCCAGGGCGACGAGGTCCGACGGCGGGACTTGGCTGTTGTCGCGGCCGAAGGCGATTTCGGCCTGAAGTTCGGGCGGCAGGCCTTCCCGGACGTCGAGACGAGAGAGGAAGCGCTGCAGTTCGCGCCCGGTCACGATGACCAGCGCGAAGTCACGCGGTCCGCGGGTGCAGCGGCCGGCACCCTGGATGACGCGGGTGCGGACCCGCTCCTGTGCGACGCGGCCGGCGCGCAGCCGGGTTTGGAGGAACTGGTCCTGGAGGTGGAGGGAGTCGGGTAGGTCGTGCATGAGGATGACGCTGCACGACTCGTCGGGCAGGTCCATGCCGTCGAATCGGCTCGGGGCAAGCAGCATGCCCTGTTCGGCGTCCTTGAACGGTTGGAGTCCGTCCACGGTGTCGCCGGGCTGGAATCGCTCAGTGTGAGGCACGCCCAGGGTGTCGGCGATCATGGTGGCCGACTTCCCGTCGGGAGTCAGCACGACGCTCTTCCCGCGCAGGGCGATCAGTCGGCCCACCAGGCCGCCCTTGGTCTCACCGGGAGTGGGGGGCTCGGCCGTGTCGGGTGGGACCAGCTCATTGGGTTCTGCGGTGTGCAGGCCGGCGAGGCCGTACGGGTCCTCGTTCGACTCAGCCAGGTCGGGGAAGACGAAGAAGCGGCGGCCACTGCCGATGTTCTCCCACTCTGGTGGCGCCGGGATCCGGCTGATCTTCAGTCGGCCGAAGGCGCGCTCCAGTTCGCCCCCTTCACCGAGCGTTGCGGACAGGTAGATCCGCTGCTGGGGGCTGGTGAATGGGTCGTGGGTGAACGTCGGGGAGATCATCGGCCGGATGTACCAGCGCTGTGGGCTGACGTAGAAGAGGCAGGCGCGCAGGTGCGGGCGGATCATCTTGAACCGGTACGAAGCATTGCCGGAAAGGGTCGACAGGACCTTGTCCAGGTCGGGGGCATGCTTGGCCACCATGGTCGCCGGTACAAGCCGCACTTCCGTACCGCTGTAGGGGTCGGCCAGGCGGGCCAGCAGGTGGGGGTCGAGGTCGTCACCGAAGACGTCCAACAGCGAGGTGAACTGGCTGTCCGAGGCGGGGATGTCCACCGCCCAAGCTTCTGCGACGTAGTTCTCTGCGGCGTGCGCGTCGTCGAACAGTAGGCTCTGCGCGTCCGGGAAGGCCGAGTTGGTGTTGAACACGTGGCTGTAGACCGTGATCGCCACGGCATCGGCGCCTTCGTAGCGGGCGAGGTCCTGGTCGGAGAAGTCGCGGCGCTTGCCGACGAACAGGGCGGCGGGTACTCCCTGGGCCCGGGCGGCTACCCAGACCTGGTGGGCGAGCTGCTTGGTCGGGCAGGCGTACACCGAACGGTGCTTGAAGCGGCGCCGCCTCCAGTCCGCGAGGAGCAGTCCGACCAACGTCTTGCCCGAGCCGGTCGGAAGCTCCAGGGCGACGTCCGGCTTGTCCACGAGTTCGGGCGCGACGTAGGCGCGCAGCATGTCGGCCTGATGGGACCACAGCGCGCCGTGGCCGTTGGTCGTGCGTGGGAGGACCCCGAACAATGCCTCCGGTGTCGGCGGCGCTGTCACTTGCTTCGTACGCTGCCGGAAACGGACTGGCTGCTTGTTGTCGTCCACGCTGACCCTCTCGGCGTCGGATGCCGACGCGTACATTCCGCTCTTCGACGCAGTGATCGTAGTCGCGCCTCACTCGGCCGTCGGCGGAACAGGAGATTCGGGCTCAGGGCTCGGTGATGCCGAGTTCTTGGGCGGCGGGGCAGATCGAGCAGGTTTCGACCTGGGGCTGGCGGAGGGCGTCGAGTGCCTGCTCGCGGGTGGTGGGCCGTGTCCGGCCGGAGGCGAGGCGGCAGTCTGCGGTGTGGATGAGCATGCGCCCTCCCCTGCCGATGGGGTGCTCCAGCTTCCATTCGTTGAGCGGGGTGACGGCCGGCCCGTTGCGGGCGGCTTCGGTGACGCGGTCCCGGCGTTCGATCTCGGCGATGCGGCCGCGGATCAGCTCCAGCAGCATCAGGCACCAGCGCTCCAGCGTCCGCAGTCGCTCGACGTCGGGCGGCAGGAGCCAGTCCAGGTCGCGTCCGGCGGGCATCGCTACGCCTCTCCGTGGGGCCGGAGGCCTTCCGCGGGGATGCCGGTCCCCGCGGCCGCCGGCTCTGTGCGGCCCTGGGTGCGTCCGGGGCACAGGCAGGGCAGGGTTCTGTAGACCACCTCAGCATCGTATCCCTGTTCGAATCTCTCGCTCCGCTTTCCGACGTGCCTGTTCGAATAAGTTTTCGATACGGTGGCTGTGGGAGGTGTCGCCGTGGACGACGAGCAGAGGGAACCGGCAGGCGCCGGCTCCTCCATCCTGCATCTGCGCTGCCCCGTGGACGTGGACCCGGTGATCTACCGGCTGCTCCTCGGCCTGGTGGCCGACGTGACCCCCGTGGTCCAGGCGGTCCCGCCATCGGTGCTCGTGGCCGACGTGTCGGGGAGCATCCGCTTCTTCGACCGGGACCCGGCCGAGCTCGGGCTGATGATCAGGACCCGGGCCATGGCGCTGTACGGGCTGCCGGTGGTGATCGGCATCGGCCCCACCTGGTCGGTGGCCGCGATGGCCTCCCGGGACGCCCTGCGCACCGGGTTGGTCGCCGTCGGGGCCGCGCCGGAGCAGGTGGCCGCGTTCCTGAACCACCGGCCGGTCGGGGATCTCTACGGCATCGGGCGCACCCAGGAGCAGCGCCTGGTCCAGTTCGGAGTGCACACGATCGGTCTGCTGGCGCAGCTGCCGGAAGCGACCGTGCAGCGGGTCCTCGGCGGGCGGGCGGGGCGGCAGCTGCGCGAAGTGGCCCGCGGCATCGACCGCCGGGTGGTGGTGCCGACCGAGCTCCCGCACAGCACGGCCGCGCAGCGCCGGTTCGCCCTCGACACCCTCTCCCCCGAGGCGGTCCATGCCGCGCTGCTGTCGCTGGCTGTCGAGCTCGGCGACCGACTGCGGACCCGGCGCCAGGCGGCGAGGACGGTCACGATGACCGTCACCCTGGCCGACCGGTCCCAGGTCCACCGAAGCCGTCAGCTGCCCGGCGGCCCGAGCGGGCACACCGAGGACCTCCGCGACACCGCGTACGACCTCTGCCAGGAGGGCCCGTTCGAGCCGGTCGGCGTCGGGGTGCCGGCCCTCGCCGAGGAGGAGTTCGGCCTGCCGCTCGGTCACCACGTCCCCGGCCGCCAGGCCGACCGCGGCCAGGCCCCGTCCCTTCCACACACCGGGCGGGACACCGGCATCCTCCTGCGCGGCCGCAGCGAGCTGCCCGCAGGACGCCGGCCGTCACCGACCATCACGCCGCGGAGCAGGTACCGCACGCCGTCTCCCGGACGGACCTCCGATTTGCTGATCACCGGGTCATGGAAACCCGCCCCTGACCTACGCGAAAGCGCGAACCGGGGTCCTTCCCACCGGGCGGGAGGCCATCAGCAAGTCTTTGCCGAACCGCCCGCCAGGCGGGCCGCCCCGGCACCCCGAGACGGTAAACCACGCGTGTGTGCACAGTCCGCCGTATGAATCACGAACTGCTCCACGGAGACCTCTGCCCGCTGTGCCGCCGCCCCCTCACGCTGCGCACCACCGCCGTCGTCCGCTCGTCGAACACGGCGTACCCCACCCGAATCGACACGGTGCCCCACTGCACCAGCTGCGCCAGCGACATGACTCGCGCACAGCAGTGGTCCGACAAGATGCGCGACCGCTACGAGAGCTGACACCGGCCGTGCGATTACTGCGCCACGGCCAACGCCGCACCCACGAAGACCCGCTCCAGCCCAATCGAGCCTCATCGAGCACACCCCAGCGCACGACAGCCCGAACCAACCGACACCGCTGAGCAGAAGACGTCACCGACGCCCTTCAACACGAACAGCCACCCTCGCCCCCGGCCACCGGCCGGGGGCTTCGTGCTTCCTGGAGGAGTTCACCGTGCCCACGTACGAGGCCCTGCCCCGCTTCGCCGCCGACCTGGAACGCCTCACCCCCGAGCAGCGCCCCCGCTTCCGCCAGACCGTGGCCGCCTTCGTCGAGGACCTGCGCACCGGCCGCTTCCGCGCCGGCCTCCGCGAAACGCGCGGGTTCGCGAAATCCTGGACGTGGTAGGACCCGAACCTGCGCGAGAAGCACCAACTTGCGGGGAGGTCCCACGTGGGTTCGTGCGCTCGCAGGCCACTCATATGGCTTACGAGCTCACGCCAGGAACGCCAGCGGCTCCTACTGTGGCCACATGGATTCGGAACCAGGGCTGGGGCTCGATGACGTGATCGAGGCTGTGGGTCGGGACCTCCTCAGAGCACAGGAGAAGGCTCTGGCAGACCCTGACGGAGCATTTGGCCTCTACGTTGGCACGGTTGAGATCGAGCTGACGCTCGCAGTGTCACGCGAAGCCTCTGCCAGCGGCGGAGCGAAGGCAAAGGTCTGGGTGCTGCCCTGGTTCAGCGCGGAAGCGTCCGCCGAGGGGAAGAGAAGCCAAGCTCACGAGACCACGCATCGGATCAAGGTCTCCATGAACTCTCACAACCTCGATCCGACGGGGGCCTGACACGTAGCAAAGGGCGTGCACGTAGATCCCGCCGAGGGTCAAGCGCGTCAGAACTCAGTTGTCCGGGGCCAGTTTCCGGTTGGTGCCGGACCGGCCGATGTCCAGGTCCAGGAGCGCGGACAAGGCTGTTCCGCTGTTCCAGAAACCAAGCAGGTCAACGTCCACGAGGACCAGACCGTGGCGGGCTGCGAAGGCTCGCGCCTGCTTGGTGAACTTGCACGAGGCGACGAAGAGCGGGACGTCCGCTCCGTGTTCGCTGCGGGCGGTGCCGTTGAACTTCTGGAGATCCGGGCTACCGACTGTGCGGTGTTTCGCGTAGCGCTTGCACTGCACCACGAGCTTCCGGCCGTCCGGCAGCCAGGCGATCACGTCGGCGCCCAGGTCGTTCGCCGCACCCACACGCCGCACCTCGCTGCATCCGTCCCGGCGGCACAGTTCCGCGACGTATTCCTCGAACTGCAGCGGGTCCATCGCCCAGACCGCCTCCATCGACCGCACGGCCTGAATCCTCGCCTGCTCTGCGAGCCGTGCCTTCTCCGCTTCGGCTTCGCGGCGCCCAGACCGAACCAGGACCCCCACCAAGCCCCCCACAGCCAGGACGGCTAACAACAACAGCACCACCGCGCCTGTCCCCATGCTCTCCCCTCCCGTAGTCAGCTGTCCGCCAGCGGTACAGCTCCCCAGCCGAGGCGCCCTCTATCCCGGGTGCGGACAACGCCTGGACTGTCGACTGTCGATGCAGGCGGGGGCCGTGGCCCCTTAACCGGGTTAAGGGGCCACGATGCGCCGCGCGTTGCCTTCAACTTCGTCGAGAACCGGAGTGCATCCATCCCTATCGACCTCGGACCTAGTAATGTTCGGCCACATGAGCATCCCTAGTCCCCGAGGGGAGCGAGAGAAGCTAATTACTGCTCTCACACCCCAGTTGCGCAGACACCTCAAAATCCGTGCCTTTGAGCATGGAATGGACATCCAGGACGCGGCCGAGCACGCGATCAACGCCTGGTACTCGGCCGAGGTCCTCGCCGAGGTCAAGACCGATGGTGCGAAGACGTGGGGCACCTTCCTGCCCGTCGGCGAGCCGGACAGGTTCAAGTCGGCTTGCAGCGAGCGCGGTGTGACCTACGTTCAGGGCCTTGCCCAGGCTCTGACGCTCTGGCTCGACAACCACCCCTCCCCCACAGCGCCTTTGGTCGCTCAGCCCGTCACGCGGGTCATAGTGGCCAACCAGAAGGGCGGCGTCGGAAAGACGTTCATCTCCTCAGGGATCGCCCAGGCCCTGGCCGAAGCCGGCCACCGGGTCCTGATCGTCGACTACGACCCTCAGGGGCACCTGACGGCCGAGCTGGGCTTCGAAGACCTCATGTACGAGGACGGCGTCGAAACCCTGATGATGCACATGGACGGCACCGCCCGCGGCGACATCCGCGACCTGCTGGTCGCCCTGGACGGCGAACGGTTCGGCGAACGACTCCACCTGCTCCCCGCCTCCGACGACGCGTTCCTGCGCGACGTCGCCCTCTCCAAGGTCAGCTTCTCCGAAGCAGCGCTGGAGCGGGCCCTTGAACCGCTGGAGGCGGACTACGACGTCATCATCATCGACGGCCCTCCCAGCCTGGGTCTCAACATGGACACCGCGCTGTACTACGTACGCCGGCGCGAAGGTGAACTGGCCGACCGGTCCGGCGTCATCACGCCCGTCTGGGCCAACCGGGCCTCGCACAGGGCGTTCCGACTGTTGAAGGCACAGTTGGAAGACCTCTGTCGAAAGGGCCGCATCCAGGTCGACTACCTGGGCCTGATCGTCAACGCGTACGACAGCCGACGCGGAAAGCTCGTCAAGGAGAACAAGGAGCAGTGGGAGCAGAGCAGCTCTCCGGGTGTCCTGGCCGTGATCGGTGATTTGAAGGAGGGTCGCGAAGCCGCGGATGGTGAGATTCCCCTGCTGGAGTACGCACCCGACAGCGAACACGCCCAGGTGATGCGCGATCTGGCAAAGGAGCTGGCCGTATGACTCCCCCTACGCAGCGAGTGACGCGTGGCTTCAGCGTCAACGACGAGGAGACGGCCGACGCAGCCCCCCGTCGGGTCCGCACACGCCAGCAGATCATCTCCGGTGAAGGCAAGCGCCCCCCGGCCGCCGTGCCCCTGTCGGACCTCGCGCACAATCCCTTCAACCCGCGCGAGGAACTCACCGACCTCGAGGAAACAGCGGAGTCGCTGCGCGAGCGTGGACAACTGCAGCCCATCGCGGTGGTGCGCACGGCCGCCTTCCTGACCGTGCATACGGATCAGGCGGAGGTCATCGGTGACGCCTCGTACGTCGTCGTCGACGGAAACCGCCGCCTGGCCGCGGCCCGTATCGCCGGCTTGGCCGAGCTCCGCATCGACGTGAATGACGCCTTGGCGTCCTCGGCGGTGGACATCCTCGAGTCGGCGCTCATCGCGAACGTGCACCGTGTCGATGTCGCCCCCCTGGATCAGGCTCGCACCATCCAGGAACTGCTTGCCAAGCACGGCTCGCAGGAGAAGGTGGCAAAGCGGCTCGGCAAGTCCGGGGCATGGGTCTCGCAGCGCCTTGCCCTCTTGGGGCTGACCGAGGACCTGCAGGACAAGGTCGAGTCGGGGGAACTGACCGTGAAGGTCGCCCGCCGAATCGGACGCATGTCGCCGGACGAGCAGCAGGCT
Source organism: Streptomyces sp. NPDC103540 (assembly GCF_055584445.1). Classification (NCBI taxonomy): domain Bacteria; kingdom Bacillati; phylum Actinomycetota; class Actinomycetes; order Kitasatosporales; family Streptomycetaceae; genus Streptomyces; species Streptomyces sp. NPDC103540. The sequence continues at coordinate 10,392 of NZ_JBVJMA010000022.1, forward strand.
GAGGCAGCCATTGCCCTTAACCGGGTTAAGACGCCTCGTGCCAAGCCTGGCACCGCCTCGGCCGAGGCTGCGGCCGCCAAGGTCCCGGCCCAGACATCGGCTCAACCCCTTAACCCGGTTAAGGCCGCCGACACTGCTGCCGGACGAGCCGAGGACCGCGAGCAGACGGGGGATGCGCCTGTGGCGCCGGCTCCGGAGATGCTGACCGTCGAATCGGTCCCCTGGGACGACCCGGATCAGCTCTTCTCTCTGATCATGACGCGGATGACACCCCCGAAGCGGGTGAAGCTGATCATGCAGCTGATCGACCGCGGAGAAGGGTAGTACCGATCAGGGCTGCAGCCCTGGCTCCCGAACCAGTACAAGAGCACCTCGGTGGCCCTTAACCGGGTTAAGGGCCACGGTCCCGCAACCACATGAGGCCTGTCCACCGTGCCAGGCTGAGGGTGCACAGACAGGTACCACCCTTAACCCGGTTAAGGGTGGCGCCGGCCCTGAAACGCAAGAAGGCCCGGCTCCCCCGCAGATGATTGCGGGGGAGCCGGGCCTTCGGCTGTCAGTACGCCCAGGTCTTGGGAACGCCTGTCACATCCTGACCGCTGCCGGGCGTCCACGGCTCCGAGGAGCGTACGGCGGCGAGCATCGTGCGGAACCGGGCAACGACGACCTGGTCCTCAGGGTCAGGGTGTGGCGCAGCGCCGGAACAGGCGGCGGCTCATCGGATCTGCTCGGGGTGGGCGGTGGAGACGAGGGTGAGGGCGGCGGTGACGGTGTCGGTGAGGGTGGTGCGGACCGGTACGCCGTGGCGGCGGGCGACGTAGATGAGGTACCGGTTGCGTTCGGGGTTGGGGCAGTCGGGCGGGCAGCCCAGCACCGCTCGGCCGGTGCCGACGTCGAGGCCGAACTCGACGTTGGTGGTCATGGCCGGGAGCGTCTTCAGGTCGCGGGGGATCCAGAAGAGGATCGCCGTGGCCTGGGCGCGGGCGTCGGTCTCCCAGTCGACCTGGGTTTCGTAGCGGTCGGCGCGGTCGCTGTTGCGGGATTCGGGGCTCAGGACGGTCAGCGTCTGGCGGCTGGTCCACTGCTCGGCGAGCGCCCGCAGGGCGTCGGGCCTCCAGGACGGGACGGGGTTGCTCTTGTCGGGGGTGGGGCCGGCGAGGAAGACGGACGGCCCGGACGGGATGGGCTCGCGGGCCATGACCAGGTTGGTGGGGCCGTTCACGAGGCGGCTCCGTTCTGCGCGGCGGCGGCGCGGGCGGCGTGCTGCGGGGTCCAGGGCAGGGGCAGGCCGTCGCCGGCCTCACGGGGCACCACGTGGACGTGGAGGTGGAAGACCGACTGAGTCGCCGCTTCTCCCTTCGACGTGATCAGGTTCGCGGCGGGGAGCTCGGCCATCAGCTCGGCGGCCCGGCGCATCACGGCGACGGTCACCTCCAAGTCGGTACCGACGTCCTGGACGTGAACCCGGGGCAGTACGAAGACGTGCCCCTCGTTCACGCCGCTGCTGCGGGGGCGGATCGCGAGGGCGTCGGGCCACTCTCGGACGATTTCAGCCGGGGCTTCCCCAGCGGCGATGGCGCAGAAGGCGCAGGTTTCCATGGCGGACTCCTTGGTCCGGTCGACGGTCGCGGGTGAGGAAGGGCGGGAATGGCGAAGCGCCGCGCGCGGCCGGGGAAGGTCGTGCGCGGCGCTTCGGGTGGTGCCGTGTCAGGAGGTGGGGGTGACGGCCGCGTTGATGATGTCGGCGTGGTCGAACGCCAGCTCCGGCAGGTCGTTCAGCGGCCACCAGCGGGCATCTCGGGCGTCATCCCCGGCGGTGACCGTTGTGCCCGCGGGGACGATGGCCATATAAGCGAAGGTGACGAAGGCGCCGCGCGGGTCCCGGTCGGGCTGGTCCCACACGCCGATCTGGTGCAGGGTGCCGACCGGCACGTCGAGGCCGGTCTCCTCGGCGAGCTCGCGGGCCGCAGCCACGAACGGCGCCTCCCCGGGCTCGACATAGCCGCCGGGCAGCGCCCAGGCGCCTTCGTGGGGCGGCCAGCCCCGTTCGATCAGCAGGACGTGGCCGCTGCGGGTCAGGGCGACCACGTCGGCGGTGTATTGGACGGTCTCGTTGGTCTTGGGCATGTTCGCCTCTCGGCTAGTGGGTGGGGTCGGTGATGACGAGGAACTGGTCGCTGGTGAGGTCCATGACGACGCGGGCGTCGGTGCCCTGGGCGCGCTGGGCGGCGGCGTATTCGTCGGCGGGCCAGGAGCCGCGGGGGTGGCCGGCGGGGAACCGCTCCAGGACGGTGCGCTGCGCGGGCAGCGTGGTCGTCATCGCGCGGTGCCGTTCTCGAAGGCGTCGATCAGGTCGAGGATGGCGTCGGGGGTGGGGGCCTCGCCGATCCACTTCCCGTCCACGGTGAACACCGGGACGCTGTCGCGGTCGGCGTTGAAGACGGTCGCGTAGTTGCCCCAGCGCTCGAGGACGAGGTCGTGCAGCACGGGGGCCGGCGCGGCGTTCAGCACCTCCAGGGCGTCGACGGTGAGCCGGGCCGGGGTGCCCTCGGTGGTGGGCTGGATGAGGGTGCCGGTGACGCGGAGGAAGTCGCCGGGCTGGATCTCGCGCAGCAGCACGTCGGTGATGCGCGGGTCGGCGGTGGTGCAGGCGTACACGGTGTCCGGGGTGTCGGGGTCGAGCTGGTCCGCGTTGGTGGGGGAGTGGATGAGGTCGAAGACGGCGGTGCCCCAGTTGGTGCCCGGCGCCGGGATGGCGTCGACGTAGCCGTCTATGGCGAGGTGGGGCTGGGGACCGGCCATCATCGGGCCTCCGTCCGGGCCTTGGTGGTGCGCGGGGTACGGGATCGGGGGGTGTACTGCGCGCGGAGCAGCAGCTCGCAGTTGCGCTGCTGCTGGCTGGTGGTGATCGGCCGGGCCTTGGGGCCGTGGCGGTGCCAGAGCGGCGAGGCCGGCGGTTCGGGGTAGGCGAGTGCGTGGTCGACGTCGCGGTGGGACGACATACTGGGGTCTCCGTCTCGTCTCGTACGGGAGGGAAGGCCCGGGGCAGGCGCGTTGGTTTGGACGCCGATGTGCGTCTGTCCCGGGGCAGAGCTACAGCTCGAAGGGCCGGCGGGTGAGCCAGCTGTACGGGCTCTTCCAGAGGCCGGCCTTCGCGGCGGGCCAGTCGAGCTCCCAGCCGGGCCGGTATCCGCAGGCGCCCCAGCCGTCCGGGCGCCCGTGGGGGATCTCTCGACCGGCCGCCGCCGCGGCGCGGGCCGCGTCGTAGACCTCGTGGGCGGCCTTGATGGCGGCGGTGCCGCTGTCGGCCTGGCCGGTGAAGACGTGCACGCCGCGCAGGCCCGGCGATTCGGTGTTCCGTATGGGGACGTCCACCTCGAAGTAGTCCTTGGCCATGACGTCCAGCTCCTCTCGTGCTCGCAGTGGTGAGGGACCACCGCGACCGCCCCGGCCCCGGCCGGTGTCGGCTGGGGGCGGGGCGGCACGGAGGACCATCACTCAACCGCGGCCGGGACCTCGTAGACGTCGATGACGTCCTCGCCGCCGGACCAGGTGCCGAGGGCGTGGCGGATGTAGACGATGTACAGCGGGGAGCCGTCGCGGGCGGCGATGTCGTACTCGTGCACCAGGTGCTTCTTCAGCGCGGAGCGGACGGCCGGGGCCACGGACCGGGCGGGTAGTCGGGACGGGAACGGCAGGAACCTGGCGCCGTTGACGGTGGTGTACTGCAGCGCCTGGCGCGGCCACAGGCAGGCGGCGTTCATCGCGCCGTGCTCGCGCAGGGCCTGGGTGTGGGCGTCGTAGTACGCGCGGGCGGTTTCGGTCATGGTCATGGACGGATCTCCTTCGGGTCAGAAGCCGAGGTCGAGGCGGACCGTGATGGGGATGCGGCGGTCGCCGTGGTCGCGGCGGGGGTCGTGCATCGTGCGGCGGTGCGCGGCGAGGCCCGCGGCGCCGCCCTGGATCGGGAGGTGGCACTCCCCTCAGCCCGACAGCCACTCGTCCCCGGCCGGGAGGTCGGCCGGGGTGAGCGGGTGCGGGTGCGGGTGCGGGCCGTCGGCGGCCCGGCTCACGCGCGAACCGCCTCGGCGTACGGCTGCTCCTGGCCGTCGTGCTCGTCGTCCTGGTCGTGGCCGGTGTTGAGGCCGTGGACGGCGCAGACGATGTCCTCGCTGTCATCCAGCTCGCCCGCCAAGGCGCGGGCGAGGCAGGTGACGCTGAACGCGGGCGCCCAGGCCCAGCCGGTGCATTCGTCGTCGTGGGGGCAGGGCAGCGCGACGTCGAAGCCGTAGTCCCCCTGCCCGTCGACGTTCGGCCGGAACGCGAGGGTGAGGTACTGCTGGCCGAGGCGGAACTCCGCAACGCGGTCTCCACCGGCGGCCTTCGAGCCGGGCTTCCAACGCCACAGCGGGAGAACCTCGGCGCCGAACACCCGGCGGACGAGCACCATCTCGCCCAGGCCATCGCCGCCGTCCAGCCCGAGGTCGGCCTCCCGGGCATCGCCCAGCCGCTGAAGGTAGGGCTGCAGCTGGCACAGGCTGTCGGAGAAGAAGACCTCGTTGAAGCCCTCGGCCAACAGCTTCGGGTGGGAGCGGACCATCGCCGTGTGCTGCGCGCGGACGGTGTCGTCGGGCACGGTCCGGTTGGCGGGCCGCGGGCCCTGGCGCTCCACGCACACCGAGGCCGGGGTGGAGACCATGACCGCGACGGCGGGCATACTGTGCCGCTCTGCCGCAGGCGCACCCGGCGGCCGTCTTCGCCTCGGCCGGGGTCTGCGAGGAGTCGATGGCCTGCTCCTCGGGAGCAGCAGGCGGGGGTGCCGCAGCAGGCGTCCGGGGCGGTGCCGGTCATGAGTCGACGGCTGACGCGACGCCCGGCCAAGGACTGAGTTGTCACGATGGCTGGCCAATCCAGTCACCGGGGAGAGAACCGCGTAGTAGATCCAGCGCGGGAGCAGTACGGGCCAGGGCCCAAAGCCACTCGTTGCCGTCCTCCCGCAGCAGCCCTTCAGGCGAGGCGAACCATCGGATCACGCATCCCTCGACAGCCCACATCGGGTAGTCGGGCAAGCCTAGACGCTGGAATCCGGGCGGCGCCTCGATGCTCTCTGACTCTTCGAGGGGCCGGTTGTCCGCGCGCGTCTCATCGTGAGCGAAGAGGGACTCGGAGAGCACCATCTCGATGCAGGCGGTGGAAAACCGGTCGAGGAAAGGCATCCAGGGATCCGAATCGCTGTCCCTGCGCCGGAAGACCACGGGCGGGTCGTCGTCTTCCAGGTGCTCCTGCCTGATGGCCCACTCGGCGACCGCTTGGTTCTCCAGCCGGAACACCAGAGCGCCATCGTCAACATAAAGGTGATCCAAGGAAAGCAGAGAGTCCTGAACACTGGTCAGGTCCGCACGCCGTCCGAACAGCCCATACGCCTCCCACAAGGCCGTCGGCAGCGGCGATCCCAGTCGCCACTCCGCCTCGGTGAGCTCCTCGAACTCGCAGCCGTCGCCAGCCCGGACCGGCTTGCGCCAGTGCGCAACGAATCCCTTGATGAATCTCCAGGCATCCGCCCGATCCGGAACAGCCGCCAGCTCGGCAGCAACGTTGAACCCCTCCGTCATACGCCGGAGAGTAGTCCCCCGCCGAAGCGTCGAGCCGCCCGTCCATCAAAGGCAGGCTCTCAACACGCTGAACTTGACAGAGAAGTCGTCGCTGACCGTCTCGCGCAGCGCATCAAGGGAGAGGACCTGGGAGGCGGGCCAGGTGGCCGCCAGCGTCGACTTACCTGCGCCGCTGGCCCCAATCAGGACCACCAGGCAGCTCTCCGGCAGGTCCGGGAAGGTCGATGACGTCATGCGAACTCCTTGCGGGTGAGTGGTGCGGGCGGCCCCGGTCAGGCGCTGGACCGCGTGGTCGGTGAGCAGGGCGGCGGCGGCCATCAGCGGACGATCATGTGGGCAGGGTGGCCGTTCTTCATGTGGTCCACGCACTGCGGGCAGTCCTCACGCGGGCCAAGTCCGGCGTGCGCTTCGCGGCTGGCGTAGGCGTGGAACCAGCACTGCGTGCACTCGTTCCGGGGCGGGTTCGTGGCCTTCGGGCTCGCCATCTCAGCTGTCCTTTCGGAAACGAAGGGTGCCGGTCACCGGCGGGCCCGGGGCAGGTCTGCCGGGCGGCCATCGCGCGGTCCAGCGCCCACTCCTGGGCGAGCGTGGGGACCCGCTTGGGCCGGGCGAGGCTCGTGTCGTAGAGCCAGCCCCGGGTGGGGTGGTTGCAGGACTGGTCGGGCCGGTAGGCGCAGTACTTGCAGCGCAGGACCGCGACCGGGTCGTGCCTGCCGGGGCTGAGTCCCTGGTCCCGTAACTGGCGCCGGGTGAGAAGGCCCTCGGGGATGGCTCTGCGGTCATGCTCCGGCAGCGTCGACTCGGACCGGGGCACGCGCTTGAGCTCGCGACGCCGCTTGCGGCGCGTGCGGGGCATTACCGGCTCCAGGCGCCGGGAAGCCGGGCGGGGCGGTGCGGGTAGCGGGGGCCGGAGCGCTGGGGGCGGGGCCGGCCGATCCGGCGGCGTGGGCGGGGAATGAGCACGAGCGGCTCCTCCAGGTGTCGGTGGACATCAAGCACCGCGCCCCGCCGACGTCGTGCTGGTGTCGGCGGGGCGCGGTGCGAGGTGGCCGGCCGGCCTGCCCAGCCCTCGCCCACCCAAGAGCGGGTGGGCGAGGACCAGGCGGAGCGACCGGGGTCAGCGCTTGAGTGGGTGGACGTTGTCGGGGCCGAGGTCGTCGCCGGCCGGGGTGGGGGCGGGCAGTGTGGCGTGGAGGTGGAGCGCGGGGGTGAACTGGGGCTGGAACTGGGGCGGGTGGTTGTGGACGATGGGCCGCAGGGTCAGGCCGCGCAGGGCGAAGATGCTGGCGAGCGCCCACATGAGGGCGGCCAGGCCGGTGGCGGCGGCGCGGCCTCCGGTCGGGGCGGCGGACCAGATCATGGCGAGGCTGCCAATCCCGAAGAGCAGCCAGGCGATGCGGGCTCCGGCGTTGCCGAAGAACCCGCCGACCAGGCCGAGCAGGCCGGTCAGCTGCCAGAAGCCGTACAGAGCGGCCGGGGCGAGGGCCAGGTGCGCGGCCTGGTCGGCGAGGAAGACGCGGACGGGGTGGGCGACCGTGTCCCACAGGCCGCTGCCGTCGCCGCCGTGGGTGGCGGGCAGGTCGGACAGGCCCTTGAGCACGCCGGAGACGACGTCTGCGGCGGCGTCCAGCATCAGCACGATGAGGCTGAGCCCGCCGAGCAGGAGGCTCATCTTGATCCAGGTCGCGGCCTCGTGCCAGCTGCCGCGCCGGGCCTGGAGGACCTCCTCCCAGCGCTGGTAGAGGAAGCCGCCCTCCTCCCACGACTCCTTCCACGCGGCGCGCAGCCTGGCCCGCAGGCTGGTGCCGTGCTGACCGTGCAGTTCGGGGGCCGGCTGCTGTGGCAGCTGGTTGAGCAGGTCGAGGAAGGACGGGTTGTCGGGGCCGTTGACCGGCTTGTCGTTGTTGGGCATGGCGTGGCTGCTCCTTGTGCAGAAGGGCTGGTGGGTGGGTCAGTGGATCTCGTTGCGGGTGCGGGCGAAGAAGGCGCCGCGGGTGGTGCTGTTGTTGTGAATCTCGGTGTGGTGGGTGACCGGGCCCTGAAAGACGTTCTTGGTGACGGCCGCGCGGGCCTTGCTGATCGCGCCGCCGATGGCGGTGGCGACCGTCGCGATGGCCGCGAAGGGCAGGGTCGCCATCAGGACGCCGGTGAGGGTGACGGAGGACAGGCCCTGGAGCACAAGCCAAGCCCCGCAGCCGATGCCGGTGACCCCGGCGCCGACGCCGATGCTCGCGACCGCGATCCCGGCCGCCCAGGCCGGGACGATCCGGTGGTCGGGCTGCTTCACCGGCGGGGCGGTGCCGAAGGCCGGCGGCTCGGTGTAGTCGCGGAACGAGGTGGGGTGGTGGGGTACGGGCCGGGCCGCCCAGTCGTCGATCAGGCGGCGGGCTTCGGCCGCGGCCTCGGACTCGGGCATGCCGGACTGGGTGTGCAGGGGGTCCATCAGGGGTTCTCCGATCACGCGGTAAGGGGGAGCGCCCTCCTGGCCGTGGCGGGCTGGGAGGGCGCGGTGGGGGAGCGGGTGCGCGACGTCGGAGGGCGCCGCCGGGGGTGCGTGTCCGGCGACGCCATTCGGCGTTGCGTAGCAGGAGAGTTGTGGCTGGCGGGTGGGTAGTGACCGCACACGCGCCCCGGGCATCCTCGGACCAGCAGGCGCGAGGGGAGGGGTGTGAGGTGGAGTTCGTCTTCGACTGCGGGTGGTGCGGGGGTGACAACTACTTCGTCGGGCGACAGGTCGGCTGGTGGGTCGACAAGTGGGAGATCCCATCGGAGTGGGACTGCCGCTTCTGCGACGGCCTCAACTACACGCCCGACCCGCCGTGGACCGAGGCGTAGTCAGAAGCTGGAGACCAGTCCGGCGAGCGCGGCGAGGCCGCTGTTGATGGCCGGGGCCAGGCCGGTCGCGGCGAGGGTGAAGCCGAACAGCATGCAGACCAGCGCGGAGCCGACGCGGACGTAGCCGCCCTTGACCAGGACGACGACGATGATGGCCAGCAGCACGGTGGCCGAGATGGAGAGAGCCACGGCGGGTGGTCCTCCTTCACGAAGGGTCGGGTGGAGCCGGCCGCGCTCGGGCGCGGGCCGGCCCCGGGGATGGGCGGGGTGGGTCAGGCGTCAGTGAGGCTCTTGATGGCCTCCAGCGCCTGGCGGGGCGAGGCGACCTTCTCGGAACGGCTACTGCCGCCCTTGGAGCCGCGGCCGCCGCCCTTGCCGCCTCCGCCGCCGCGCCGACGGGGCTTGCCGTCGCCGTCGTCGTCCTCGTCGGGCTCGGGCCAGAACTCGCCGGGGCGTACGGGCTCGTTCCAGTCGAACCACAGGCCGCGCTTCTCCAGCTCGCCGATCTCGTGGTCGGTGAGCCGGTTAACCTCGTCGGGGAACAGCTCGGACAGGTCGGTGTCGAAGTCCGCGTACAGCGACCGCATCAGGACGGCGCGGCCGTTGTCGAGGACGATGACCGCGACGCCGCCGGTGGAGACGCCGTTCTCCGGGTCGGCCTCGCCGCGCATGGCCCGCTCGATCGCGGAGCCCTCGGTGCGGGAGTAGCGGGCGGGGATGGTCGGGACGTCGTACGGGTTCTCCATCGTGCCTTCGGCGGCCTTGCGGGTGGCGCCGGGCGAGCCCATGTTGAAGATCGTGGGCCGGGAGTTCTGCCGCAGGTTGTCCTTCATCTCGGTGGAGAACCCGTTGTGCGCGAACGGGCTCTGGCCGGCCGGGTTGAGGCCGATGCCGTACTTCAGCCCGGTGACGGTGAGGTCGTCGCCGTCGGTCTGGATGAACTCGCCGAACTCCGCGTCCTGCGCCGCGGTCATGAATTCGTCCGCGAAGACGTTCAGCTGCCGGTAGGGGCAGCGCGGGTCGCCCGGCTTGTAGTCGTGGGGCTGCCCGTCGTGCGGCCAGGGCATGTCCGCCCTGATCTCGCACAGCGCCTTCGCCGCCCGCAGGGAGCGGGCCATCCACAGGGCGTTGGAGCCCTGCCGGTCGATGTAGCGGCCCAGGACGGTGGTCTTCTCGTCCTTGCGGACGGTGGACAGCCACACCACCTGACCGGCCAGCGACATGGCGGCCATGTCGATGGCGAAGAACTGCGTCTTCCCGGACCGGGACACGCCCAGGATCAGCCCGTGCCGCGCGGCGTTCTTGTCGTGCTGGAAGACCATGTTCTTCACCGGCTGCCCGGTGATGGTGTACCCACACACGTACATGCCCTTGGCGTCCGGGGTGAGGAGCTCGCGGGTGGCGGGGAAGATCTGCGACAGCGGCGGGGTGTCGAACGCGCTGATCAGGAACTCGTTGCCGTCGATGAGGACGAACACGCAGGAGTCGTCCTCGGGCAGGCCCAGGCCGCGGCAGACCTTGGCCAGGTCGATGCGCGGCGTCTCGGTGGAGTCGGCCATCTTCGCCCGGTAGAAGGTGACGCCGCGTTCGTCGTCGCTGGTCTTGTGGACCAGCTCGGAGCCGGGGGCACCGCCCTTGGGCCCGGCGACCCGGTCCGTCCAGCGCTCGGCGTCGGTCGGCTTGGTGCGGCGGCGTTGGTTGGCGTCGGGGGTGATGCGGGCCTCCAGCCAACCGGGACCGCCTTGGCGGCCGGGCTGGATGGCAACCTCCGACAGGACGACGTCGCTGGACGGGACTCCGAACGGGGCGGCGACCGCGTCCTCGGACAGGCCGGTGATCGGCCGTCCGGTCTCCGAGGCGCGCAGCAGGATCGTCATGTCGTGCCGCTGCCCGAGGTGCCTTGTGGCCTTGACGACGTTGGTGCGGCCGGGCATCCCGGCGTTCTCCCACATCATCCGCACCTCGCGGGTGAGCAGGTCCGCGCCGTCGTCCACCACCGCCGGGGCTGCCGGCGCGGGGACTTGGGCGGGGGCCGGCTGCGGGGCGGGGGCGGCGAGGGCGGGGCGGTGGCGTCGGCGGGCGTGCCGGGAGAACGGCATCACCAGGTATCCGGCCGCCGCCCATCCGGCAGCAAGCAGCGCGTCCAGCCCGTACGGGCCCCAGCCGGTGGTGTTCTTGGCCGCGATGTCGATGGCGGCGGCCAGCACGAGGGGGGACCAGCGCAGGATCTTGCGTCCGGCGCCGGGCTCGTCGCTCTTGGCGGCGAGGATCCAGCCGCCGATCCCGGCGGCGCCGGCGAGCTGCACGACTTGGTGGACGGGGCTGTCGGCGTAGAGGTTCGGGGCCACGGCCAGCACGGGCGCGGCGAGGGTGTAGGCGAGGCGTTCAAGGGCGACGCTGCGCGGCGCGGTCACCAGCTTCTCCTTCGGGAAACGGGACGGGCGGCCCCGCTGGTGTGCGGGGCCGCCCGTGGCGGGGGTGGGTGGGGGAGCAGGGGTCAGCGGTTGAAGAACCCGGGCCTGGGCGTCTTCTCGGGACGGTTGGAGCGGATGTCGTCCAGCGCGCCGTAGAGCTTGGAGTGGGTCCGCCGGGTCTCGTGGGTGAGGTCGGCGGTCTCCTGGGCGGTGTCGGACAGCTTGCGGACCTCCCGGGCCGCGCCGACCAGGGCGGTGGCCACGTTCGCGGTGAGGGCGACGAACCTCGGGTCCAGGCCGGCGTTCTCGATGTCGGTGGCGACGTCGTCGGTGTGGGCGGCGTTGGCCCGCATGCTGCGCTGCAGCCCCTCCAGCTCGAGGGTGGCGTCGTCCATGGCCTTGCCGAGCTTGTCCAGCTTGGCCTGCACGGCCTTGTACCGGTTGTCGCCATCGGCCACGGCGGGCGCCGTACCACCGGGGCGGGGCGCGAGGTCGCTGCTCATCGGCGGATCTCCTCCAGGGTCTCTAGTTGTGGTGGACAGCGGCCGAGGCGTGCTTGAGGCCGGCGTCTTCCTTGGCGGCCATGTCCTCGCCGTAGACGCGGGCGACCATCGTGGCCGCGAGCTTGGCGGCCTCCTTGGCGATGCCGCACTGCTCGGCGCAGCGTTCGGCCTGCGACTTCATGCGGGCCGCGGAGTCGGCCAAATCCGCGATCAGGTCGGTCACGGCCGTGTCGATGTTGTGGTCGCCGACCAGGTCGGCGGCCATCTCCCGCAGGACTTCGGCGACCTTGCCGAGGGCCTCCATCAGGGCCTCGGCGCGCTCCTGGTCGAAGGCTCCCTTGATGGCGATGTTCGCCATCTCCACCAGGTACTCGTCGAACGTGATGTCCGTGCGGTGCTCTGCGGCGAGGCCGCCCCCACCGAACGGCCCGCGTACCTCCGAGCTGCCCATGCTGCTCCCTTCCGTGCCGGTCGGCCTGGTGGTTCCGGGCCGGGCGGTGTGCTTGTCCGGCCCGGGCGGCAGACCCCGCACGCCGGTTGTGACGGCCGCAGGGGTGTCGGGGACGATGTCCGCGTCGACGATGTCGTCCTCACCGCTCGTGCCGTCGGTGCGAGGCGGGCGGCTGGGGTGGTCGGGCCACTCCACCGTCGGGGTGGAGTCCTCCGCGCCGAACGGACTGTCCGCCCGGCGGCCGCGCCGACCGGCGCGACCCGTACGACCGCGCCCCGTCCGGCCGGTGCGACCGGTCCTGCGGGTGCGTCCGCGCCGCCCGGCCCCGCCCGTACCGGCGGAGCGCCGACGCCGGAACCACCGTCGCTTCCCACCGCCAGACGCCCCGTCACCGGCCGTTGAGCTGGCGCCCGGCGCATCACCCGCCGTGCCGTCCTTCGCGCCGCCGGATGCCCCGCCGGGGGCCTCCTTGCCGGTCTCGGAGTCCTTGCCGTCGGCACCCTTGGTCTTGTCTTTGTCCTTGTCCTTGGTCGGGTCACCCTTCTCGGTGCCGGCCGCCTTTGCGCCCTTGGCGTCCTTCGCGTCGGCGGCGGCCTTCCCGTCGGCGCGGCGCTTGTCCCAGCGGCGTTGGGCTTCCTCGCCGAGGGCCTGGCCCAGCGTGGTGCGGCCGGGGTCGGCCGACGCCGCGGCTTCCCGCTTCGCCTTCCGTGCCTCAGCCCGCTGCGCCTTCCTGTCCCGGCGGTCCTCCCACGCCTGCTGTTTCTGGGCGCGGGCCTGGTCACGGTCCTTGGACCGGTCGGCGACACCGGCGGCGTGCCCGACGGTGCGCCGTTCCTGCCGCCCGGCCTGCCGGGTACCGGCGCGGTCCTGGCGGCCGCGGGCCCGCTCGGCGCGGGCACTGGACGCCGGACCGCGCTCGCCCTTCGAGTCGCCGCCCCTACCCAAGCTGCCAGAGCCCGCCTGAGAGCCTTTCGGCCCCCTGGACGACCCGTTGCGCCCGGACACGGCTGCGCGGCCGCCAGGGCCCCGTTCGGAGCCCTTCGCGCCGCCCTTGCCGCTTCCGCCACCCCCGGTCGCTCCCGAGCCCGAACGCCCTCCGGTGCCAGAGGAGTTGGAGCCGCGCGAGGACCCGGACCGGTTCGGCCCGCCACCGGAGTTGGTGCGGGACGCACCCGTGCCGCCTCCGCCGCGCGAGGACCCGCCCCCGCCGCCAGCCTTCGAGCGGCCCTTGTCCGCCCCCAGGCCGGAGCCGGACGACTTCGCGCGGTCGGCGTCGGCCTTTCCACGCGCCGCCGCCTTGTCTCCCTTGGCTTTCATCATCGCGGCGTGGAGTTTTCCGTTCTGCTCCATCATCGCGACTTCCTGCGCGGTGCGACCCTCAAGCAGGGCCGCCTTCCGTGCTATCTCAGCCTCACGAAAAGGCATTTCGCCTTCATGGTCGGACCGCGCCTTTTCAAGCCGGAATTCCAACCAGTCACCGAGACGATCGGCTAGAGACCGCGACTGGACATAATCGCCCGCCTCGCGATTTCCGCCGCCTTCCACGGGTTTCGGTGCGGCAGTTCCTTCGGAACGCAATGCCGATGCCGGGTCCGGAGCGGCCGGGATCGCCGGTAGCTGCATGGTCGTTTCCGCCGGGGCCTCCGGGGGAGCCTCCGGGACTTCTTCCGGTGGCGGAATGGTGTCGATGAAATCCGGGATCGGCGGCAGCGTGTAGGTGGAATCGCCGCTCCACGGGCCGTGGACCAGCGTCCCGCCGGCGGGGTCGTCGGACTCGTCGGACACGGGGCACCTCCCTTCCTGGGGACTTGACAGACAGTGGGGTCTCGTGTGCACGCGCGTGCACGTGCACGTGTGCACGCTTCACGCGCGCGAGGCCCCGCCGGAGCCCGGCGGGGCCTTCGTGGGCGACGCTCAGTTACGCGAGCCGTGCTGCTTCAGGACGGTGTCCGCGTACTGCATGAGGTGGTCGAACAGCCGCGGGTCGCCCGCCTGCCGCTTCTCCAGCACCAGCTTGAAGAGGCGGCAGACCAGCGTGAAAGCGGTGAGGACATCGCCGCGACCGGCTTTGACTTCCCTGAAGATTTCAGTCCGGGTGACTCGGAGCCAGAATTCCATCCGGCCGGTCTCTCCGCGACTTTCGATCGCCTTGCGCTCTTCTTCCTGCAGCCAGCCGTTCCGCCCTTGAATGGAGCGTTCGATGCTGCTGAGGGGGCGCGTCACGCCGACTCCCTCTTACCGAGGTCGTAAATCGACGTGGGGACACCATAGCCGGAATTCTCGCTCTGCGCACCCTGTTGCGGCGAGTTCGGGGCGGCCTGAAGGGCCGGCGGGTTCTTCTTTCGCTGTTTTTCCAGCTCCTTTTCCTTCCTGTCCTTGGCCGTATTCACCACGGCCTCGTCGTGGGCGCGGCGCTTGTAGGCGCTCTTTTCCAGGCCCTCGGCCAGGTTGTTCAGGTTCCTGAGAACCTGCCCGAGGGCCTTCTCCACCGGCATCGCGCGCAGCCTGGCGTGGTACCAGCGGTCGCCCTCCACGTTCGTGCCGCGCAGGTGCACTCGGGTCTCGAGCGCGAGGGTCTCCAGGTTCTTGCCGATGTCCAGCAGGACCCGCTGAACGTCGGCCAGGTACCGGGCGGTTGCCTCCGGGCTCTGCGCGACGTCGCGCAGAGGGGAGTGGTTCGGGGCGTTGTTGCTGTTCACGGCGGGGTTCCCTCCTGGTGTACTGATGGGGTTGTGACTGCTTCCGGCAGTCGCAGCGAGGGCCAGCCCGAATCCCGCGGGCTGGCCCTCACTGGTGTGTGCCGGACGGTGGATCAGGGGCGGTAGCCGCCGGCGAGCAGCTCGGCCGCCTCCTGGCGGTACTCCGAGGCCGTGCCGGTCGACACTTCGAGCGCGCCCTGGATGTCGGAGAGCGGCAGGTTGCCCGCGACGCTGGCCGCCTTCCCGAGGATCAGCCGGGCGACCTTGCGGACCGCCCGCTCGCGCGGGGAGAGCTTCGCGATGTCCTCGGCTTCGACCGCGCGCCGCTCGATTTCGGCGGCGGCCCGCCGCGTTTCGGCAGCACGCCGGTCCGCTTCGGCAGCAACCTCACGCAAGCGCGCGGCGTCAGCGAGAGCGGCCTCCCGGCGGCCGTCCTCCTCCGCCTTCTTACGGTCGACTTCGGCGGCGGCGCGCCGCGTTTCGGCAACGGCCTTCTCCGTTTCGGCAGCACGCCGGTCCGCTTCGGCAGCGGCCTCGCGGGCCTCGGCGATGGTCTGGGTCTCGATGGCCTGCGCCTCCGCCGCGGCGACCCGGTCGGCCTCCGCCGCTTCCTTCCGCTTCTGCGCCGCCTGACGCTCCAGCTCGGCCGCCTCCAGGTCGGCGGCAGCCGCCGCCTTGCGCGCCTGGGCGATCCGCTCGGTCTCGATCGCGCCGGCCTCCGCCGCCGCGACCTTGTCCGCCTCCGCCGCCACCCTGCGCTGCTCGGCCGCCTTCCGCTCGAGCTCCGCCTTCGCCAGGTCCGCCTCGGCCGCCGCCTTGCGCTCCTCGGCCTCCAGGCGCTCCGCCTCGGCCTCGCGGGCGCGGGCCTCAGCGACCACGGCCTTGTCCAGGGCCTCCAGCTCCAGCTCGGCAGCCCGTTCTGCGGCGCTGACCTGGGCTCGGGCGTGGGCTCGGGCCTGCCCGGTCTGGCCCTCGACCTCCGCCTGGACCAGGTCCACCTCGCCCTTGGCCCGCAGCCGCTCTGCCTCCGCCTTGGCCTTGGCGACCTCGCTGCGGGTCTCCGCCTCCAGGCGCCGCCGCTCGGCCTCCGCCGTGCGCTCTTGGGCCGCCCGCTCCTGGTCGTCGGGCATGGCCAAGGCCTGGGCGACGGTGTAGCCGTAAGGGGCCATCTTCATCGGCAGGAGCTCGTCCTCGGTGGCCTTGGAGATGTCGCCCTTGTACTTGCGCTTGAGCCACTGCTCGTAGGCGATGAGCTCCTGCTGGCGCCGGATCATCTCCGGGTAGCAGGTGACGTTGTGCAGCCGCATTCGTCGGTAGAACCGCGGGGTGGCGACCGGAGAGAGGAGCCAGCGGTGCAGCGGGATCCGGTCGGCGACCGTACCGGCCTCGAGCCGGGCCTTCTGGATGATCAGGCGGCGGGCGGCCTCCACGCCGATCACGAACAGCACCGGCATGACGCCATGGCTGGCAGCCTGCACCGGGTCGGAGGCGATCTGGCCCTGTGAGCTGGCGTTGAACCAGATCGTCGCGCCGGTCATCGCGTGCGCGGCCATCCGCAGGAGCGGCCACGCGGTGTTCTTGCGGATCAGGTACAGGTCGAGCGCGAGGAACGCGATGATGCTGGCGTCGACGCCGACCGGGAACCACGGGGCCAGTTCCGGGCTGAATCCCCAGCTCAGAGCGACCTTGGCCAGGGTGCTGTAGGACATCGCGAAGCCGATGACGCCGACCAGCGTTCCGCCGACCGCAGCGACGAGCGACAGCGCGGTCATCAGCCGGTCGCGGGTGGGCTTGATCGTCTTCCGCTTGTACGGCCCCGAAACGCCCCGGGCCGTACCCGAAACCTTCTCGGGCGCGTCCGAAGCGCGACCCGGCGGGCGCGAAACGGGGGTGTCGGGAGCCGCGGTCTGCGGCATGTCGGTGAGCGTCATGGGGGCCTCCGAGAGGGGTCGTTCAGGGCGTGCTCGAAACGGCGGGGGCTGCTCCCGAAACGCGGCGAGGCGTTCCCGAAACGGCCCGGGGTACGGACGGTTGCTTGCGAACCGGACACCGGCTCTACCCGCTCCGCACGCTCGAAAAGGCCGGCGGTCCGGGCGGCGGGCGGCCGTACTCGCGAAGCGTCACGGGGCGGGATCGAAAGTGGGATCGGCTCCCGCGCGGCGGGCGCGAAACCGAAGCGGTCAGGCGGCGCTGGCGACGTGGCCGCGGACCGCGCGGCGCTTGAGGGAGCGGCGCTCGTCCTCGGTGAGCCCGCCCCACACGCCGTACTCCTCGCCGCGCTCCAGGGCGCCTGCGAGGCAGGACGCAACCAGCGGGCAGGTGGCGCAGATCGCCTTGGCCCGTGCGATCTGCACGGTCGACAGGGCGTGCGCGAAGAACAACTCGGGGTCCGCGCCGGCGCAGGCCGGGCGGGGCTTCTCGGAGTCCGTGGTCGGGTTGGACGCGGTGCGTACGATGGTGCGCATGAGGGCCTCCAGAGAGTCCGTGCGTACGAGACAGCCCCGGGGCGGCATCCCCGGGGCTGTTCTGTTCCTGCGGCCGACGGGCCGGAGCGAGAAGAGGGAGCGTGAGCTCCCGGCGCTCTCCGCCGGCCCCGCCCGGTTGAAGAGGCGGGGCCGACGGGCAATGCCGGGTTCAGCTGCGGCGCTTCGCCGCCTGCCGGGCCTGATAGGCGTCCTGGGCGGTGGCGAAGACCTCGTGGATCGGCGCCCCGGCCGCGCAGGCCTGGCCGTTCTGGCAGGGCGGGCAGTCGCGGGTGTGCAGGGTGGAGGCGCTGAACGCCTCCATGTACCGGACGTACACCGGGTCGGACTTCGGTGTGGTCATCGGCCGCGTCCTTCCGATGAGCGCCGGTTGATCTCGGCGACCTTCCGGCTCAGCTCCTCCATGTCATCAGCCATCAACGGGCCGACCAGCTGGAAGAAGCTGTCGGTCTCATCTCGTTCCGGGCCGATCTCGTTGTCCCTCTCCTCCATGTCGCTGTACACGCTGTTCGACGGAGCGGCGGGGAGAAGGCGTGCCATCATGTCGACCATCAGGTCCTCCACGGGGTCCTGGACAGTCCGAGGGGCGCAATCCCAAGGGCTGTCTCGATCACTCCCTTGCTGGGGAGTTGACTGCTGTACGAGCAGCCACGGCCCCGGCCGCCCCCTGTTGAAGCGGGGGCGGCCGGGGCCGTGGTCGTTCGTCTCGGTGTGCGAGTCAGAACTGGATGCGCATCCAGGCCGGGAAGCGGCCGGCGCACCGACCGCAGTGGGTCCGGCGGAGGACCTGACGCCATCCGGCAGCGGCTGCGCGAACGAAGTTCAGCTCGGTGGTCCCGCAGTTCACGCACTCGGGCTGCGCGGGAGCCCCCTCTGCCGGATGACCGTTACTGGCCCTGCCCAGCTCGGCCTGCCGCCGGTCGTGACGTTCCAGGTGCTCCGGCTGCTGCGGAACCTCGGGGCCATCGGCCGGACGCTCGCCGTCCGGGAGCTCCTTCCGTGCGGTGTCGGCCTCGCCGACCTGCGCCTGAACCGCGTCCCAGTCGGCCACGCGGCTGGCCGGGGTGCGCTCGGCACGAGCCCGCAGGGTCCGGTCGGTCGCCGGGCTGAATGCCTTGGCCAGCACCGTGGTGGCTTGGCGGCTGGAGGCTTCCGTGGCGGCGTCGGTCAGGGCCTGGCGCCACTCGGGGATCGTCATGTCGAACTCGATCCGGCGGTTGCTGCTCTGGCAGTGGATCGCGTCGGCAACGCCGGCCTTGCCGGTGTGGTGCGGGACCAACTTCTGCACGCGGCTGTTGATGCCGGTGATCGGCACCCACGTGCCGCAGTCCCCGCAGACCAGAACGGCCTTGAGCGGGTCACGGAGGTCGATGTGCGAGGGCAGAAGCTTGGAGAGCTTGAGGGCGGGTAAGGCGCTGACCCGCTTCGTGCGGGTCCGACGGGGGCGTTCCTTGGCGGTCGGGATCGCGGCGGTGATGGCCATGGCGAATCTCCTCATGTGCGAAGGGGAGGGGTAAGTGCTTCGCGGTGCTCTCTCCGCCCACCAGGCCGCACGGGTGACTCCGGCGTCCTGACGGACGGACAGCGCATAGCGCTGCATGCAGGAATTCGAGAACCCGGGGATTTGGTGTTGCCATCGACCCGGCCCCCTCTTACGAGGCGGACAACTTCCTACGGTCTTGCGGCAGTCGGTGTTCCGTGAGGACCACCGACTCACATACGTCAGGTTGCATCAGGTACCCTCAGGTGTCAAGCGGTATAGTGAGGCAACCAGATGAACCTGAAGGAGGCGAAGGCACATGTCCGGGCCGCCCCGAGCCGACAATCGGCCGCCGTACGCGCGCATCGCGGGCCACTACCGCGACCTGATCAGCTCCGGGGCCCTCGCGCCCGGCAACCTCCTGCCCAGCATCAAAGCGCTGTCCACCGAGTGGGGCGTCAGCACCGCTACCGCGGACCGCGCGATGCGGCTGCTCCGCGAAGAGAAGCTCGTGCAGGGCATCCCGGGTGTGGGCACGGAGGTTATGGCGCGACCCATCTCACTGTCCTCGGGATCGGAGCGTCACGACCGCAGCAGCAAGACTCAGTCCTCTTGGGGTGTGGGCGAACAGTCGTCCGGCCACACGGCCGGCATAGTCGAAGCTCCTGAGGACGTTGCGCACGCGCTTGGCATTACGCCTGGTGACGACGTGATTCGCCGCAGCCGCGTCTACCGGGACGATCACGGCATCGTCTCCCACTCCACGTCCTGGATCCCCGCCGAGTTCGTCCGGGTGCTGCCGGAACTGGCGCGCAGCGCGCGACTCAAGGGCGGGCTCTCGCTCGACTTGATCGCTCGGGCCACCGGACGCCAGGTGGCTAAGCGGATCGACGAGGAGTCGGCGCGGATCGCCACCACGGACGACCTCGAGCTCCTGGAGCTGGAGGCCGGCACCACCGCAGCGATCCTGGTCCTCACCGCCCGCTTCACGGACGCCGACGACGAAGTACTGGAGTACGGGGTGGACTTGGGTGCCCCGGGCCGCACGCGCAGGACGACTTCGCAGGTCCTGCGGTGACCTCCGCAGCCCTGTCTGGCCGACCGGGCCCCGCGCCGCGGGCAATCCTTCTGTCTGGTCTGCAGGGATCCGGCAAGACGACCCTCGCACGCGCTCTGGAGCAGGCCGGGTTCCAGCGCCTCTGCCCGGACGAGGAGATGTTCCGCCGGTACGGCCACTACGGGCGAGACTTCCCCCGCGGCGAGTTCAAGGTCAGGGAAGCCCCCGTACTCAAGGACATCGCCCTTGAGCTCCAAGAGCTCCTGGAGGCCGGACATGACGTCGTGGTCGACCACGGCTTCTGGACTCACGAAGAACGGGCCCACTGGGCAGCGACCGTGATGGAGGCTGGCGGCGCGCCGATCCTGGTCTACCTGCCAGTGCCGCACGCTGTGCGCTGGGACCGGATCCGGCAGCGCAACGAGCAGTCGCTGGTCGACGCCAACAGCATCGAGTTCAGCGAGGAAGACCTGCTGCGCCACGCGGGCCACTTCGTCCCGCCGACCGACGCGGAGCCCCACATCTCGTACGACGGTCACCCGGAGCACGTGCTGGAGGAGCTCCGCCGTGCACGTCCCTCCACCCATGAGAGCCCACATTGACTCCCTCCTCCCTGCAATCAAGTGTGCGAACTTGTCGATCACCAGGGTGGGATGGGGGAGCATGACCAGACGAGGTCCGGCGGCGGACCGGTCCTGGACAAGTTCCGGACATGAGGCGGACCGCTAGCGGACCAGAGCCCTTGCTCTGCTGACTCGGCGTCGCTCGCGACTGACACTGAGAGCGCAGAGCACGATTTCGTGACTCGGGGAGGACCGGTGGCCGGCAGCGCCAGTCAGGGAGATCCACGGACGAGATTGGAGTACGTGCTGCGGCAGCAGCCGCGCACGTACGACGAGATCGTCAAGGACTTCGGGGAGCTCGCTGCGCGCCTGGGGGAGAACGTCACCCTCAGCACTCGGCACCTACGTCGGCTGGCCAGCGGCCAGCGGGATAGTACGACCCCAGTCATGCGTCGCGTCCTGCAGAGCATGTTCGGGATGCCGCTGGAAGAGCTCCTCGCCCCGTGGGCGGGCGCTTTGCCGGCGGTTGACGAACCCACGGGGCTGATCCTGGCAACGGGACAGCCCACTGCGGACAGGGAGTTGATCGAGATGGCTGCAAAGCGAGCCCGAAGCTTCGCGTTCACGGCAGGTCAGACCGACCTCACGGCCGACGTGATGGAGCAGGTTCACGCGGACGTCCAGAATCTGGCGACGGACTATCCGCAGCGGCCGCTGTCGGAGCTCCTGCCTGATCTCATCACGACGCAGGACACCATCTACACGCTGCTGGAGCAGCAGCGGCGCCCCTCGCAGGGACGTGATCTGTACTTCCTGGCCGGAGTCACGGGCGGCCTGCTCGCGAAGGCGTCCCACGACCTCGCCGACCCGCACGCGGCGCTCACCCAGGCGCGGACCGCGTTCGTGTGCGCGGACCAGGCGGACCACAACGGACTGCGATCCTGGATCCGCGGCATCCAGTCGCTGGTCTCGTACTGGGCTGGCCGGACCCGCGAGTCGGTCCGCTATGCCCAGTCCGGCGCCGAGTTCGCGGCGATCAACTCCTCGAGCGTCTGGCTGCCGATGGCCGAGGCCCGCGCGCATGCGGCGCTCGGTGACGCGAACGCGGCCCGCGCCGCGATCGAACGCGCAGAGCGCGCTTGGGATCTCGTCCAAGAGGATGAGGTCGACGAGCTCGGCGGCCTCTGCCTCTTCGGCCGGACCCGGCAGATCTACTACGCGGCCGAAGCCCTGTCCTGGCTGCCCTCGCAGAGCAACCTCGCGAACGACTACGCAACGCGCGCCGTCGCGGCATACGAGGACAGCAGCTCCCCCGAGTGGGCCTTCGGCGACCAGGCGGGCGCGCACAGCGCGCTCGCCATCACTCGGATTCAGACGGGCGAGCTTGAAGGCGCCAGCGAGGCGGTGGCGCCGGTCCTCAGCCTCGCTCCCGAGCAGCGCATCAACGGAATCGTGAACGCGATCCAGCGCGTGCACCGCGCTCTGCGGGACTCCCCGCTCGCCGAGGACGGATCGAGTCTGCAGGAGCAGATCGAGGCGTTCACCCGTACCCAGCTCAAGTCACTGCCCCGCTAAGGAGTTCTCCGTTGACGTACCCGATCCACCTGGTCGGCGACCAGGTCGCGCTCCGGGAGTTCGCTCCCGGTGACGTCGACGACGTCTTGGCCATCATCGGCGACGACCAGGTCACCAAATGGCTGTCCTTCGACAGCCGCTCCAGGGCCGAGGCCATCGCCATGGTCGACGGCGCGGTGGCCCGGGCTCAGGAGGAGCCCCGTAGCGAGTACTACCTGGCGGTGACGCCGAAGGGCGAGAATCGCGTCATCGGCTTCGCTCGGATCGCCTTCGCTGGCGCCCGGGCCGGCAAGCTCGGCTACGCGGTCGCAGCGCATGAGTGGGGCCGTGGGTACGCCACGGATGCCGCCCGCTGCCTGACCTCGTACGCATTCGCCGAACTCGGGCTACACCGCGTCAGCGCAGCCATCGGCCCCTCGAACCTGGCCTCGATCGCACTCGTCGAGCGCCTGGGCTTCCAAAAGGAAGGCATCCTCCGCGACCACGTACACACCAACGGGAGCTGGCGGGACAGCGTGCTGTTCTCCGTCCTGCAACACGAGTGGCAGCCGTAGCTCCGGCCCATCTTTCGGCGCTTTTTGACGTCCAGTCGGCTTGCATCTTGTCGAGCAGGTCAGCGGGCTCACGTCCTGCCCACCACGCGTGGCGCGGCTGGGCAGCGAAGTCCCCCAATCTGGTGCTCAAAACTGACCAGGTCAGAGGGCTTGCAGGGCCCACCTGCACGTTTCACGCCAGACCCAAAAAGTCGTATCGCAGGGAAAGCCCATCCAGTTGGACGCTTGCGACGCCGTACATGTGAACACGCAGGAAGACGGCGTCGAAGATCGCCAGCATGAGGTATCTTTCAGAACATCAGTCTTGAATGGGGGAGGTTTCTCGATGACGGAGTCGGATCTGAGCAAGGCGGTTGATGCCTTGGTCAACCGCGCACCGGACCTTCCCCCTCCTGCGGTGCGGCGGCAGCTGCGCCTCGCGGACGGCCTAACGCAACGCCAGTTGGCGGAGGCCTTGCAGGTGAAGCCCCTTACTATCCTGCGCTGGGAGTCCGGACAGACCGAGCCCCGGCGGCCTTGGCGAGACGCGTACGCCCAGCTCCTGCAACTGCTCACGGAGAAGCACCCCGACGCCGCACAGCTGGATGAGCGCATGCCGACGCCGACCTCCGAGGGGGGATCGGGATGACCTAACGGCCATCGGCCGCGCGCGCCACATGCGGATTAACCACCCGCCGGCCTCGCGCGGCCCGTCTCCGACCAGGCTCACAGCCCGGTCGGTTGCTCAGATCCCGGCTGCAACCGGTTCCGAGCTGCGGCTCATCAAGCCGCACCTTTCAGTTTCGGCCCCTCATCAGGGCCTCTTGCACCACCGGCCACTAACCAAGGCCACCACAGCCAGATCAGCAACATGCACGACCCGCGGTGCCCCCACCACAGGGGCCACGCGGTTCAGCAACACCGGGAGGGACGGAGAAATCTCCCCCACCCGGGCGGTGTCCGTCCTCTTCTCACGAAGGGGGCGGCCCCTGACACATCCAAGGAAGGTCGGTCCAGCCCCGAGGGGCTCTGGTCCGTCCAGCTATATGGAAGGCAGGTCGTTTCTCATAGTGCACGAGAGTGGTGTCCCCTGTCAGCTTGACCTTGTCCGTTTCATGCCGGTTCAGGCGTGGCGGTCGTCCCGTGTGACGGATTCGACGTACGGTTCCTCCCTTTTTTTCCTGTTCGTACAGGAAGAGCGTCTTCCGGTAGGAAGCTACGAAAGCGCGATCTTCGGCGCGGTCTCGTCGGCCCCGGCCGCGATGTCGACCGCCCGGCTCGTCCACCCGCTCCCCGAGTTCATCAACAACTCCGTCGGCGGGAGCGTCCTCGAGGGCGGCGTCCCGCGTGGCGGGACGGGCTCCAAGATTTCTGCCCGCCGTGCGGGAGCGCGGGGGGTGATCGGCGCTCGGCTGCCTCTGTCCACAGGGCGCCCGGTGCAGGGTCGGCAGGTGGATCACGAATCAGCAGTTCCGGCGGCTCCACACAGGGGTGTTCGCTTCGGCGAGTACACCGGCCCGGTGATGAAGATGACCTCGGTCCTCGAGGTGTCCGCCGCTGTGGCCGGACCGGTGGGCCGATGAGCGCGGGTGCGGCGGCCACCGTGCTGGACAACGCGCTCAGGGACGACGTCGACAACTCGGTCGGCGGGCTCCGGCTTCCCAGGCAGCGGACCGCGCTGCGGTCGGTGCCGGCCTCCGGGAAGCCGGGCGACGGCTGCCCGGATGACCCGCTACGCCTCGGGCGGACGATGCGGCTGCGGTTGCTCGCCGCGGTCCAGGCACTGCTGGCGGACCCGTCGATCGCCGGGCAGTCGGACGTGGCGAGGCTCGCGGCGGTCGTGCTGTACGCGAAGTCGCGTGCGCCGAAGGGTGCGAAGAACGACAACCAGACGTCGATCTGGGTTGCGGAGCTGGGCCGGTGGCTGGGCGTGGGTGAGTCCACGGTCAACCGCCGGGTGCTGCCCCCGCTGCGTCGCAGGGACGCGCTGCACACGCAGGTGGTGACGGACGCGAAGGGGCACCCGACCGGGCTGGACTGCCTGGTCATGCCGCTGTGGAACGCCCGCAAGAGCGGGGGCGCGGGGCACCAGCTGGCGCTGACGAAGGCGGAGCTGGCGACGCTGCTGCGCCTGTGTGAGGCGCTGTTCGGGCACGGCTGGACGCCCGAGAACAAGGAGCCGACGCCGCCGGGGCTGCTCGCCGGCCGTACGGGCAAGGGTGCTGCGACCGACCGGCTCGGGCTGCTGCTGATGGTGCTGAACACGAGGGCGTCGGGCTGGCTGCAGCTGTGCGGCGGCTCGGTGAAGACGAAGGAGGGGCGGGGGGCTGCGACGTTGGCCCGGCTGCTGGGCTGCTCGTCCGCAGGGGCCCGCAAGGTCCTGGCCCGGCTGACGGAGGACGGTGTCGTGGCGCGGCAGCGCAAGGCGACGTCGACGCGGATGAACGGCCGGGGCAAGGTCATGCTGCTCCCCGTCGCCCGTGCGTACGGCCGCACCCTGGCCCCTGTGGAGGCGGTTTCGGAGTCCGGTGCCGTGTTTTCGCAGCGTCCCGTTGGTGCAGTCGGAGATCATGCTCCGGCCGAGGCTGCTGGTGCCCTTGGTAGGACTGGGATCGGTGGTCCTGAGGGTGCTGCGGATGAGGCGGATCAGGAGCGTCCCGATGGTGCAGAGCTCCACGCAGACCACGCTTCTGTGGTTACTCCCGTAGTTCCTCCGCAGCTCTCTTGTGGCTTTTCCGGCGAAGGCCGTGGGGGTGAAGGCCGTCGGCCGGAGCGCGTGTGTGTGCGCGAGGACCAGGCCGTCGACAGCGAGACCGACGTTGCCGTCTCCGGGTCGCCACTGGCTGAGGACGGCCCGCTGCGCGGGGAAAAGCCGGAAGAGTCCTCGGTCGTTGAGCGGGACGGGCAGCGCGCTGCCGGGGCTGGCGCCGGTGGCCGGCCGAAGGCCGCGGGGTGGGAAAAGGCGCAGCAGCAGAAGCGGGTGGCCCTCCCGGCCGATCTTCGTCTGCGGGTGTCCCTGGGGCCGGTGTCCTGGCTTTGGGAACGGCTGAGTGGCTGGCAGCAGGACCAGGTGGAGGCCGCCGCGAAGACCGAGCTGGCGCAGCTGGTGGGCCTGGGTGTGGCGCCGGAGGGTGCGCCGCGGCTGTTGGCCGACCGGCTCACCGACCGCTTGGCGGAGACCGGCGGCGAGGCGATGGTCACCGGCCCGTACGGGTGGCTGATCCGCCGTGGCCTGCCCCAGCGGTCGGCCTGCTCGCACCGCAAGTGCGACGACGGCGTTCGGCTTGACACGGGTGAGGACTGCGAGAACTGCGGCAACGTCATCCACCTGCGCCGTGCCTGGCGCGCCCGGATCGGCGCGGACATCGACCGGGAGCTCCCCGGCCTGGCCGACGACGAGCGTCACCGCGTCCTTGAGGAGCGGCTGCGCGAGCGGGCCGCCATCGAGGCGGAGGACCTCGCGTGGCGGCAGGAGCAGGCCCGTGCGGAGCGGGCCCGGCGCGAGGCGGCCCGTGCGGCAGCCGCTGAGCAGGCGGAACGCGAGCGGCAGGCGGCGGCCACCGCCGACGCGGTCCGCCAGGCGCTGGCGTGCGAGGGCTGCGGGCGCGGCCAGGCGGCCGGGCTGTGCGAGGCGTGCGACCACCGCCGTCGGACCGAGGCTCTGATCGGTGAGGCTGGCCTCCTGGCGGCGGCTGGGTCCGCCGACCTGGGCGACCCGGGCAGCATCGCGGGCGCCGTTGCCGGGGCTTGCACGGCCATCGGCAAGAGCACCGCCGCCGCGTGGCAGGAGTTCCTCCAGATCACCGACGTAGCCGCCCTGGAGGCCGATCCTCAGGCGGCCGCAGATGTCTACGCGTTCACTGCGTTCCAGGCCGCGCAGCAGGCCGTCGGCGAGTACCAGGACACCGCCTGGGCGATGCTGTGCCGCACGGCTGAGGCCGAAGCCGAGGCCCGTCGGGCGTACAAGGCCGAGCAAGGCCGCCCCTGGTTCCGGAGGCACCCGACCGGTGCGGACGCCGTCGCCGCCGCGACGAAGGCCGCCGAAGCAGCCCGGGAACGCGTGGGCGAGTACCTCCTGGCGGCCCGACTGGAGCAGCTGCGCGAGCAGACCGTGACCCGGCCCGAGAGGCCCGCGTCGTGGATGGAGCGACTGCCCGGCCTCGCCGCGCGCCCCGTGGACGGTGACGCCCCCGGGGAGGTGATCGCATGACCACCGAGCTGAGTGGTGTCGATCTCGCCCGCCAGGGCCTGGTCGCGGCCCAGGAGGCGGCAAGGAAGAACGGCGCCACCAAGAAGCCGAAGCGGCGCACCAGTACCGTCGTCCGGCGCGACGGGCGCGAGCCGCCCGAGCTCGGCGCGGCGCTCGGCATCATGATGACCGAGCGCGGCATGGCTGCCCCGGCCGCTGGCGGCAGCGTCCTCGCCCGGTTCGACATCATCCTCGCCACAGCCGCGCCTGAGCTCGCCGACGGGTCCAGGCCGTGGCGTTCGACGCGGACACCGGCCGCCTGGACGTCGTCACCGACGCTCCGGCCGTCGGCACGAAGCTGCGCTGGAGCGCGCCGAAGCTGATCGCGGCAGCCAACAAAACGGTGACCCAGGCGAACGTCCGCGCACTACACATCCTGCCGCCCTCGCGCGTGAAGGCCGGCCCGGCCACAGCTGTCGCCGACCCGGGCCCGCCGCAGGCTGCACCCGTCGTACCAGTGCAGCGGCCCCGCTCCGCCAGAGGGCTACCAGCTCGCCATCGAGGCGCACCGTGCCGCCGCGGGCCGTCCGGAGCGGACCCGGGTATCGCGCAGGCGCTGCAGCGGCAGACCGCAGCAATGCGCAAGTTGTCCCGCCGGGCGTTCCCGTTGCGACCCCTCTTGGGGGCGATGAGGACCTTCGCTGGGCGTACGGACGCGCCGCAGATCCTCGCGTTGCGACCCCTCGTAGGGGCGATGAGGACTCGGTGAGCTGGCCGGAGCACTCCGCCGCTCCATGTTGCGACCCCTCGTAGGGACGATGAGGACACGACCTGCGCCCGGCCTGCGCGTCGCTGATCTGCCCGTTGCGACCCCTCGAAGGGGCGATGAGGACCCTTCTACCAGGACCCGGAAGGCGTACGCGTCACCAGGTTGCGACCCCTCGTAGGAGCGATGAGGACCATGTCGGTCGACGGCTACCTGGACGACGCCAGCCCGTTGCGACCCCTCGAAGGAGCGATGAGGCCCGGCGCTGGCCCTCTCCACCCTCAAGCCCCACCAGTAGTCGCGACCCCTCGAAGGGGCGATGAGGACCAGCCCTGCGAGTGCAGCGAGAAACGCGCCTTCGCGTTGCGACCCCTCGTAGGGGCGATGAGGACTCCGCTGATACGGCTGCACGGCTTCGCTACTCATGAGGTTGCGACCGCTCGAAGGGGCAATGAGGACGAGGCGCGTAAGGCCCCGTACTCCGCGTCGGTCATGTTGCGACCCCTCGTAGGGACGATGAGGACGCGACCGCGTTGCGGACGCGGAGCCGTCGCCGTGACGTTGCGACCCCTTGTAGGGGCGATGAGGACGACCACCTCACATCCGCTAGGGAGACTGCCCAGTGATGTTGCGACCCCTCGTAGGGGCGATGAGGACTCCTTTCCCCGCACTGCTCTACGGCCGCGCCAGCGTGTTGCGACCCCTCGAAGGGGCGATGAGGACCCTCGTCTTCGCGGCGGCCCTGGTCTCCCTCGTGTTGCGACCCCTCGTCGGGGCGATGAGGACGCCCGCCGCACCTGCCCGGCCTGCCAGGTCACCCAGTTGCGACCCCTCGTAGGGGCGATGAGGACCGCCGGCTGGTGGCCGAGGGGTGCAGCGCGTACAGGTTGCGACCCCTCGTAGGGGCGATGAAAACTGCCGCTCCGGCCGGACGACCTCCGGTTGAACTGGTTGCGACCCCTCGCAGGGGCGATGAAAACGCGCCGGTCCCTGATGCCGACCCTCTCCGGCATCCTGTTGCGACCCCTCGTAGGGGCGATGAGGACTCCAGCTCGGCCCGCAGGCGCAGCAGCCGGCCGAGGTGTTGCGACCCCTCGTAGGGGCGATGAGGACCGCCGACCTCGCCCCGACCGTCACGCACCTGCACATGTTGCGACCCCTCGTAGGGGCGATGAGGACCCGTGTGGAGCCCTGACCTTCTCTTCGTCCTCAGCCAGTTGCGACCCCTCGTAGGGGCGATGAGGACCGCGGACGGCGATCGAGCACCACTGGGACACCTGCCCGTTGCGACCCCTCGTAGGGGCGATGAGGACCCGCGTTCAGCCCCGATGCCGTCTCCCGCCGGTCCACGTTGCGACCCCTCGTAGGGGCGATGAGGACGAGCTACTCGCGGATCCAGTGTGGCACGCGGCACGTTGCGACCCCTCGTAGGGGCGATGAGGACACGGCCGCGAGCCGGGGACCCTGCTCCGGATCGTGTTGCGACCCCTCGTAGGGGCGATGAGGACCCCTGGCCGAGGCCGGCACCGACGCCGTCCCCCTCACGTTGCGACTCCTCGAAGGGGCGATGAGGACCTGAAACCGGCTCAGCCCGCATCGTGAGCCAGCTGTTGCGACCCCTCGTAGGGGCGATGAGGACCGGTCCCGCAGTCCACTGCTGCCTGTTCCACGTGTTGCGACCCCTCGTAGGGGCGATGAGGACCGCGCGGGCGTAGGCGACCTCGTCGGCGTCCCGGGCGTGTTGCGACCCCTCGTAGGGGCAATGAGGACGTGTCTACCAGTGCGCCGGGTGAGGTCGGCATGATCAGTTGCGACCCCTCGTAGGGGCGATGAAAACGGCACGCGGTCCTCGACTCCGTGTTGGCCGTGTGCAGGTTGCGACCCCTCGTAGGGGCGATGAGGCCCCCCCGACGGGCTCCTTCCATTCGTGGTGCCACACGTTGCGACCCCTCATAGGGGCAATGAGGACGAGCCCGATCCACGATGATCCAGTACAGCTCCGACTGTTGCGACCAGAGGCGATGAGGACGCCATGGCCTACCTCCTGTGGACCTACGTGGCCAAGGGGTTGTGACCCCTCGTAGGGGCAATGAGGACCCTACCCGGTCGTGGAGCTCGGGGTCGGCGTCGTCGTGTTGCGACCCCTCGAAGGAACGATGAGGCCCGGCGCTGGCCCTCTCCACCCTCGAGCCCCACCAGTAGTCGCGAGCCCTCTCAGGGACGATGAGGACACGACAAGCCGCGGCGCTCGCCGCGCAGACCCACATGTTGCGACCCCTCATAGGGGCAATGAGGACCCTCGCGGTCGGCACCGTCACCGGCGGCCTGTGGGTGTTGCGACCCCTCGTAGGGGCGATGAGGACGTCCACGAGGACCGCAAGCCGTCCTTCTCCATCAAGTTGCGACCCCTCGTGGGGGCGATGAGGACCCGTGCCTGCTGGACACGGTGCGCGTGTTCATCGAGTTGCGACCCCTCGTAGGGGCGATGAGGACTCGAGCAGGTCGCCGCCGGCTGCGCGGACCGCATCGCGTTGCGACCCCTCGTAGGGGCGATGAGGACGTCTCAGCGATCCGCCCAGCGATCTGCCGGAGGTCCGCGTTGCGACCCCTCGTAGGGGCGATGAGGACGCGAGTGCCTCGCGGAGGCGCTCCTCCGCGTCCTCCTGTTGCGACCCCGTCGTAGGGGCGATGAGGACGATCCGGCGGAGTGCCTCGAAGGTGCCCCTGACCATGTTGCGACCCCTCGTAGGGGCGATGAGGACCGCCGGCGTTCATCAGGACGGCGATCAGCATCGCGTGGTTGCGACCCCTCGTAGGGGCGATGAGGACAATGCCGCTCCTGCCGTTCGAGGGGGACGGCTAGAGGTTGCGACCCCTCGTAGGGGCGATGAGGACATGACGCGGTCACGGTCACGGGTCCATCGGGCAAGTTGCGACCCCTCGTAGGGGCGATGAGGACCCTTCAGGCCCGTCTGGAACAGATTCCGATGAGCGAGTTGCGACCCCTCGTAGGGGCGATGAGGACCCGGAGGATCGCCGGCTACCGGCGGAGATCAGCGCCGTTGCGACCCCTCGTAGGGGCGATGAGGACGCTCGGCCTGCCCCTGGAAGCCATCGGCCTCGTCATGTTGCGACCCCTCGTAGGGGCGATGAGGACTCCCTCGCCATCCGCGCGAGGTCTCGCCGGTGCCAGCGTTGCGACCCCTCGTAGGGGCGATGAGGACACCTCGGACAGATCGCCCGTGAACGTGGCCTCGAGCTGTTGCGACCCCTCGTAGGGGCGATGAGGACCCCAGAGTAAAGCTGCAGGTCGGACCCGGGTCCCAGGGCGTCGGCGGAGTCGGCTCTGCAGCAGACCTCCGGTCGTGTCGTCGAGGCCGGTGTGGCGCTGAAACCTGCCCATGGTTCTCGTGTTGTCCGCTGGCTCCAGGCTTGCCAGGGCCAGCCTGGGTGGGCAGGTCGGAGAGGGGTGGTGGAGGCAGGGTACGCGCTTGTGTGTGCTTGCGCTGGATCATGACCATTTCCCCTTCTTGGTCGTGCTGGATACGTAATCATGACCTCGGCCTTGTCCGCTGTGGCTGGAATCGGCATGCCTGGGCGGTCACGCGTGCCCGTCGTTGGCGGGGTGCTGGGGCGAGGGCTTGTCGGTGGTGGGGTCTAGGCTTCGGCGGCGCGTGGGGCATGGTCCCGTGCGTCTGTTTTGGGCTGTTTCTGTGGGTGGGGAGTGTGTGGATGAGGTTGCGATTAGCGGTGTCGACGGCGGCTTCTGAGCTGCCGTGGGAGGCGGTGCTCGCTCCGGGGCGTGGGTTGGTGTACGACGTGTTGGGTCGTGTGGCGCCCGCGTTGGGTCGGCGGTTGCATGCCGAGGGTTTCGGGGTGCACGGGATGGTGCCGTTCGGGCATGGGGCTCCGGTGTTCGCGGGGGCGCGGCGGCGGCCTGGGCGTTATGCGGCCGGTGGGCGTGGGGTGGTGGAGTTCGGTAGTCCGGTGCCGGAGGTGGTGGAGGCGCTTGCTGCCGGGTTTGCGGCGCGGGAGGTGATTGATTGGGGTGGTGTTGCGTTTCGTTTGACGGGGATTTCGGCGTTGAGGCCTCCGGATTTTGCTTCGGGTCGTGCTGTGTTGCGGACTGTGACGCCGGTGGTGGTGAAGGGTTCGGGGCGTGGCGAGGATGGTGTGCGGCGGACTCGGCAGGATTGGTTGTTGCCGGCGGAGCCTGAGTGGGCGGGGTATTTCCAGGGGAATCTGCGTCGCAAGGCGGAGGGGTTGGGGTGTGATCCGGGTGTGAGTCTGGAGTCAGTGACCTGGATCGGGCCGAAGCGGGGGTTCAGTGTGGGGCCGGGGGTCAAGACCGGGGCTGCGGTCGAGGTGGAGGTTTCGGGGGCGCCTGAGACGTTGCGGGCTTTGTGGAGTTGGGGGTTGGGGCAGGCGAATTCGGCTGGTTTTGGTTGGGTTGCGGCGTGAGCGCGGCGGTGTCGGGTTTTGAGGTGCAGTCGCGTTTGGTGCTTACGGCGCATCCGTTGCAGAGGGTGGGGGCGTATGCGATTGCGGCGCTGGCCGGGGATGATCATCCGGAGGGTTTGTCGTCTGCGGGGTTCGATCGTGCGGTGGAGCAGGTTACGGGGCATGCTGTTGCTGCTGCTTTGGTGCGGGACAGTAAGGGTGCGGCGGGTTTTTGGCTGAAGGTCAGCTATTCGTTTTTTCCGAATTCGCCGATGAATCATCCGGGTAATGGTAAGAAGTCGGATGAGGCTGTTCGGGGTGCGGTCAGTGTGTGGCGTGGTCTGCCTGATCCCGATTTTTGGCCGGATGCGGGTTGTGTTTTGTGTGGGCGTCAGGCTGTGGGTTTCTTCGGGAAGCTTGATGTCGCGTTGGCGGAGAGCGAGGCGTACCGGAACAACGTGCCGCGTGGGCATGCGGGGATGGCGTTGTGTCAGCCGTGTCGGGCTTGTTTTCACGCGTTGCCTTATGGGTGTCAGTTGACGGGTGGTTCGTCGATCGCTCTGCACAGTTGGGATGAGCGATTTTTGCGGCGTGTGGTGACGCGGCAGGTGGAGCGGAATCTGCCGTTGGCGGAGACCGGTGATCCTGGGCGGCGGCAGACCGATGTGCGTGAGGTTGTGGCGCTGAGGGCGTTGCGGCGTTACAGCGAGCGGGTGACCGGCGGGGTTGAGTTGCTGGTGTTCAACAACAACAACCGTGGTCAGTTGTTGGAGCAGCATGCTGTGGAGCAGGTGCTGGCGGAGTGGTTGCGGCGTACGTCGCGTGATGCGGGTTTGCGGCGTGGGTTCGCGGCTTTGTTGAGGGCGCATGCGACGAAGACGGATCCGGGCGTAGTGGCTTTGTCGCGGAATGCGTTCCGTGAGCCGGGGCGGATTTTTGGCAGTGGGGTGCGGCATGTGGGCCGGCTGGTGGCCGGTGGGTCGGTTGACCGTGAGGGGGTGGCCGATTTGGTCGCTCTTCTCTATTCCTTCGTCACCGAGGTGATGCTGATGAACGAGAAGGACTTGTCCGAGATTCGGGCGACCGCGGGTCGGATCGCGCTGTTGTTTGCGGAGGAGGGTTCCGGTGGGCAGCTGCGGAAGTTTCGTGCGTTGCTGAAGGATGCGCCGCGGTTGCGGCGGTGGCTGACCGATCAGGGGGTGCGGCGGGCGATCCGGCCGCCGAAGGGTGGTGTGGGGCCTTTGGTGACGGAGCGCGGTTTCACCCTGTTGTTTGACCCCGGGGCGGACAACCCGGCGTGGTTCCACCGGGACCTGCTGCTGGTGGGGGTCCTGGAGGAGTTGTCGCGGCTGGGTTGGCAGGCGGCCGACGGGGCCGATGTCGACGATGACGAGGATGCCGACGGGCTGCTCGACGCGGGCGACAGCACGTTCGTTTCCGATGACGAAGAGGAGTATGTACGTTGAGTTTCCTGGTGGGGAAGATCGTTTTGGATGTTGTCGCGGGTGCCCCGAACAACGGGGAGGGCGAGGACAACACCGGTCGGGTGAAGAAGCTTCGGGTGGGGCGGGAGGAGTTCCCGTACGTGTCCGCGCAGGCTTTCCGCAGGTGGCTGCGGGACTCTTTACCGCCGCAGGAGTCCCGTTCGGCGGTCATCCGCTCGGGTAGTGGCGCCAAGCAGCAGGCGTACACGGCGGGCCGGCCGGACCTGCATCTGGACGACGATCTGTTCGGGTACATGGTCGCGGTGAAGAAGGAGAACTACCAGCGCGACACCGTGCTGGCGACCGGGACCCTGGTTTCCGTGGTGCCGCAGCGTCCGACGCTGGACTTCGGGACGATGAGCCGGGACTTCCCGGCGGGGGAGCACCCCGTGATTCATTCCCACGAGCTGTACAGCGCGACGTTGGCCGGTGACGTGCTGCTGGATCTTCCGCGGGTCGGTGTGTTCGAGACCGACGGGAACGGGTTGCGGGTGGCGATCAGTGCCGCGGTGGCCGAGGAGGCGACGAAGGGGGGTGCCGAGGCCACGACGCTGCGGGGCAGCGCGGCGGTCCGGTTGCCTCTCGGCGAGCGCCACCGTCGGGTCGCGACGTTGTTGCGGACGTTGGCTTCGGTGCGTGGTGGGGCCAAGCAGGCGATGCACTACGGGGACCGGACTCCTTCGCTGTTCGTGTTGGCTCCGCTCAAGGGAGGTGTCAACCCGTTCACCCGTGTCGTGGGTGCCCGTGACGGCAGGGTCGTCTTTCTGCCGGACGTGCTGCGTGAGGAACTCGAGGCGTGGGCGGACGAGCTGGACGGGCCGGTGTTGCTGGGTTGGGCGCCGGGCTTTTTGGGTGATCAGCGTGAGCGGGTCGAGCGTGACCTCAAGGATCTGATCGACGAGGGTCGTGTCGTTGTGGGGCACCCGCGGGTGCTGCTCAACCAGCTGGCCGGCCAGATCGAGCAGGGTGAGCGCGACGCGTGGTTCGAGGACCCCGCGGCGTGACGGGCACGGATGTCACGGCGCTGCGGATCACGGTGACGGCGCCCGTCGTGTCCTTCCGTAATCCGCTGTATGCCGGGGTGCAGGTCACGTTGCCGTGCCCGCCGCCGGCCACCGTGGGTGGTCTCCTGGCGGCCGCGGCGGGTGGGTGGGCACGGGTCGATCCGGAGCTGCGGTTCGCGATGGCGTTTCGTGCGGGTGGCAGGGCGGTCGATCTCGAGACCTACCATCCGCTGGACGCGTCGGGGAAGAAGGCCTCGCCTGCCCCGCGCAACCGGGAGTTCCTCACCGCAGTCGAACTGACCGTGTGGCTCCTGGAGGACGCCGAAGTGTGGCAGAGGCGGTTGCGGCGGCCGGTGTGGCCGCTGCGGCTGGGCCGCAGCCAGGACCTGGTCGGGATCCGTACCGATCTGGTTCCGCTCGTGGCGAGGCCCGGTGTTCAGGGGTCGGCCGTGGTGCCCGAGACCGCCGGCAGGGAAGGCACGCTGCTGCGTCTGCCGACGGCGATCTCCACGCGTCGGGACCGTACACGGTGGGACGGCTACCGCTTCGACGGTTCCGGTCGCGCCCAGCAGGTCGTCGCCGACAGTTGGTCGACGGCCGCCGGGCAGGCCGTCGTACTGCTTCCCTCGGCGCATCCCGACGGCGTTTCGCGTTCCTGACCCTCCGGCCGCTTGGCCCGCACCCAGATACGGACCCATCGTCATCATGACGGACATCCTGTCCACGCTGCGGGCCAAGAGCGCCCGGCAGGCACGTCCCGCCGAACTCCTCACCGCGCATCTGTCCGACACGCGCGTCGCCGCGGCCGGCCTGCGGCAGCGCGTGGGCCGGCTGAACGCGGCGGATGAGGTGTTCGACGGCACGTTTTGGACCGTCGTGGAACTGGCCGCGCTCCTGCACGACGCGGGAAAGGTTCTCGACGGCTTTCAGCAGATGCTCGCGGGGATCATCCGGGCCTGGGGCGAGCGCCACGAAGTGGCCTCGCTCGGCTTCCTGCCCACCCTGATCGACGACCCCGACACGCTGTCGTGGGTGGCGACCGCGGTCGCCACCCACCACCGCCCGCTCACCGGTGAGAACGGACGCGACCTCCAGACCCTCTACGGCGGCGTCACCGTCACCGAACTCGACCGCCGCTTGGGCCCACTCGACCCGCGGGCGGCCCCCGCCCTGGAGGTTTGGCTGCGCGACGCTGCCGCCCGTGCCGGGCTGCCGGCGGCGGCCGGCCGGACGGACGCCACCCGCACAGGCACTTCTCTGGTCGGCGACGCCCACCGGATCCTGGAGGAGGTCCTGGACCGGTGGGCAGATCGTGTCGGACCCGATGAGGGCCTGGCCGCCGTCCTGCTGCAGGGCGCGGTCACCCTGTCCGACCACCTGTCCTCCGCACACCAGGCCTTGTCCACCGCGCAGCCCTTGGACGCGACCTTCCGTCTCCGGTTGGAGAAGGATTTCGCCACCCGCGGCAGAATCCTGCGCGCGCACCAGCTCGAGGCCGAGAATGTCAGTGGACATCTTCTGCTGCGCGGGCCGACGGGCAGCGGGAAGACGGAGGCGGCCCTGCTGTGGGCGGCCCGTCAGGTCGTGGCCCTGGCAGCGGCCGGTGGCGGCGTGCCGCGGGTGTTCTTCACCCTCCCGTATCTGGCCTCCATCAACTCCATGGCCCTGCGGCTCGGCACAGTCCTCGGTGACGAGGAGGCCGTGGGTGTCGCTCACTCTCGCGCCGCCTCCTACCACCTCGCCCAGGCCATCGCCCCGCAGGACGGCGACGAGGAAGACGAGCACGGCGACCCGTGCCGTGTCGATGCCGCCACCAAGGCCCTGTCACGGGCCGCGGCCACCAAACTGTTCCGTGAGAGCGTCCGCGTCGCCACGCCCTACCAGCTGCTGCGGGCCGCGTTGGCCGGGCCGGCCCACTCCGGGATCCTCGTCGACGCCGCGAACTCGGTGTTCATCCTCGACGAACTCCACGCCTACGACGCCCGCCGCCTCGGCTACATCCTGGCCAGCGCCCGACTGTGGGAACGCCTCGGCGGACGGATCGCCGTCCTGTCCGCGACCCTGCCCCGCGCCCTCGCCTGCCTGTTCAAGAGCACCCTCAAAGCGTCCGCCACCCTGCTCGACAGCCCCGACCTCGGCCTGCCGACCCGCCACCTCCTGCGGACCCGCGGACATCACCTCACCGACCCCGCCGCACTGGAGGAGATCCGGCTGCGACTGTCCCGGGGCGAGTCCGTACTGGTGATCGCCAACAACGTCGCCCAGGCCCACGCCCTCTACGAAAAGCTCGCGCCCCACGTACGTGCGCAGCACGGTCCGGGCGCCGCTGTCCTGCTGCACTCACGGTTTCGAAGGATGGACCGCTCCCGAATCGAGAAGGAGATCTCCGACCGGTTCGCCACCGCGGCATCCGACGCACAAGGCAACCGTCGTCCCGGTCTGCTGGTCGCCACTCAGGTCGTCGAGGTCAGTCTCGACGTCGATTTCGACACCCTGTTCACCGGCGCGGCCCCGCTCGAAGCACTCCTACAGCGCTTCGGCCGAGTCAACCGGATCGGGGCCCGCCCGCCGGCCGACGTCATCGTCCACCAGCCCTCCTGGACCACTCGTCGAGGGCAGCCCGGAGAGTACGCCGACGGCGTCTACCCGCGCGAGCCCGTCGAATCCGCCTGGAAGATCCTCACCCGGCATCAAGGACAGGCCATCGACGAAGCGGACGCCACCGAATGGCTGGACGAGGTCTACGCCACCGACTGGGGCCGCCAGTGGCACCAAGAGGTCCTCGAGCGCCGTGAGAGCTTCGACCGCGCATTCCTGCAGTTCAGATACCCCTACGAAGACCGAACCGCTCTGGCCGAGACCTTCGATGAACTCTTCGACGGCACCGAAGCCATCCTCGCCGAGGACCAGGAAGCCTACGCCGCCGCACTGTCCGCATCCGGCGACGACCACAAGGGCGCCGGCAGGCTCCTCGCCGACGAGTACCTCATCCCCATGCCCCACTGGGCCGGCCCCCTCAGCCGCTACGAAAAGCAGCTCAAGGTCCGCGTCATCGACGGCGACTACCACCCCGACCACGGCCTCACCGCCGTCCGCGGCCTGCCGCAGCACACCTACCGCCCCGGGGAGGTCCTGTGATCGACGGGGAAGACATCGGCGGCGTCCACATCAAGTACCTCTACCACTGCCGTCGCCAACTGTGGCTGTACCTGCGCGGCATCCGACCCGAACACCTCAGCCCCACCGTCCGCTCCGGAGAAGCCGTCCACGACACCTCATACACCCGCAACACCCCGGTCGACCTCGGTGCGGCCCGACTGGACTTCATCGATGGCGCGCACTGGGTCCACGAGGTCAAATCCTCCTCACGCCCCAGCCAAGCCGACGAGGCCCAGGGCCGCCACTACTGTCACCGGCTGCACCGTGTCGGCATACAGCGTCTTCGAAGGACACCTCAGCGACGCCCAGCTTCGACACTTCCAAGCCGCGGTCGAAGAGAGCCTCGACCTGGACTACGACAACGTCCTCGTCTACACGTTCCCACCCGGTGCCGTGCCACAGCGCCTCGAATGGGGAGCAGTCGAACCCGCCCCAAGCGACATCCTGTGACTCGAAGGGCCCCACCTTCCTGCGGTGGCACGCCAGATTTCAGCGCCACACCGGGCCCGACGACACCACCGGAGGTCTGCTGCAGAATGGCAGCCATCGCCCCCTACCGACATCGATGCGACCTGCAACTCTACGGTGGGGTCCTCATTGCCCCTGGGAGGGGTCGCAACGCGATGTCGGTTTCCGCCTGCGTGGAGGCTTCGGGGTCCTCATTGCCCCTGGGAGGGGTCGCAACTCTGCGACGTCGTCCACGAGGAGCTCCTGGAGGAGCACGTTCTCATTGCCCCTGGGAGGGGTCGCAACACGCGATCGGCCAGTACATCCCCAACCACGTCCGGTCCTCATTGCCCCTGGGAGGTGTCGCAACTAGATCAGTGCGTTGTCGAACCAGTGGTCCACGCCGGTCCTCATTGCCCCTGGGAGGGGTCGCAACATGCTGGTGATCGCCGGCCTCGTCGCCTTCACGGTCTACGTGTCCTCATTGCCCCTGGGAGGGGTCGCAACGTCAGGTAGAGGCCGCCGGCTTCGCCGAGGGTCTCCGGTCCTCATTGCCCCTGGGAGGGGTCGCAACTTGACCGGGTCGGGACGCACACCCGCCGGCCGGCTCGTCCTCATTGCCCCTGGGAGGGGTCGCAACTTCTCCACCATCACCTGAGCCGTCTTCATGTAGAGGGTCCTCATTGCCCCTGGGAGGGGTCGCAACCAGGACGCCACCGCGGATTCGCGGAGCGCCGCCAGACGGTCCTCATTGCCCCTGGGAGGGGTCGCAACGGTATCAGCCCGATCACCGAGCCCGCCCGATGGTGCCGGTCCTCATTGCCCCTGGGAGGGGTCGCAACACATCAGCCTCCCGAACGTCCGCGCCCACCCACCGGTCCTCATTGCCCCGGGGAGGGGTCGCAACATGATGCCGGGCCTGCGCGCGACCGTGGCCGAGATGGTCCTCATTGCCCCTGGGAGGGGTCGCCAACGGTGCGGGTCCCGGGTGGTGACGGAGGAGGGGTCGCGTCCTTACTGCCCCTGGGGAGGGGTCGCAACGTCACGTCCGGCAGGCCGGGCTAGGAACCAGAATGGAGTCGAAGGCGTTGTGCTCGGCGTCGGCATCCGACCCGAGTTGCGTACACGCGTATCGGCGGTAGCCCTCGCAGCGGTCGGCACGGAACGCCCAGTAGGAGATCCGCACGAGGCGCGCGAGACGGCGGCGGAGCGGTCCAGCGCCGTTGCGGCCCGGGGCGCGCACAGCGTCCAGTGGTCCGCGTAGTACGCCTTGGCGGCCTCCAGGTTCTCCTGAGGGACGCTGGCGGCCGAGATCCATCGGTCGTCGATGCCCTGGAAGGCCAAGCAGGTCAAGCGAGTAGCCCGCGCAGCGCGCGGCTTCCTGAGGCGCGAGAAGGCCCGCCGTGCGTTCCGCTGCTGCCCGGTGCCGTGTGCCGATGGGCGCGGGCCCTGCGCCGCCCCACCTGCTTCTTCTACGCTCCCCAGCCGCTTGGTGTCCCGGTCCCGCCGGTCTCGCCGTCCTGGTCGTCGCTGTCGTCGTCCGGTTCGGGGGTGACGCGGTCGTCGAGGGCGATGGTGACGCGCTCGCCCTCGCCGGGGCCAAGGCGGGTCAGACGCTGCTTGATCCGGTCGTGGAGCGTGGCGGCGAGCTCATGGTCGCCGCTGCCGTCCGGGGCGGAGCTGGTGACGGTGTGCAGGCTGATCAGCAGGGCGATCAGGGAGCGGCCGGACAGCGGGGCGAAGACGCGTTCATCGGCCTCGTCGGTGACGCGTGGTGGGACGCGGACGGTCTCCCTTCCTCTACGGCCGGGGTCGGTGATCAGACCCAGGTGTAGTTCTCGTCGGTGACGGCTTCGAGGGCGGCGTCGGTGACGGCGGCGCGGGGATCGGGCAGGGCTGCGAGGGCCGGGCCGATGGGCGGGAAGATCGGCAGTTCGGCGGTCTTGCGGTAGTCGATCCACTCGATGACGCCGGTCTCGTGGCTGCCGTCGGGCAGTTCGTCCAGTTCGGTCTCGGCGAGGGTGGCGCGCAGTTCGGGGGCGATGTGGAGGCGGTAGATCAGGTGGAGCTTGCGCGGCGGCGGGGTGGGGCCGGGGCGAGTGACGCGCTGGTCGACGACCCACATCAGGTCGCCGCCCTCGGCCTGGTCGACGTCGAGGTCGAGCTCCTCGGCGAGTTCGCGGGCGAGGGCGGCGTCGAGGTCTTCGCCGTGTTCGACGTTGCCGCCGGGCGGGGTGTAGTGGGTGGACCCGGCGCGGTCGCGGCGGATGAGGGCGACGTCGTCGCCGCAGAACACCAGGGCCCCGGTCCGGATCTTGATCCGGGAGAACGGGGCCGCGGCGGGGGTTTCGGGTGTGCTGGTCATGGCGGCCAGTATCGTGGCCGCCCCGGCGGCCCGGGCGGGCTTGGCCCCTCTTTCACCCGCCCGCCCGGCGCCGGTTGTTCAGGCGGCGGGCAGGCCGGGCAGGCCGGGTAGCGCGAATGCGGCGCGGCCCTGCGCCATGCTGGTGTGCTCGATGAAGCCGTCCGGCAGGGTCAGCACGTGCCGGCGCAGGTGGCAGCCGGTGGTCCGCATGACCGGGGAGAGGTGGCAGGGGTCGAGTTCCTCGACGAGCAGGCTCGGGGCGCTGGTGGCCTGGTTCTTCTTCCCGGCGACCGCGATGGGCAGGCGCCCGGCCGGGGTGAGGGGCAGCGGGGTGATCCGCCAGATCGGTCCGCGGACGGTGGACAGGCTCGCCTGGCCGAAGCCGCGCTCCTCGCGCGGGGTCATCGGCTCGCCGTTGGTGCCGGTCAGGCCACGGAACAGGTTCTCGGCGCGGCCCTGGTTAACGATCTGGCCGGTGTCGATGGTGAAGGCGCGGGAGAAGAACAGGTGCGGCGGGTAGCCGGCCTTCTCCAGCGCGGCCGCGTACGCGGAGACCTGGGGGTGGATCTGCTCGCGCAGGTGGGCGGCGGCTGCGGCGTCGACCGGCTCCAGCTCTTCGGCCTGGGCGGCGAGCGCGTCGAGGACCGCCGTGACGTCCGTGCCGGTGGCGTGCTCGAACTCGTCGCGGCGGGCGAGGCCGCGGGCCCGCTTGTGGGCGAGGAGGGCGTTGAGGAAGGGGCGGGTGGCGTCGGTGTAGCCGGAGTTCGGACGGACGGACGTGGCCGGGTAGAGGTGCAGGGCGGTGAAGGTGCCGTCGGGGTGGAAGTCGGGGTCGGCCGCCCAGTACGGGCCGTCGGCGTTGGTGAAGCGGTGCAGCCGCACCTCGTGGGCCCGGTGCGGAACGTCGAGGGTGCCGGTGAGCGCGGCCCGTACGGTCGCCGTGGTCGGCTCGGCCTGATCGGCGGTGATGTGCAGGTAGGGGGCGCCGGGGCGAGAGTAGACCGGCTGGGTCCGCTCGTCCAGGCGCTCGATCACCGTCTCCGGAAGCTCGCCGCCGCTTCGGTGGCGGGAGATGAGCAGGTGGGGGACGGTCGCGAGGACGTGGTGGCCGTCGATGCGGGTGT
The DNA here is from genome assembly GCF_055584445.1 of Streptomyces sp. NPDC103540. NCBI lineage: Bacteria > Bacillati > Actinomycetota > Actinomycetes > Kitasatosporales > Streptomycetaceae > Streptomyces > Streptomyces sp. NPDC103540. The sequence goes on from NZ_JBVJMA010000022.1 coordinate 51,575, forward strand.
CGGTCAGCTCGCCGATGCCGACGAGCGGGGCGAAGCGGAGCTCGCACGCGGCCGTCGCCGCTCCGTGCCCGAGCGCGTCGAGCAGCGGCCGGTACGTGAGCAGGCCGGCGGCGAGGTCCTCGACGTACGCCTCGCGGTCGGTGCCGGAGCGGCCGGTGAGTCCGAGGGTGTAGGGGGTGATGGAGAAGCGCACCCCGTCGAAGGACCCGGTGTGCTCGGCGACCAGGCGCTCGTGCATCGCGGCCAGGTGGGTGGAGTGGGAGGAGTAGCCGACGGTGGAGATCCGCAGTTTCACCTTCAGCACGTCGCGGGCGAGCTCGGCGTAGTGGTCGAGGTGCGGGTAGGAGCCGATGTCGTTGTCCAGGTACGGGAAGACGACACCGGGGCGGTGGATCCGGCCGGAGGCGACGGCCAGGATCCGTTCGGCGGCGACCTGCCCGAGCGCCGTGAACAGGCCGGTCAGCCCCTCGCGGGTGAGGCCCCAGGTGTCGCGGCCAGCGAACTGGGAGCACATGGCGCACCTGTTGAAGCAGCCGACCTGCGGCGCGATGTACTGGACGCGCGTGAACGCCTCGTCGGGCAGCGCCCGCAGCTGTTCCAGCAGTCCGGGCACCACGGTCGTGATCGTGGCGGGTGTGGTGGTGGTCATGACGGTGTCACCTCGCGGGAGTCGGATCGGACGGGGGTGAGGTGGGCGGCGAGTGCGTCGAGGACGGAGTCGCCGAAGGCGGACAGCTGATGCGGGGCGGCGAAGGGGGTGCCGGGGCCGGTGGTGAGGGCTTCGGCGGTGCCGAGTTCGGCGCCAGGCAGGCACACCACGTGGTTTGCGGGCAGGTTGGCCAGGACCACTTCGCCGAGGTCGGCGTTCGCGCACGCCGGGTGAGCGCCGGGCCGCAGCCACACCAGGCGTCCGTCCTCGGGGCGGTAGACGCCGGGGCCGCGCAGCCCCGCCAGGCGGACCGGACCGGTGCCGCGGTGGCGGAGCTTGAGGTAGTACGGCCCGGGCCCACCCCGTGCGGCCGCGCGGATGGTGGCTTGGTTGAAGCCGTCGGCGTCCGGAAGCCAGTCGGGCCTGCCGCCGAGCAGCACGGTGAGGTGGGCGGTGAGGAATGGCGGCAGGCCGCGGAGCTGCTGGTTGACCGCGGAGACCTCGGTGGTGCCCTGGTTGCGGCAGTTGATCTCGTTGAACAGCACCCGGCCCTCGGCCGTGAGAATCGCGTCGAGCCCGAACAGCCCCGCCATCCGGTGATCGGCCCACAGACGCTGGCCGATTCGGACGGCCGCGTCCACCAGCTCGGCCGACGCCTCCTCGGGCCAGGGGCGCGACCAGTCGTTCCCGGCGCTCTTGCCCGGCCCGATCCCCGCCGCCTCGACCCCGACCGCCTTGTGCGACGGGCGGTCGACGTACACCGCGACCCCGCCCGACGCGGTGGGGACGGACAGGAGCGTGGTGTTCGACGACCAGCCGGTGATGAACGCGGCGACCTTGTACGGGCCGGACATGGCCGCCGCCCGCTGAAGGTCGGCTTCGCCGTCGACGAAGACGGTGCCCCGGCCGCCGGAGTCCGCCCCGGCCTGCACCACCAGCCGCTGCGATCCCACCAGCCGCCGCAGCGCGGCGAGGGTGGGCAGCTTCTCTTCGACCCGTACGCACGGGATCCGCATCCGCTGTGGCACTCCCGCCGCTTGGAGCAGCGTGTCGAAGGCGGCCTTGTCCTCGATGACGGCCCGCAGCCGACCGTCGATCGCGGCGACCGTGCCACCGGGACCGGCCCAGCGGCGCAGGCGGCCGGTGGCGTACCAGGCGGCGATCACCGGCGGTTTCGGAAGCCCGGCGAGCCACCGGGCCGCGTCCGTGTCCACCGCCTCCATCCAGGCGTGCCGCTCGGCGGGCCCGCGACGTCCCGTACGGTTCTCGGCGGCCAGGACGGCGCCGGGCGCGGCCGGCTCCCAGCCGGGGTAGCAGCCGATCGCGAGGCCGGGACGGGCCTGCGTGATCGGCCCGGGCCCGGCGTACAGGGCGCGCAGGGAGGAGCAGAACCGCTCGGCGGACACCAGCGGCCTGCCGTCCAGCGCCCGGGCCAGCGCGGTGCCGGCCGCCTCGGTGAGCCCGGTGTCGACCGGCGCCATCCAGGCGGTCACGCCGCACGATCCAGGCCTCCGACCACCAGCGCCGTTGCCGTGGCCGGGGTGGTGTCGAGGAGGGTGTCGGCGATGGCGATGGCCATCTCATTCGGGCTGTGGGTGGAGGTGTCGAAGACGAGGAGCTTGTGATGGCGGCGGCCCATGCCACGGGTGAGCATCGCCGTGAAGGTGGCGGCGAACTCGGCGTCCTCGACCCCGCGGATGTCGACGGCGTCCGGCTTCTCCCGTACGCCGAGCCGGGTGCGGCGGGCGTCGGCGGGGGCGTGGAGGTAGATGGCGACGTCGAACGGGGCGAAGATGCGGGGCCAGCGCAGCGCGAGGACGGCCGCGAGGTAGGGGCCGCCGGCCATGCCGAAGGCGACGGTGCGGTCCACGTACCCGTCCTGGATCAGGACGGTGCCCGCGGGCTCGGGCCGGGCGGCCCGCACGAGCAGGGAGTCCAGCACGTAGCCGGCAGTCAGGTAGGCGGTGGTGACCAGCATGCTGTCGGGCTGTCGTACGAGCGGCAGCTTCTTCAGCAGCCGGCGCGTGGGGTGGCGCTCCGCGAGGAAGCCGCGGTGCTCGACCACGGTGCGGCCGCGGGCTTCGAGTTCGGCCGCGAGGGCGGCGGTGAGGGTGGTCTTGCCGGACAGGTCCAGGCCGTCGATGAGGACGCGCATCACGTACCTCCGAGAATCCGGTGGGGTCGCCAGCCCTTCTTGCGGCGGGCCCTGCCACGTTCGGGCCGCATGGCCCCGGCCGGGAAGGCGCCGGGTGTTGCCGCGGGTTGCCCCCGGTTGCTCCCCGTTGCCTCACCCCCGACGCGCTCTTCCTCACCGGCCACGAGGGGCTCAGACTCGGGGGATCTGTTTGGGGGAGGTCGAGCGCCCGTGATCACCGCTACCGCCGTACGGCACACCCATCCGCTGACCACGGTGATGGCCCGGCACGGGCTGACCGCGGCCGCCTACCTCAAGCGGGTGGCCGACCGTCACCAGGCCCTCGGCTTCGGCGCGATGGCCCACCGCAAGGAGAAGGCCACCCGGTGGACACGCGAGGGCGTCACCCCCGAGCGGACCGCGCTGTTGGCCATCGCCAGCCTCCACGGCATCGGCTTCGCCGACGTCGACCGCTACGGCTGGCCGGGCTTCCTGCTGTTGGCCCTCGATGACGACAAGGCTGTTCTGGAGTCGCCGTGGACGGTGGCGGGTACGGTCACATCACTGACGGACGTGGGAGGTCCCGTGGACCGGCGCGGCTTTCTGATTGCTTCCACCAGCACACTGGCCGCTGCCGTCGCGCAGTGGATCACCGCCGAACCAGCCCTTGCCGTCACCGGCCCGGGCCGCCAGGTCGGCGCCGAGGCCGTCGGCCTGTTCGACACCCGCCTCGATGCCCTGCGCCACCTCGACGACACCGTCGGCGCCGACGAGGTCTACGACGCCGCCGTCCTGGAGATCCGCCTCATCACCGGCCTGCTCAAGAACGCCTCCTACACCGAGACCACCGGCCAGCGCCTGTTCGCCGCCGGGGCGGAAGCCTCCCGGCTCGCCGGATGGTGCGCGTACGACGCCGGCCGGCACGCTGCCGCCGAACGCCACTTCATCGCCTCCCTGCGCGCCTCCGCCTCTGCGAAGGACCCCACCCTCGGCGCGGTCACCCTCGCCTTCTGGGCCAACCTCCGCTACAACGCCAACGACCCGCACGGAGCCCTCCACCTCATCGACGGCGCGCTCGCCGACCGGCACAAGATCTCCTCCCCGCGGGTTGTGGCCATGCTCCACGCCCGAGCCGCCCGCGCCCACTCCAAGGCCGGACAGCCCACCCCGGCCTGGCGGCAGGTCGACGCCGCCTTCGACGCCTACAGCCGGGCCGACGTCCCCGAGGCGGACCTCGCGTCGATGTACTGGATCAACCACGGCGAACTCCACCAGGTCGCCGCCAGCTCCGCCCTCACCCTGGGCGAGCACCACCGCGCCCTGGAGAACTTCGACGCAGCCCGTACCCACGCCGACCCGTACAACACCGAACGCGAGACGCGCGGCACCGTCATCTATCAGGCCCGCCAGGCCGAAGCCCACCTCGCCCTCGGCGACGTCGACGCCGCCCTCGACGTCGGCCACCAGGTCATCACCGCCATGGGCGGCGTCGACTCCGCCCGCACCACCGCCACCCTCGCCGAACTCCGCGGCCAGCTCACCGGTCACCGGCACATCCGCGCCGTGGCCGACTTCCTCGACTACGCGGCCTGAGCACCCAACGGCACCCGGGCGGGGCTATTACGCCCCGGCGTCCCGCACGGCGCTGACCACGTCGCGGAAGTCGAGCACCTTCACGCCGTCGATCTCCTCGATGCTCCCGGAACCGAAGCGGACCCACATCGGGAAGGCGCCGGCGTCCCGGGCGAAAGCGAGCTTCTGCGCCGAGGACGGGTTCGGGGCCGAGTCGATCTCCACGACGATGTCCGGGATGGTGCTGGGCATCCAGATCACCACATCGAGACGTCCGTAGCGGCCCTTGCCGTCCGGCACCACCGGAAGCCGCAGCTCACGGTAGGTCCGCAGGTAGCGGGCGACCGGCTCGAACACCTCGTCGTCGGTCATGGAGATCACGGCCCGGGTGAGGCTGCGGGTGATCTCAGCGGTCGTGGGGGCCGGGTAGCCGTTCGCCCGGTTCGCCGCCACCCCCTCCGCGGCACCCTCGGCCCACTTTACGAGGGCCTCCTCCAGCAGGAACGAGAAGTTCTCCAGGTCCTCGGCGCGCACCGGCCGGGCTCCACGTCCGGTGAGCTGGTGGAGCCAGCCCTCGGCCCAGTGCGCCTGGTCGACAAGCCGCAGTACGCCCTCGGCCGCCGAGGCACGGCCGGCCTGCTCCTTGGTCGGCAGGTGGGGGTGCCGCAGTCAGGAGCCGCTGGCCGCATCGGACCGCGTCGGGTCCGAAGACGCCGATGACGAGTGCGATCTCGATCAACCACGTTGCAGCACTCTGCTGCATGTGTCCTCCCCTGTGTGAGGTGGTGTCGACGCCCGTCCCCTCCCCCACGGCGCCAGAGGCCGTTTCCATTGGGAGCGGCGGCGGTGCGCAGCAGCTCTTCTACAGGTGGGGAAGGTGCTCGCGTACGGGGCCGGCGAGCTCGGCGTAGAAGTCGGTGCGGTCTTGGGCCTGGAGGATCTGGGCGGCCACGGTCAACAGACCGGTGCGGGCCTCTGGCCGGTCCAGGATTGGGGCGAGCTCGGTTCGGATGTGGGCGGCGGTGGCGGGGACGAGCAGGGCGTACAGGTACAGGGTGGCGGCGTCGTAGCCGTACGGGGCGCGGCCCCAGCCTTCCCAGTCCAGGATGTGCGGGCCGCGGGTGATGTTGCCGTAGTGGAGGTCGCCGTGGGCGGTGCTCCAGGTGATGCGGGTGCCGGCCTGGTGGCCGGTGAACTGGGGGATGACGCGGCGGAGGTACTCCTCGCGTACGGCTTCGCGGTCCGCGGGCGGCGGGACGTCGGCGAGGGCGTCCAGGGCGGCGGTCATCTCCTTCCACCACGTCTCGGGCAGGCCGGGGTCTGCGTCGAGGACGGGGCGCGGGAAGATGATCGGGTCCGGGGCGAAGGCGTACAGCTCGGCCCGGTAGGCGTGCGTGTCGGTGGTCCAGTCCCGGATGCGGAACAGGCCGGGGCGCGGCACCGAGGCGGGCAGGGTGCGGGAGGCGGAAGGGCCGTCCCACAGCGTCCCGCCCTCGGTACCGGTCTCGGCGCAGACCAGGCGGAGCCAGTGGGGGCCGGCGGCCGCCGACACGGTTCGGCCCCGGTACCCCCACACCCGTCGGCCGGTGGCACGCAGGCCGAACTGGTCGGCGGCGTGCCGCTGGGCGGCCAGCATCCGGTCGACGCTGGCGGGGGCGGGGGCCTCGAACATGGCTGGTCCTACCTGTGGGAGACGGCGGCCGCATCCTTGGATACCAGCTCCGTGGCGAGGACCGCGACCTGTTCCACGGTCAGGCCGGGGCGCTCGGCCATACCCCCGAAGGAGAGGCGGGCGCCGGATGCCAGGGCCTCCAGCGCGGGGCGGACGGAGGGGTGGAGCTTCCATTCGTGTCCGGCGGCACGCAGTACGACGGCCTCGTCGGCTTCCTCCAGCGCAGCCCGGGCGGTGGTGAGGGCCAAGACCAGCTGCGGGTCGGCGGGGACGTCGCCGATGTGCGGCAGGGAGGGTGCCGGGCGGCCGGGATCGCGGGCATCCATGGAGTCGGCGAACTCGGCGACCACGTGGTCGTGGAGCGCCTCGGCGACCTCCTTGCGCAGCTGCTCGGCGTAGGCGGCGCGGTCGGCGGGGCCGGCCACGGTGGGCAGGTTCGCGCGCAGGGTGGGGGAGTGGAGGAGCTGTCCGGCCAGCCACACCAGGAGGTGGTGGCCGGTCGCCGGGGCCTCCGGCCACCCCTGCCCCTTCGTCCACTGCCTTCGACAGTACCGGGCGCCTCGGACATCAGGCTCCCGGCGGTCAGGTGCTCTGGGAAAACAGGTCGGCATGCCGGCGGCGGGCGGTCTCCCGGAGGATCGGGATCAGCTCGTGCCGGGATTGGCCAAGGCCTTTGATCCGGTGACAGTTCGGGCAGAGCGCGATCATGTCCACCGCCTCGTCGTCCCCGGTGGCTGCCAGGCCGCCGATGTGGTCGACATCGAGGAGCGGGCCACCCTGGTCGTTGACGTCACCCATGTCGGGGTTCGGGCAGCGAGGGTTCTCGCACAGGCCCTCACTCCGCATGATCACCGCGCGCCGGGCGGCAGCGATGCGTACCGGCTCGTCGCTGCTGCTGCGGCGCTGGCCCCTGTGCTTGGCCAGCTGTTGCTGGGCGGTCTCGACGAGTCGCCGGTACTGACGGGCGCGTTCGGCCTGCGTGACCGTCTGCTTCCGGGGTGTTGGCAAGCGGGCCTCGCCCGGAGTCTTCTGGGGCGGGAGGCCTGCGGCAGGGGCGGTCCCGCGGATGCGGGGGTCCGGGCCCAGGTCCGGCGGGTACGCGCCGTGCACACTCGGTGTCTTCTTCACCTGCCGGGCCGACGCTGCCGGTCGTCGCGCCGAAGCAGGCGGCTGCGCCGGTACGGTCCGCGGGGCAGCCAGGATCGATTCCACGCGGGCCTGCTCGGCCCGGGTCGTGCGCCGCGACCGCACGAAGGTGTCAACGGAGTCGGCGTTGTCCTGGGCGTCGTGACGGGAGCGGTGTTGCAGGGCCCGCACCTGGCTGCGGATGGTGCGGTCCCGCCAGAACGCGGCGTCCTCCCGCCCAATGTGCTCTTCGAGGCTGGGGGTGTTCCGGACGGCGTCTATCTGCGCCTGGTGGTAGAGAACTTCCCAGTCGTTGCCGTTGGGGCGGCTGACGTTCTCCGGTATCAGGGTGTTGACCGCGGCCTTGGACCAGCGCGCGGCGTACAGCTGCGCGGCGGTCACCCACTGCTTGCCGGGCTCGCCCACACCGGACCGCAGCAACAGGTCCTGGCCGGAACGGACCATGGGGGCACGGGGAGTCTTCTTCCGTGCCGGGGCCGCTGGTTTGACCTTGAGGAGGCGGATCTTGGCGGCGGCCTGCTCCGTGAGCTTGACGATCCGTACCCGGGCCTGGTGGCTGCGGAAGAAGCCGGCATGCCGGTAGATCCCGACGCGGGGCCCTAGGGACGGGTCGTCGAGGACGGCGAGGATCTGCGCCCGATGGTAGACCAGGGAACCGTCACCGGACACCCCATCGTGCACGAGAGCGTCGATCGGAGCCTGCTGCCAGCCCATCGCCCGTAGGTGTTCCCCCGTGAAGTAGTCGGCACCCGATGGTGGCCGCCGCACACGGTGGACGTCGGGCTCCGGCGCCTTCTTCCGCTTAGCCACGAGCACCCACCAGCAGGCCAGAACCAAGAAGTCGGGATATCAGGCACGGACAGCTCACAGACTGCTCCCCAGGGGCGGTAGACGAGTGGACGGGGCGCGGCAGGGCATGCTGCTGCGCCCCGTGATGATGCCGTGTCAGGCAGGTGTTGGGGTGGCGTAGTCCAGAGGTCGGGCTGAGGCGTCGTTGCCGCCCGGCCTTGTGCAGGGCCCGCGAGGGCATCGACACCGGACTGAACGTCGCCGGGGTCTCGCCTACCTAAGGGCTGTCCCGCAAGTGATCTCGGACGTGCTCCTCATCGGTCGTTGGCGTAGATCCGCTATCCGGTCAGGGTGAGGTTGTGTAGGCGGGCGATGCCGAGCATGGCGTGGTGGACGCCGTCGCCCTTCAGGCGGCAGTCGTGGAGGATCTTCCAGGTCTTCATGCGGGCAAGGGTGTGCTCGACTCGGGCGCGGACTTTGCGGTGGGAGGTGTTGTGGGCTTCCTTCCAGGCCGGTAGCTCGGTTTGGCCGGGTTCTCGGCGGTGCGGGATGATCAGACCGGTGCCGCGGTAGCCACCGTCGGCGATGACGGTGGTGTTGCCGACCGAGTTCTTAGCTCCGGATAGTTCCCATGCCTTGCAGTCGTTGCGGTTGCCGGGCAGCGGTCGGCCGACGGAGACGACAAGGCGTGAGTCGGCGTCGATGACGACCTGGTGGTTGGTCGAGTAGCGGTAGTTCTTGGACTGCTCCGCCACGCTGTGGTCCCGTGTCGGTACCAGGGTGCCGTCCACGATCAGCACCGTGTCTCTGCGGAAGCGGCTCCGCTGCCGCAGCGCGAGCAACGGCCCGAGCTGGCTCACGATCCGACCCGCGGCCGACTTCGAGACCCCGAACAAGGGAGCCAACTGTCGCAAGGTCAGGTTCGTCCGCCAGTACGCGGCAACCAGCAACACCCGGTCTTCCAGCGGCAGACTCCACGGACGACCCCGGCATGCAAGGGACGGTTCTCCGCGTCGCAGAACGGTGATCAGTTTGCCGAACTGCTTCGGAGTGAGCCCGGAGTACGGCGCTATCCATGACGGCTCCGACGCCGTGATCACAGCCCCCACATGCTGATCATCTCAGTCGTGGGCGGCCTGGCTTCCCGCACGGGTCCAGACCTGCGGGCCCTGGATCTGCCGACCGAGGTCAGTAGAGCCAGCGGTCCAGGTGCGCTGGCCAGAGAAACCCCTCGTAGCCGTTGAAGGCTGCCGGGTCGATCTCCTTCAGCTCCTCTGCCAGCCGGTTCAGCTCGGCGAAGGCCCGCTCTTCCTCGTCTTCGGAGAGGTACTCCTCGGGGCCGTCCGGCTCGCTGAGAAGCTCTGAGGCGGCTACGCGGCTGCCGTAGTGGTGAAGCACGTTGAGCCACACGTCGACACCCGAGTTGGCGAACCATGCCTCCCCATCCGGCATGACGAAATAGACCGTTCCGGACTCCGGCTCAACGCCGAACCATGATCGCTCAGCCGTTCTATGGGGGTCTGTGTCCTCCGTGAGGCGGTAGAGCTGACCCTGGGACGTGTGGAGGACTGGGTCGGCCTCGCTTTGCATCACGACCCGCTCGATGAGGCGCGGAGCCACCGGGATGCCCACCTCGACGAGCTGCGTCTTCATGAACTCCGGGATCCGCCAGCCGGCGACAATGTCCCGTCCGGCTCGCGTGACATGCTCCGGACCGGCCCATTCGGTCAACTGGTCATACGTCGCCATCGAACGATCCTCTTCCGTCGGCTGCGGCCCTGACCCTATCGAGCCGACCTGAGGCCGAGGCGGCATCACGTTTGCGGGACAGCCCTTAGGCGGAGATCCGCGTCCGTCCAACCGGGGCGGTCCGACTCGGCGTCGGCGAGCCGTGGCATCTCGCCGGGCCCCAGCATGGCGTGCTGGTCGACCAGATACCGCGGCGCCGGCGCCACCGATTCTGCGGGCAGGTGTTCGTCGTGAACCAGCTCCGCCTCAACGATCTCCTCGCTGCTCACAACTGCTCCGATGCGGGCCCTGGGGCCTCGGAGAACAGGTCCATGACGACATCGAAGAGGGCGCGGTCAAGTCGGTCGCCCTTCTGTTCGCACAGGTCCAGGAGCCGGTCCTTCATCGCCAGGTCGTGGAGGGCCCGCGCCGGCTGGTGGAGGGCCAGGTACTCGGCCACGTCGTGGTCGGTCGGGCCACCGTGTCCGGTCAGGACGCGAACCGCCGTGCGGCCGTCGACCTGGACGGCGGGCCCGTCCTGCTCCCACCAGCCGCCGGCTGCCGCCTGGGCGACCTCCCGCTCCGCCTCAACTCGGCCTCGTAGAAGTGCGATCCACGTATGGGTGGACGCCGGGTCGACGTACGTCATCGTATGGACGGTCCCTTCGGTCCCTACCGGGCAACGTCGTCAGCGTACGGCTCGATCCGCGCGGCCAGAAGGGACAGGGTCTGGAAGAGCTGCCCCGCCCGGTGTGCCCAATCGGTCGCGGACTCCGTGGACTCCCAGGTGGCCGGCTTGCCCAGAGACAGGCCCATCTCCCGGAGCTGGCGGGCCGTGTCGTCCAGGGCCAGGCGCAGCGTGGCCGCGCAGGCCTCGCCGGGCTCCGGATTGGAATTCCGCAACGAGATGTCGCTGCCGATGCGCGGGGCGGGAGCGAGCTGGCCGGGGAGGAGCCGGACGTAGCCGGTTGTGCGGGGCTTGCCGAAGGCGGTGAAGGGAGATTCGTGCAGCTGCTCGGACATCAGCCATCGCGGACGGCGGCCTCGGCCGTCCTCGCCGACGGTTTCCACCCGCACCTTGCCCGTGTGGAGCAGGACGGCCATCCCATCGCCGAGCGGTCGACGAACACCGGTACTCCGCAGGGAACCTCCTCGTGTTCGATCAGGCCAGGCCCGTGCGAGTGCGGCCGATACCAACCACCAGGTCGTCATCGATGCCGACTGCCGGAGCCGGGCCCTCCGGGCGAAGCTCACCCGGACCGGCAGGGCAGCAGTCAGGGCCCGCAACCAAGTCGGCTCCCGGTCGGCGGACCACCGGTGCTCGCCGACTGGTCTTGGGAGATCCTCGACCGACTCTGGAAGGCGGGCGGCGCCGAGGTCCGGGCCGGCGGCCCCGCCGCGGAATGCGCGCTCCTGGACCTCGCCGAACCATCCTGACTTCCCCACCCGAGAGTGAGGCAGCGCAGCTGGCAGGCAGAGCGTTCGACGAGCCTGAACCGAGCCCCGCTTCCTGAAGATCACTTACGGGACAGCCCTTAGAGGGCGCCTTCGAACGGCACACTGGGGCAGCTACGACAGGCGGGCGCCCGACACGGTCCTGGGCGAGATGCGTGGGGACCTGGCGCGAACGGCCGCCGGGATCTCCGGCCTGGTGGCGATCGTCCAGCGCGACCGCGGCGACCAGGCCGACGCGCACCGCTGGTTCGCCACCGCGGCGAAGGCCGCCCGCGAATCCGGGGACCGGCGGATGACTGCCTGGGTGCTCGGCCGTCACGCCATGGTCGGCCTGAACTACGGCGCTCCCGGGCAGGCAGCCCGTATTGCGGCGCAGGCGGGCCGGGAGGCCGCCGACCGTCCGGCGCGGCCGCGCTGGCGGCCGCCGTCAACGCCCGAGCCCTGGCCGCCTTCGGCGACTTGCCCGGCGCCCGCCGGGCGGTCGACGACGTCCGCACGCTGGCTGAGCAGTTGGACGGCCCGGAGTCTGCGGACACCTGGTTCGGGTACCCGGCCCAGAAGCACGTGGTGCACCTCTCCCAGGCGTATACGCTGCTGGGCGACACCCGCGCCGCGTACCGGGCGCAGGACGACGCCCTGGCCCTGACGACTTCGCCGTCGGTGATGACCCGCGCCCTGATCGCCATGGACACCGCCGCGTGCCTACGGGTCGACGGGGACCCGGGCGCGGCCGCCGCAATGGCAGCCGCCGTCTACGACCGGCTGCCGCCCGCCTACCGGACCGGCCTGGTGCGCTCCCGCGCCCAACTGCTCCACCAGCACCTGGACGGCGCCCCGCGCCGACTGCTTGGCGACGCCCTCGCCTGAGGATCTGGCAGCGAATGGCGCGGTCGCCGTTTCCAATGGAAACGGCGGCCGGCGCGTGGCTTTGATCGCCGGGTGCTGACCTGGCGGATCAGGCGAAGGCCAGCCGATTCAGGTCGGTGACGGTTTGGCTGCGGCGGTTGCTGTGGGTGCGGTTCCGCTTGAGGTTGGAGTAGTAGACGAACTGGCCCGTGGTGGGTTCGAGGAAGTCGATGGTGCAGCTCATGCCGGAGTGGGTGTGGTCGCACAGGCAGGTGCAGCTCTTGTGGTCGACTTTCCAGCCCAATCCGGTGGGGCCGTCGCCGAGGAGCCTAACGAGTTCGGGGCATGGCGGCCCGTCGGTGGTCTCCAGCCGGAAGGATCCGCCGACCGCGTGCCAGGCATCGGTGCCGGTGAACGGGCCGGGGCCGGCTGTCGCCCGGATGCGGCGCAGCAGGGGTGAGAAGAGCGACGGCGGTTCGAAGGGGGAGTTCACGGCTGCGGTGTACGCGGTTCGCTCCGTGGGTGTCCAGTCCGGCTCTTGTTGGAGCAGGCCGTAGTCAGTGGTGAGCCGGTCGGAGATCCGTTCCCACCAGCGCGGGTTGAAGCCGGTGAGCAAGATGGGGGCTGGCGCGCCGGGGCGGTAGAGGCTGATGCCGCCGCTTTCGCGGCGGTAGCGGAGGCCGGCCACCCCCAAGACGCGGTCCTGCGGGTGGTCGCTCTCCTCGCCGGACAGGTGGGGCAGGAGGAACTCGGCCCAGTGGTGAACGACGTACGGCTCGTCGAGCAGACGCAGAGTGAGCTGGTCTTCTTCCGGACGCACCTGGACGATGCCCAGGGGGTGCTCGGAGAGGCTGCCGATCTTGCAGCAGGCGAGGAAGACCGCGGCCTCCAACTGGGCCTGCTCCGGGTGACGGGCCGCCGGGATGGTGAGCGGCTGGTCGGTGTCCGTGAGCAGTGCTTGGAGGGCTTGGTGGGACTCGCCGGTGCAGCGGCGGCGGTCTTGGGCGAGGGCCAGGGTGGCCTGAGGCATCGTGGTCGCTGTTCCGCGCCACACCGGCCCCCGGCGGTGAGCGCTTTGGTGAGGCGGGTCAGCAGGTGTCGTACGGGTGGTGATGCTTCTGGCCGGTCCTCGGCGAAAGGGTGCGGGGGCGTCTTCCATCGCGCGGCCGGGCGTTCACGAGCCCGCGCAGATGAAATCCGCGGGGCGCCAACGGAATCAAGGCGCCACGGCGAAGGATGCCCCCATCGGGTGAGGGAGCATGCCATTTGACGCTGGCGCCTGGCCAACGGCCCCCGCCGTTCCGGGGGAATGAGGTGGCTCAGGGATGGTTGTATGGCGATGCCCGTTCGGATAGCTGTGCCGCTGATGGGCCAGGGGTGCCGGAACAGGCGCGGCGAGATGGAGGCGAACCAGTGGCTGACCGGAGTTTCATTGAGTGGACTGAGGCAACCTGGAATCCAACGACCGGATGTGATCGCGTCTCGTCGGCGTGCGACAACTGCTACGCCCTGACGCTGGCGAAGAGGCTCAAGGCGATGGGCGCGGCCAAGTACCAGAACGACGGCGATCCGAGAACCTCCGGGCCGGGCTTCGACCTCACAGTCCACCTCGACGCTCTGGACATCCCGTACGGCTGGATGAGCCCGCGGACCGCTCCATGTCGGACCTCTTCCATGCCCGCGTCCCGCTCGATTTCGTGCGCCGTGTCTTCGAGGTCATGGCCGACACTCCTGAGCACACCTACCGGGTGCTGACCAAGCAAACCCGCCGCTTGCGGCAGGTCGCCGACCGGCTCGGCCAGCCAACGTGTGGATTGGCGTGTCGGTGGAGACAGCGAAGGAGCCGGCGCGCGTGGACGACCTGCGGCAGGTGCCAGCCGCCGTGCGGTTCCTGTCCTGCGAACCGCTGCTCGGTCCGCTCGACGGCCTGCGCCTGGATGGGCTCCGCCACCGCCGTCCGCACGATTCGCATCCCGCCGCCCGGCACCGCCCCCGCCGCCCCGCGCGGCCGACACACCTCTGGGTACGGCCACGGGCCCGCACCGGGATCCGGTTCAGCCTCGGACGGAGCCCTACGGGCAGCCTGCGGGCTACCTGGAGGCCATTGCCCAGCGGCGGCCGTTTGGACGCGCGGATCGCCCAAGCCGCGCGAGTAGATCCGCACCCGAATCCGCGAGCCTGAGAGCGCCTTCGCCCGCCTGCTCGCGGAGGCCTAACGCCTCCGCGAGCAGGCGGAACGGGAGCAGTCCAGGAGAACCTCGGAGGCCCGCGCCCTGGCTCGGGCACGCGCTGGGAAGCCGACTCGCCCACCTTCGCGCCAGGCCACCCCAGCCGCGTCCGAGCTCCTGGACCGCATCGCATGAAGACCGTGCCCAGTGTGGGAGCGTTGGCTTGCCGCTGCGGCTGGAGGCAGGCGGTGCGGCTGTCTGTCCAGTGGCTCCCGCAGTCGGGGGGCCCGCGCTAAGCGCGGACCTCCCCGCGGACGTTCTCAGCGCTCGTCGATACCGGTGTGGCCGAGTCCGTCGTCCAAGGTGATGCGGATGGTCTCCCCGGAGCCGGTGGTATCGGCCAGTTCGGCCGCGATCCGGTTGTAGGCGGTCGTGGCCAGCGCCCAGTCGGCCTCCAGGACGGTGGCGGTGGTGCGGGTGTTCCAGAGCTCGATCAGGACGGCAATGAGCGAGCGCCCCGAAAGGGCGGCCTGGATGCGGCCCTCCTTGACGTCTTCCACTGCCGGCGGGGTACGGAAGTGGCCGTGGTCGACGGCCAGGGCGGAGAGGAACTCCCAGGTGTCGCGGTGCAGGACCAGCTCGGCGGAGGCCACGCCGGCCGCCTTCAGCAGAAGGACCCCGTGCGCGACCTTCGCGTCCTCAGGCTGGGGGCGCTGTACGGTAGTGGCGGACGTGGGTACGGCGCTGGTGGCCGTGCCGCGGTAGGCGGCCTCGATCGCGTTCTTCAGACCGGCCTCCTCCGCCGGCTCGCTCCCCGTGGCCGTCTGCGGTTCCTGGCCGGCGGTGCGCTCCATGTACTCCCCCTGGTCTTCGTGGCTGGTCGCTGCCTGCTGTGCTGACGGATCGGCGGATTCCACGTCGTCGTCCTGTGCGGGCCGGAACTCAGTTTCGCCTTCGGGCATGGGTGCCTCGATGGCGGCCGGAGCTGCAATTGTGGCGAGGTCACGCAGAATGCCGGCGAGGTCGCGCAGCTGCTGTATCTCCTCCCGCACTTCCTCCCGGTTCTCCTGCAGATCGGTGATCATCTTGTCCTGGCGGCGACGCAGCTCCCGGTTCTCCTCGCGGAGCCCGGTGACGCCGTTCTGGACGACCTCCTGGATCTTCATTCGGGCCTGAGTGAGCTCGCCGTGCAGCGCCGACAGCCCCACCGTGGGGTCATCCAGGCGCTCCAATTGCTTACGTGCCTCCTTGAGTTCCCCCATCGCCTCATCGAACGCCTGTTTCCACTTCACGTGACTCCCGGATTACTTTCAGTTAATGGACCGCCCGTATCTCCCCATAAGCAGTTCAGCCGACACGACGTTTTCCGGTCCTTCTATGGCCGACGAACAGGATTAACGGAGGGCAATCCCTCCTGTGCGGGGCCAGCGAGCTCGGCGTCGTTGGTACGACGCCTCCGCGCTTCGCCTTGCCAGCACGGCCGCCCGCCTCCGAGGTGTACTCGATGCGACCGGTGGAGGGCATGCCGGCCGCCGCCCCCGCCCGCGGCCGTCGCCTGGCCGTGGCCGACTGGCGTGTTCGTGGCGCCGACTTCCTGCCAGCGACGATCCCGAAGGGAATGATAGTTGGCTGGTATCATTGACTCATGCTGTATGAGACTCCCGCACTCGACACCGCCGATCGCAGGGTCCTGGAAGAGGTCGATGGCCTGCGTGAGCGGCTGCGTGACGCGGTGCAACAGGCGCCGATGAAGTGGACCCTGGACCTCAGGAAGGCGCTGACCGCGAGTGCGATCGCGGCGTCGAACACGATCGAGGGCTATCAGGTGGACGCGAAGGACGTCGCGGACCTGATGGACGGCGAGCGCGAGGTCGACGCCAGCGACGAGAACAAGGCGGAGACGCTCGCGTATCAGCAGGCGATGACGTACATCCAGTCCCTCCATGACGTGGGCGACTTCCGCTACAACAAGGAACTGTTGAACGCGCTGCACTGGATGCTCCAAGGCCACCACCACCCGCTGCGCACGGCGGGGCAGTGGCGCAAGACCTCGATCCGGATCACCGCTCCGGGGGACGAGCTCGCCACGGACTACGACGGTCCCGACCACGAGCTCGTACCGGGCCTGATGGCCGAGCTGGTGGATTGGCTCAACGACGGCGACAGCGAGGCGCACGTTCTGATCAGGGCCGCGATGGCGCACCTGAACCTGGTGAAGATCCACCCGTGGTCCGACGGGAACGGCCGCATGTCCCGGTCTGTTCAGACTCTGCTGATCGCCCGCGGGGGCGTTCTGGCACCCGAGTTCTCCTCCATCGAGGAATGGCTCGGGATGCCCGGGAACACGTGGGAGTACTACAAGGTGCTGCGGGAGGTCGGCGGGCCGGTGTACTCCCCGGAGCGCGACACTCTGCCCTGGATCAAGTTCAACCTGCGCGCGTACCACGAGCAGGCGCAGCGGGTGCGGCACCGGGTCGACCGTTCGAACCAGGTCTGGATCGAGCTGATGGAGCACGCCGAGGGGCACGGGATCAGCGAGCGGCAGGTCACCGCTCTCCACGAGGTGGCCATGGTGGGCCGGGTGCGGCGATCGCGTTACGAACGGCAGGAAGCGATCAACACCCAGCAGGCGACCCGTGACCTGCAGGCTCTGACCAAGGCCGGCGTGCTTACCGCGGTGGGGCAGACCAAGGGCCGCCACTACGTCGTGGGTCCGCAGTTCCCGCAGAACGTTCTCGCGATTGCCCGCCGCCCACACCGCATCCTCAACCCCTACGGGTAAAGGGGGGGGCCGGCGTTGGGGCGACGCCCGGGGGCGAAAGGGCCCGTCGCGCGAGGCCTCCGCTGGCGCCGGCGACGAGCCGACCAAGCGACCGCGCCGCCGGCGGCCGGCGTCGGGGCCCCGTGGTCAGGAGGTGGCGGCGGGCTCCGCTTCGTCGCCTGCGTCCCGTAGGGCGTCTTCCAGGTCGGTGAGGGTGGTCTCGGCCGGGGTTCCGTCGGCCTGCAGCGCGAGGATGCTGGTGCCGCAGTAGGAGGTCAGGGCGAGCAGGAGGTCGAGGAAGCGGGCCTGGTCCTGCGCGAGGGTGCGCCCCATGATCTCCACGCCCTGGTCATGGAGCATGCCGCGGATCGTTTCGACCACCAGCGCGCCCACCTCGTCGTCACTGGCCCGCTTCAGGCCGTCGAGGAACTCGTCGAGCGTCTTGTCTCCTCGGGAAGCGAGCTCCGCGCTGAGGCCGAGCGCCGCGAGGGCGAGACCGGCGGCGAGGTTGGTCAGCCGGTCGGCTCCCTGGTCGTCGGCGTCCGCGTGCGCTGCGGACGCGATCAGGCGCCCGGTCGGAAGGTCCAGTTTCGAGACGACGTCTGTGCGGTGGCTCGCCGGATCGAGCGAGGCGCGAAGGAGTTCCATGACGGGCACGTGGGTGAGTTCGCTCATCACGCCATCCTGCCCACCGGGCCGCGCGGCCGGGCCGGAATCGGCAAGACCGGGCTCCTCGTCTGCGGAACGCCCTCGTCGCAGCCCGCCGAGTCGATGGCCGGTGTACCGGCGGGCGTACGGTCGTCCGTTCTTGAGTCGAGCGGGCGGTGCGCTCGGCCCTGATGCTCTGACTGGTCTATCCCGGGCCGTGGTTGTGGGCAGGGGGGAGGGTGCGTTCGAGGAAGCGAATGTGCCCGGGGGACAGCCCGGTAAGGGCGGCGCGGTCCTGGAGGCTGTAGCCGAGGGCGGCGAGTGTGCGGATGGCCTCGTGGTCGGGGGGCGGAGCGGGTGGTGGGGTGGTGTTGATGCGTTGGTGAACCTCGGCGCGCAGGTGTTCCCAGGCGCGGTGTGTGGGTGACGGTTCGGTGATGATTTCTTCCCATGCGGTGAGGATGGAGGCGAAGGCCTCCGTCACGGCGTGTTCGGCTTCGTGGGGGCCCAGGTGGGCGCGGGCGTAGGTGGTGTAGTGGGGTCGCTGGAGGCTTTGGAACGCTTCGAAGGCCAGGCGCTGGGTGGCCAGCCGGCGGTGGTCGTTCATAAGGTCGGGTCCTGGGGTGAGGGGTGGGGTGTCGGGGGAGCCTCTTCGTCCTGATCCGAGGTGATGTCGTCCGGTGCGGGTGGTGGCTGGGCCGCGTGCCACAGGGCTCGGAGTTCCGCGGGGCGGCCTCGTAGGGCGTGGATGACGCGGGTGGTGGTTTCCCAGTCGGGGATGTGGCCGCCGTTGAGGGTGCGGGCGATTTCTCCGATGGTCGGACGTCGACCCGCGCCGGGGATCCTGTTCTGGATGGTCCACAGATCGGGGCTGTCTGCCGCGAGGTACAGGCTCTTGAGGCAGGTATGGAGTTGTCGTGCGGCGGCGGCGGGGTCGGTGGGAGGCGGGGCGGGCAGGTGGCTGGGGGGACGTTGGGCGTTCTCCCACAGGACGCGCAGGGCTGCCTGGTCGGCGTGGCAGACGGCGACGAACTGTCGCACGACGTCCCAGGACGGCCCGCGGCTGCCCGCCAGCAGCCGCGACAGGTGCGAGGGCGAGATCCCCATGTCGAGGGCGCACTCCTTGATGGAGCGCGCGGTTTTGCGTTGGAGGAAGGACATCGCGGTGGCGAGCTGCTGACGGGGCGTCTGGGTCGGCAGTAGGGGGAGCGGCTCGTGAGCGTCGTCGGTGTTGTCCTCGTCGGGTGGTGCGGTGCCGGGGACGGGTGGGGCGGGAATGCCGGGGGTCGTGCGGGCGGCGCGTGCTTTCCGAGCGCGGGTCAGGCGTCGGTCGACGCGGTCGGGTGTCCATCTTTTGCGGAGGTGGTCGGCGGTGTAGTCGGTGCCGTCGACCATGTCCTTCCAGGACTCGCCGCGGGCGCGGCCGCGGGCCACGGCGGCGGCTTTGGCGTCTTCGACCAGAGCTTCGAGGGTGAACAGGTGACGCAGGACCTGCCCCGTGGGCGGGTCGGTGAGCTGCTGTGAGATCAGGCGGGTGATCTCCAGTTGGAGGTCGTGGGAGGCGGCGTGGAGGTCTTGGTCCTGGCGGCTGTGATCCGGTGGGCCGGCGGTCCTCGAGGCGTAGCGGCATTTGTCGGAGCAGTGGTTGCGGGGCCGGCCGGGTCCGATGGGGACCGAGTAGGCGAGGCCGCAGTGGGCGCACTTGCGGAACTGCTGCCTGGGGGCGGGGGTCATGGGTGCCCCTTTCGGGGGAAAGCGTCTGGGAATTTGCCGGCGGTTGTGGTCCCGTGTGGCCGCCGGGCAGGGAAAATCCCCGCCCGGCGACGGGGTCGGGCATGACGGTCTGGCATAGGCCGCCGGCCGGGTGGTCGGGCGGCGGCCTGGGGGGTGGCGAATCTCAGAAGTGACGAACCCGCTTGTAGGCGAGCCGACTGCCCGCCGCGGTCACCGAAATAGCCATGGCCAAAGCCACCAGAACCGAGGGGTCGAAGACCTCCGCGATGAGCACGATCGGCAAGACGGGCAGCGCGATGAACAGCGCCCCGTTCGCCGTGACCGCCAAGTCATCGGCCGTGCAAGTTTCCCTGGATGTAAAAGGGGCCATGATACCGTCGGCACCTGATTCCGGCGCCCGTAAAGGGCGTTGGCGGCGATTGCGGTTGTTCAGCACGAAGTGCTCCTTCGGGACATACGTGTGGAGCGCGATCGAATCGCACGGTTGAACAAGTGCCCTGGCTGTGGATTGGACGCCCGTCGCCAGGGCACTTGCCGTTCCGGCATATACCGGTGAGCGGGACGATAGCTCCCGAGCACTGTGCAGCGCCACGCGCACAGAGGGTTATGGCCGCATGCGCCCAGACGGGCACGCAAACCTCTGTTCACCCCACACGTCTCGGCCGTTCGCTTGGATGCGCGTTTACTTTCACGTTCGACCGGACGCGATCCGATCATTCATCAGAAAGACAATCTGCGCGGCACTTGTCACGAATCGTGGCACTCCGCGGCCCGAAAAGGCATCGTCCGTGGCGCCCGCCTCTCCCCAAAGCGCCCCCGGCGAGTGACCAACGCCATGCCCAGCCACCCCCACGCCACCGCGCGAGAACCGGAGCGCACGCCCTCTCCCCCACCACGTCACGACCGCGCCCCAAACCGAGAAGCAGACTCCCCGACACCACCCGACGACTCGCCGGCACGAACAGCATCCGAACCGTCGACCCGGCCGGCGGAGACCACCCGGTCGAACGCTGGAGGGGAGAACTCCACGCTCACTCAGCCACGTCAGACGCCCACGAAATACGCGACTCCCGGACGTACTGATCTGCCGTTCCGACCGTCGGCGAACCGTCCGGATGGCCGGTCGGGAGCGGGAGAAGCTCCCTGGCTTCGGAGCACTTCTGCGCCGAGATCATCGCCTGTAGTTCGTCGCTGCCCTCGTCGCACGTGCCGGTCAGTGCGGGCGGGCGCCTCGGGCGAGGCCGGAAACGCGGAGCGCCCCGCCCCCAGGTGCGGGGGCGGGGCGCTCCGAGGCTGACCGAGGTCAGCGGAACAGGAAGACAGGAACCTTGATCTTGCCGCTCTTGTAGAGCTGATCCCAGTACACGTCACCGGTCACGATCATGAGACCGAGGCGCTCGGCAACCGCGATGCACTGCGCGTCCCCAAAGGACAGGAAGTTGCCGGTCTGCGGGTCAGGGGGCAGATTCCAGAACTCGGCCGTCCGGACGTCGTCGGCGTCGGTGAACGGCTCGATCTTGATCCCCAGCCGGATGCGGTGTAGTCGGCGCTGGCCGGACGAACCTCCGGCCGGCGCTGGCGGTACCGTCTCCCTCTCGCCGGCTTGTTCGGACGTGTCGATGGCTGCCGATCGGGTGGAGCCCGGCGCGGTCGCCGGCATCGGGGCGGGCGGTGGGAGGAAGGTGGCGGCCATGACAACTCTCCTCCGCCTCCGCGCTCTGGCCGTGGTCGTCGCGGTCTCCTCCACCCTGCTCGCCGGTGCCTGTGGCGCCGAGAAGGCACCGGTGACCGCGGCGCCGGCCGCACCGACATCCCCGCAGGCAACCGCCACCGGCGGCGGGCTCACCGAGGACCAGCGTGAACGTATGACGCTCGTGCCTTTGGCCAAGGTGGCGTGGAACAAGGCCGCCGACACCGCGGTGGCCGAGGTGCCGAAGGGCAGGCTCGTGGAGATCGAACTGACGACCGCCGGCGGCACCGCCACCAACACCGCCCCGGCCGCTCGCCTGCCGGTGTGGGACGTCACGGTGGCTGCCGAGGACGGAACCATCCACGACGTCCAGGTCGATGCCGTGACCGGCAAGGTCACGCGTTCGCGGGTCGAGCCCGGACAGGACGCCGACGACAAGGCCGAGGTCGCCCAGGAGCTGAAGGCGGCGACCACCACCGCCCAACAGGCCGTAAAGACGGCCACGGACCGCAAGTCCGGCACCGTCACGGCCGTGGAACTCGACGACGACCTCTGGTCCGTGGACATCGTCACCCCGGACTGGAACAAGACCACCTACGACATCGACACCGCCAAGGGCACCGTCGTACGCGAGCACATCGACCGAGACTGACACCCTCAAGGCGGCCGGGCCGTGGTTGGCTGCGTAGGGGGGAACCGGGAACGTTTGTTGCCGAGTCCTGGGAACGCTGACTGGCCGCGTAGGTCTGGGATGTTGTCGAGTTTCAGGAACGTGCTTCGGTGTGTCGGGCCGGCCTTGGTGGCTCCAACTCGTGGGGGCCAGTCTGACGGGGCGGGCGTCTGGGTGAATGGGGGCCACCAAGCGCGAGTGAACGGTGATGATGTGAGAAGCCGTGGTCACTGTTCTGGCCCGGGACTTGGCCTGCGGGGTGGGGAGTGGTGGTCTCGTGTGCCCCGGCCCGTTTGGGGCCGGGGCGTCGAGTCAGGCTGTGATGGCGGTGTTCGCCCGTCAGGTGCCTGCGCGGTCCTGGGCGGTGCTCACAGGGCGAGGCGAAGGTAGCTTTCGCCGTTGAAGGCGTAGAACTGTCGTGGCTGGGTGCCGGGGACCTCGGTGAGGCCGCGGGCGCCGGCGAGGAAGTCGGCGGGAGCGTCGGGCCAGCGCCTGGTGAGGTCCCTCTCGGGTACGGCGATGCCTCCGTCCTTGTCGAAGTACGCCCGCTCTTTGGTGCCGTTGATGAGCACGTAGCCGCTGTCGTAGCCGAGGCGGTAGGCGGAGGTGAGGCCGCTTGCGTGGGGGGTTCCCTTGATGGCGGGCCAGCCGTTGGCGATGGAGGCGGGGCCGGAGACGATGCGCTCGTCGGACAGGTGGTAGCGCAGGTACTGGCTGCCCTTGAAGAGGTAGAGCTCGGAGTCCCGGTTGTGGACGCGGGTGGCGGCGTCGATGCCGGAGGTGAAGGCGGTGCCGCGCAGTCCGCTCCAGCCGTCGTGGATGGTGCGGGGGCCGCTTGAAACCTTCTTGTTGGCGAGATCGTAGCCGAGGTACTTGTCCCCCTTGAAGAAGTACAGCTTGGTGCCGTTGCCGTAGGGGACAACGGCGTCGATGCCGGAGTCGAAGCCGGCCTCCTTCAGGCCGGGCCAGTCCTGGGAGATCAGGGAGGGCATCAGCTTCGGCACGAGGGGGGTCTGGCCCGTGTAGTGGACTTCGAGGTCGAACAGGAAGCCGCTCTCGGCCTTGGAGTCGAAGTCCTTGGAGAAGAACACGAAGGCGCTGCCGTGCCCGGCGTTGATGCGGGCGAGGTCCTTGACGCCGAAGGCGAGGGCATTGCTGCCGAGGTAGTCGTCGTCGTTGCGGATGGCTTCCCAGATGGTGGCGAGCAGGCCCAGTCCGGAGTAGAGGTAGCCGAAGAACTCGGTGCCCGGGAGCATGTCGGCGAAGGAGGCGGTGGCCGCGAGGTTGTTGACGAGGGTCTGCAGGGCCTCGCCGAGTGCCTTGTACCAGGCGGAGTTGGACTGGTCGGCTTCCCAGCAGGTGAAGACGATGCTGCCGAGGTTGGCGTTCATGGTGGCGTCGAAGAAGGTCTTGCTGCCGGTCTCGTGGTCGCCCTTGACGGTGTACCACTTGTGGTCGTGGACGGCACCCGTCTCGCTGGTGCGGGTGGTGTGGGTGTACCCGTCGGCGTTGGCGGCGGCCGTCCAGTAGATTTCCGCCCGGCCACCCCACTGGTCACCCGGAGCGTCTTCGCACTTGAACTGCACGAAGTCGAAGGCGGCCCGGAAGGTGTAGGCCCCGTCGGTCGCTTCCCGGGCCTGGCCGGGCAGTGTGCCGGTGTCCTCGGCGTGCGCCCCGGCCGGCTGCGTGAACGCCGCGGGGATGGTCAGGGCGATACCGGTCTCGGACATGGCCTGGCGGAAGGCGGCCGGGGGCGGGGTGTCGGAGGCGGTCAGCTCCTCCGGCGTCACCGCAAGCACGTTCGGCAGGGTGAGGACCTTCTCGCCGAGCGCGGTCATCGCCGTGCGGTAGTCCTCGGCGGTGAACGGCTCCTCCAGCGGGCGGGCGGCGACCGCGGCCGGGACCAGGGACGCGCCACCGGCGCTGGCGTGGGTGGCGAACAGGCGGCCTACCGCCCGGCTCTCCGTCTCGCCCAGGACTGCCGCCATGGGCTCCAGAAGCGTGCGCTCGAACGCGGTCGCCTCAAAACCGGCGTCGGCGCGGGCCGCGGCATGCAGCCACAGCCCCACGGCCCAGTTCTCCTCACCGCCCAGCGCCCGCTTGAGCGGCGCGCGACCGGAGGCGTTGACCAGCGGTGTGCCCGCGATGAGCGCCTCCCACCGCGCGAGGCGCCCATCGGCGGTCAGGGCCGGGCGGCCGTCGTCTTGCGAGGTCTTCGCCTCGTCCACCTGCGTCATGATTCATCTCCCTGTCGTCCGCGTCCTGCCCCGCGCTGGGCAGGACGTCAGCGGGCACACCAGAGGCCGGACCGCACGCGAGATCCTCAGGGACACCGCCTCCGGCCGCCGCGAACACGCTAGTGATCAAGAGGTCACGCTGGGTAGTGGAGTTTTCGGTCAAGATCGGGCTTGACCGTCGGCTGGAATGCAGGCGGACACCCGCAGCAGGCAGGGGTTCCGCCGCCGGTGGGAGCGAGCCGCGGGCGCGTCCCGCTCCCTCGGCTGGGTCTGTCAGTTGGCCAGGCTGAAGTCGCCGCCGATCGCCGCGACGAGCTTGTCGGTGCCGGCGAGACGGGCGTTTGAGACGACCAAAGTGCTGCTGGCGGTGGTGGTGCCGTTGCAGAGCTGACCGGAGCTGTTGTCACCCCAGGAGCGGATCACGTTGTCCCCGCCCAGGATGGCGGTGTGTTCCCGGCCACCGGCCACCAGCATCACGGCCGGCAGGCCGGGAACGGGAACCGGGACGCTGCGCTGCTCGGCGGTCCCGTCGCCGAGCTGGCCCGAGGTGTTGCGCCCCCAGGCGTGCAGGGTGTGGGAGGTGCCGGTGACGGCCAGGCTGTGGTGGGCGCCGGCGGCGATCTGGTAGACCTCGCCGCTCCAGGCGTCGCGGGTCTTGACCGGGGTGGTGCGACCGGTGGTGGTGCCGTCGCCGAGCTGTCCGTGTGTGTTGGCGCCCCAGGCCATGACGACTCCGCCGCTGCGGGGCGGGCCGACCAGGGCCAGGCTGTGGCCGGCACCGGCGGCGATCTGGCTGACGCCGGTCAGGACGTTGACGCGCGTGGGGGTGGTCTGGTTGCCGGTGATGCCGTTGCCGAGCTGGCCGTCGGCGTTGTGTCCCCAGGCCCACACGCTGCCGTCCTCGCGCACGGCCAGGCTGTGGTTGAGGCCCGCGGCGATCGCGATGACCTTGTCCAGGTTCGCGACCGGGACGGGGAGGCTGCTGTCGGTGGTGGTCTTATTGCCGAGCTGGCCGTAGTCGTTGCGGCCCCAGGCCATCACGGTCCGGTCGGCGAGCAGGGCCAGGCTGTGTGACCCGCCCGCGGCGACCTCCGTGGCCCTCGTAATGCCAACGACCTCGCCCGGCGCGTTCCGGCCGAACGTGCTGCCGTCGCCGAGCTGGCCGTACTTGTTGGCACCCCAGGCCTGCACGGTTCCGTCGGTCATCAGGCCCAGAGCGTGACCCGTATCCGGGCCATCACCGCCGGCGGCAAGCTTCGAAAGCGACGCGGCGGACAGCCCCAGAGTCGCCCGAGCCTCTGCACGGAAATCGGTCCACGTACCGTCACCAAGCTGCCCGCTGCGGTTGTTGCCCCAGGCCATCAGCTTCTTCTCTGCCACGTGATGCTCCCTCGATGGTGGACACAGACCGAATCCCGGCGCTCACTGGCCGCATCCGCGAGATCACCCTAGGTGGATGATCCACTGCGGTAGGCAGACGCCGCATGGATGGCCGGCTTTCACCATGCGATGGCCGAACTCGCACCTCCTCCACCCCGGTCGGGCGGGCAGCAATCGTGCGCGAGTCCGCAGGACCGCACACGAAGAAGAGCATGAGGCGTGTCGGCGCGGGTCCGACGGCATCGGCGACGGCATGGGACTCCATCCCGTCACCCCATGCACAAGCTTCGTTCCGAAGCAAGCACTGACGCGTTCCTAGAACTTGCCGATACCGATTCTCCGAGTAGTTTGCCGTTCTTGGAGATAAGCAACAAACGTTTCTGACACTCGCCTACAAAGCCACGTGGTCGACCGACCGCCCCGACGCACACCAGGGTGGCTTCCACTCAACAGGCATGCGCGGCAGCGGGCAGAATCGAACCCGCGATGAACTCTCCGACACCTCCAACTCTGCAGGTTGCCCTCCCTGATGGTGCCGTCCGGCGGCTGCCGTTGCGATCGCGGGTGCGACACGGCAGCCCCAGCTGCGCCGACTACGGCTGCCGGCGGCCGGAGTGCACGGCTGCGGCCCGCCGGGCCCGGGCACGGCGGGCCGCCGCACGCAGCGCCGGTCTTCCAGCCCGCGTGCCCGCCGCCGACGCCGCCGCCTGGGCCGGCGAACTGCAGGGAAGGGGTCTGTCGGCCGGCGACATCGCGGCGATCTCAGGCGTGGCCGTCACCCTTGTGCGGCGGTTGCTGCGCCCCGCCGACGTACGACCTGCCAACATCCACCGCACCACAGCGGACGCGATCCTCGGCATCCCGCTGGACATCGCCTTCCTACGCGGTCGGGCCGTTCCGGGCCTCGTCACCGCCGGTCGAGCCGCGGTGTGTCTGCAGGACCTCGCCGAACGCGGCTGGCCGACCGGCTTCCTCGCCGGCCAGTTGCGGACCAGTACCCACACCGTCGCCGCGGTCCGCAACCGAGAACGCCGGCGCGTGGCCGTGGCCCTGGACCACAAGATCCAGCGCCTGGCCGCGTTCCTGCTCGACATCGACCCGGCCGACCACGGGATCTCGCTACAGAGAAGCCGGCGCGCCCAGGTGGCCGCCATGCAACGCCGAGCCCGGCTCGCGACCGGGGTGACCATCCCCGAGCCTCGCCCCCGGCCCTGACAACTCGGCGTCAAGGCCGCAATCGACCACGACTGTTCTCCGGGTGTGCGTTCGGAGCTCTTTTGCCGTACCGGCTGTCGTGGGCCGGGGATAGTGTGGCGACGGTGCCTCGAGTCGGCCGATTTTCGTCTCGCGCGCGGCATGCGGCCGGGCGGGCACTCCCGGCTGCGTAGCGGGTGGAAGCAGGGGGAAGGCGCGGATTATGGGCAAACAGGATGTTTCATCCGAATGTCTGACCGTCCACGGTCAGATCAGCTGCGCGGAAGCCCGGGAAGCCGTCCAGGACGCCCTCGGCACCCTGCACGTTCCCACGCCGGCGATCGCCGACGTGATGACGGTGGCCAGCGAGCTGGTCTCCAACGCCCAACGGCACGCAGCGGGCACCACCGGTTTCCGGATCCGGGGCGACGCACAGGCTGTGACGATCGAGGTGTCCGACGCCTGCGACCGGCTGCCCGTGCTCCGGCCCTGGGCCCCCGACCACGCCGGCGGGTTCGG
Source organism: Streptomyces sp. NPDC103540 (assembly GCF_055584445.1). Classification (NCBI taxonomy): domain Bacteria; kingdom Bacillati; phylum Actinomycetota; class Actinomycetes; order Kitasatosporales; family Streptomycetaceae; genus Streptomyces; species Streptomyces sp. NPDC103540. The sequence goes on from NZ_JBVJMA010000022.1 coordinate 78,567, forward strand.
CTGGCGGTTGGTGCACGACCTCGCCGACACCGTCACCGTCCACACCGACACACACGGCAAGAAGATCACCGCCACCTTCACCGAGCGGCAGCTCCAACCCTCCGCCCTCCTAGCCAGGGCAGGCGCCCGCACATCTCAGCCGGCCGCCTCGTTGTCGCGAACCTCGAACAACGCCAGCGCCCCGGTCATCTCCAGCAGCCTCCGCAGCTGCTGCGGCAGCGGACCCGCCAGCTGCAGCGGGCGCGTCTGGTGGAGGTGGATCAGTTCGTTGAGGAACGAGGAGTCCGCGAACGCCACCCCGGACACGTCCAGCACCAGTTGCCTGGCGTCCGCGGCCGAGCCCGCGCAGGCCTGGCGCAGCAGACCGACGGAGTCGATGTCGAACTCGCCCGCGCACGCCACCACGGCCAGGCCGTCCGCCTCGGACCGCACCCGTACCGTCGGCGTCTGCATCATCTTCTCCCCGCGTCGATCTTCAGTCGGTGTTCCTCAGGCGACTCGTCTGATGCCCCGACCGTACGCCCTACCCCTACGGACCGGCACCCACCCCCGCCGCCGACAAACCCAACACCTGGATCATGGCCCCGACGAGGGACCCTGCCCGAAGAGAGGCACGTTCTCGGCCGTCATGTCCTGACGCAGGCGGCGAAAGCGCAGGGGATGACGGTGAACGCCACCGTGGTCGACGGCGGTGTCGGCACTGACCTCAGCCACCGGCTCCGGGCGGACCAAGACGACGTCCAAGGCGTCACGCGAGCTCCAGGACGCGGCAAACCGAACCCCTTCCCATGGGTGCCCGGCATCGGCCGGCGCGAGATGCTGGGCGACCTGACGGGCCTGGTCCGGCCGCAAGGCGACCGTCCGGCCCACCGTACGCAACTGCCCCGCGGAGTCGCGGCGGCCGAGGACGAGGAGTTGGGGGTGAATGAGGGTGCCGGTGATCGCACCGATGATCGCTTCGGTGGTGTCCCGTCGTTTGATCTTGATCCAGCCGCGCCTGCCGGGCTGATAGCGCCCCTGCCGGGCCTTGGCGACAATGCCTTCGATCCCGGTGACATCGGTCCACGAATTCAGCCACTCCCGCGCCGTGGCCACATCCGTGGTCATCGGGCACAGCGTCCACGGCGAGGTGATCGCGTGGCCGGCGAACAACACCTCCAGGCGGCGCCTGCGCTCTTGGTAGGGGAGGGTCAGGAGTTCGGTGCCGTCGGCCTGGAGGAGGTCGAAGGCCACGTAGAAGGCCGGGAGGCGTTCCGCGAGGGCGGCGGCCTGGCGGGCGTGGGCGGCGGCCCGGCGTTGCAGACCCTCGAAGGACAGTGCGCCCGCTTCCACGTCCCAGGCGAGGACCTCGCCGTCGAGGACCAGGCCGTCGGGCAGCTGCCGGGCGGCGGCGACCAGGTCGGGGAACGCGTCCTGGACCAGAGCGCCACGCCGTGTCTGCAGCAGCACCCGCCCACCCGGCCCGGTCGGGGTGAACACCAGCAGGCGGTGGCCGTCGAACTTCTGCTCGTAGGCCAGGCCCGGGCCCGTACGTGAGGGGAGCGGGATCTGCTCGGTGGCCTGCGCCAGCATCGGCTCCACCGGGGGATTGAGCACCAACCTGCCGCCCCGCTTCCTCGCCGGCCTGCCACCGCCGGGCGGCTGCGGCAAGTTCGAGCGGCGTCGTTTCGGCGGGAGCGGGACCGGGCCGGTGTGACTACGGGCACCGGCCCGGTCCTGTATGCGTGGGACTGCCGCCGTCCCGTCCGTACCGTCCCACGCGGGAGGGGTTCTCGCACCGAGGGGCAGCCGGACGGGTGAACGACGCCGACACGGTGTCAGCGTGCGATGTCCGCCTGCGGGATTGGCGTGGCGTCGTGGGGGAGTGCCAGTCGCGACCCGATGCGAAACCTCAGCTCAGCGGCGGCGTGGCGGACCGGTTCGGGCTGAGTGACGTCGTCGAGGACTCCGAGAAGGATCATCAAGGCCCGTGCCTCGTCTTGACTGATCACTTTGAGGCGGGGTTCGGTGACCCCGTCAATGAGCATGTCCAGCATCTCGTCCATGCCCTCAACAACGCGGAGGATGTCGCCACGTTGCGCCGTCATCCGGCCTGTGCATGCCATCGTCCGGCCCGCGCCGCGGCGATACGGGTCCGGCGGCGCGGGCCGGGACCCGGCGCGTGGGGTTCGGCTGTCAGACCTGGCCACGCCATTCGCCGGTGGGGGTGCCGCGGTCTTCGATGAAGTGCTTGAAGCGCTTGAGGTCTCCCTTGACCTGCCGGTCGACGAAGCCGAGCTTGTCGCCGATGTTCTCCGCCATCCCCTCGGGGTCGAAGTCCATCATCAGGGTGACCTGGGTATGGGTGGGGTCGATGGGATGGAAGGTGACGATGCCGGACTGTTCCGTCTGGCCGGCGACGGTCACCCAGGCGACCTTGGTGTCGGGGATCTGTTCGGTGATCTCCGCGTCGAACTCCCGCTCGACACCGGCGATCTTGGTCACCCAGTGCGTGAGTGTGTCCGTGCGTTGTTCGATGCGCTCGACGCCGTCCATGAACTTCGGGAACGACTCGAACTGGGTCCACTGGTCGTACGCCGTGCGGATCGGGACGTCGACCTCGATGGATTCCTTGACCTGCGACATGAGCGTCTCCTTCGATCGTGGGGGTTGGGGGAGTCGGGCGGTCTCGGGCCGGCCCGACTCCCGGCGGGGCATCGCATTGGTGCCCGCTCGCCGCCCGCCTGCCCCGGGATCCGGCGGTGACTCCCCGAACGAGCCCACTTTCCCCACCGGACGGAGCCCAGCGTTCGCCACCCGACCGGGCGGGGCCGCGATGCGGTCATCCAAGGCGGCGGTTGGCGTGGGCCCACCCGCGGGGGCGCGCCCCGTGATGGTGGGACGCGACGGTCGGGGTCTTCCGGTCCGGGGCCGCAGCCGCCCCGGACCGGAAGGAAAGGGGTTGCCCTGCCGTGTGGGAACCCCATCGTGGTCGTACGGGTGCCAGGGGGAGGAGCACGGTACGACCCTGCGGAATGGTCTGAGGTGGGAGCGTTTGCCCACCCGATCGGGCCCTACACCCCCGCCGGACCGGTGGCCGGACGCCCGGTGTGGCGAGCGGTCGCAGCGTCGGGGGTGTGCGTGTAATGGCGCATCCTTCGTTTTGGAGGCATTCGCGTGCTGAGTGACCATGTCTGCAACGGTCAGGATCTGATCGTCACCCTGCACACCTCCCTGGGTGTACATCACCGGATCCCCTGGGTGACCGGAATCGAGACGTTGCTGAAGGACCTCGACCCGTCCTGCATGGTGGTGGAGTTCCCCGTACCCGAGGCCGCGGTGTCGCCGGCGACGGTGTCGGCGGTGCTACGAGCCCACGCCCTGGCGGATCGACGCAAGGTGGCGATGGCGGTGGTCTGCCCTCCCGGAACGGCCCGCCACCTGCTGCGGGCCAACGCCCCGACCCTGCCCGTCCACGCCGACCTCGGCACCGCGCTACGCGCCGCCCACCTCCAGGCCCGCCGACTGGGGCAGGACCCGACGGCGTGATCACGGACGGGGAAGGGGATGGTCTTTCGTTTCGTGGGTAGTCTGGGGATAGCCGTTGGCGATACCCGCGCCGTCGCATCCTCATGTGTGGGGGTGCTTTGGGTACGGACCTCCCCGATCACGTGGCCCCCGAAGGACCGCGCACTTCTTCCCCGCCCGTCGGGGGAGGGAGGGCCACCCCACTTTGTTCGGGACGGTCGTCATGAACCCGTACCCCACCAGCAATCCGTCCAGGCCGCCGCCGGCGCGATGCCTGCCGCGCGTGGAACAGCGAACGCTTGCCGCCGTCGAGTGCGTGAACGAGGCCGCCCGCATCGTGTTGCTGAAGGCGAGTGGGGAGTTCGACATGGACACCGCCTACCTCCTCACCGACGCGCTGTCCGCGGTCACCGCCGACCGCGTCATCCTGGACGTCAGCGGCGTCACCTTCGCCGACTCCTGCCTCCTGCACGCCCTCCTCGACGCCCGCCGCAACCACCACCTCGTGTTGGCGGGCCCGCTACCGCGCCAACTCGCCAGGTTGTTGTGGGCGACGGGAACGACCGACCTGTTCACCATCGCTCCGGACACGCGTGCGGCGCACGAATGAAACAGCGCCGATGACCACACGGTTCGGTTACATTCTGTAGCGGTGATCCTCTCGTCCGGCTCTCCCGCGCCTGTTCGCGGGCACCCGCCCCCACTCCGGCACTACTCTGAGAGAGGGGGGGCATGACGCAACGTCGCCGATCTGAAGGGACGGATGGGTGGCGGAAGGGAGATCCCCATGACCGGCGAAGCCGACCGGCTGCCCGTTCGTCGTGCCGCGTTCTCCTCGCGTGACGAAGAGGAGACCACCGCGTTCTTGCGGCAGACCTACGTCGACAACCAGCTGCGCTTCATCGGCCGCCCCCACGGCGAGAACTCCGACTTCACCGCCACCTCAAACACGATCGACCAGATCAGCGCCGACCGCGTCCGCAGCTCGATCGACTTCGACATCACCACCGAGCCGTGGGACTTCCTCCTCCTCACCCACGTCCGCAACGGCGGATACCGCCTGCGCAGCCCCACCCAAGAAGTACGCCTGCGCGCGGGCGACACCTTCGTCTACCCGCTGGGCCTGCCCCTGCGCGCCGACACCCACGACATGGACCTCACCCTGCTGCGCCTGCCCCTCGACAGGGTCGCCGACATCGCCGAGGAGCAGAGCGGCATCGCTCCGGGCGACCTGCGCTTCGAGCACGTCACCCCCCTCTCCCCCGCCAGTGGACGCTTTCTCGCCGAGGTCCTCGGGCTCATCCACCGCGACCTCGACACCGCCGACCCCGCCCTGACCAATCCCCTGATCCACGAACACATGCTCCGCCTGGCCGCCACCGCCGCCCTGGAGGCCTTTCCGAACACATCCATGACCCAGGCGGCCCGCACCGAGCCGGCACCACTGTCGCCCACCTCCCTGCGCCGAGCGGTCGACTACATCGAAGCCCACCCCGAACGAGCGCTGACCGTCGCCGAGATCGCCGCCGCCGCCGGGGTCGGCGTACGGGCGCTGCAGTACGCCTTCCGCCACCACTACGACACCACCCCCCTCCGCTACCTAGAACAGGTACGCCTGCGGCACGCCCACCACGACCTGCAGGCCGGCGATCGGGCCCGCGGTGACACCGTCGCGGCCATCGCCGCCCGCTGGGGCTTCGCCAAACCCAGCCGATTCACCGACCGCTACCACGCCACCTACGGCCGACTCCCCAGCCACACCCTGCGCACCTGACCCCCGCCCGCGCCGCGGTCGCGGTTCACCGGCCTGCAGGCGTGTCGCCCACCGGGGTCCGGCGCGGTGAACTCAGCTCGTCAGGATCGGGTGTTGTCGGTCTCGGGGTGCCATTCACTCAAGACGATGGTGGCGTCGTCCCGCAGCCGGCCGTCGTGGTGGTCGAGGATGGTGTGGACCAGGCGGCGCAGGGCCTCGGGGGCGGGTTCACCGGCGGCGAGTGCGCGGGTGACGAAGTCGACGAGCCGGTCCTCGCCGAACTGGTCGCCGGTCGCGGAACGCGCCTCGGTGACACCGTCGGTGTGGACCAGGACACGGTCGCCCGGCTCCAGCTGAGCCTCGTGCACAGTGCGGGGGGCCGCGTAGCCCGGGCCGAGCCCCAGCGGCAGCTCGCCGGCGCCTTCCAAGGCCCCCGGCACGACGTGCTGCGCACGAATCAAAAGGGGCGGCGGGTGACCGGCGTTGACCCACGACAGTCGCCCGGTGTCCAGGTCCAGGTGGGCGAAGACGCCGGTGAGCAGGCCACCGGGCTGCCAGCGGTGCAGGTCCTCGTCGATCCGCTGGACGATGTCGGTCAACGATCCGCCCGCGCGACGGGTGGAACGGCAACCGGCCAGCGCGACGGCGGAGGCCAGACCCGCCGCCAGGTCGTGCCCCATCGCGTCGACCACGGTCACGTGCAGGCGCCCGTCGTCCAGACCGTGGTCGAAGGCGTCCCCACCGATCTCGTACGCGGGCTCCAGCGCGGCCGTGGACGTCACCCTGTCGGTGCCCAGGGTGCGCGGTGGCAGGAACGCCCACACCATCTCCGCCGCCGTGGTCATCGGGCGGCGGCGGGCGACCCGGCTGAAGAGATCGCTGAACCCGCTCTTGGACACGATCGTCAACGCGGTCACCGCAGCCAGCTGCGTGGCACCGTCCAACATCGCCGGCGTGATGTGGTCGGCCACCACCCGCAACACACCGATCCGGGCGATCCCGTCGATCAGCGGCAGCCACACCGTCAGCGGCGCGCGATGCGACAGGCGCAGCGACATCGTCCGGTACGCCCACCCGGCCACCGTGCCGTCGATCGCCAACTCGTCGCCGTCCTCGTCCTCCCCCGGCAGGGGCAGGGGCACCAGACGGGCCTCCTGCACGTCCGCCAGATAGACCTTCGCCGTCACCATCCCCAGCCGCCGCGCCGCCTCGTCGACCAGCTGGTTAACCTCCTGCGGGGAGGCGGTGTGCGATCGCTCCAGGAACACTGCCAGCGCGGCTCCCACGTCTTGCGCCATTGAGCACCCTTTCGCCGCCTCGGCCCCACCTCAGAGTCTGCGGCCTGCCCATCCCCGATGCGGCATCAACATGCCCTGACGAAGCCGGCCTCTGCGGAATCCGGAATCGCCTTGAGTCGCGCTGTCCCTCCTGCCCCATGCATCCGAAACCCACACAAACCCGCTCCACCGAGCCGAACAGCTCGATATCCGCCTGGCCGACCGTTCAGGACAAGGCCCTCATCAGGTCGTCGCGGGTCATGTGGGAGCGGCCGGGAAGGTTCGCCGCGGCGGCCTTCCTGTAGAGGTCGGCCTTGCTCAGGTCACTGAGGTCTTCCCTCGGGGCCGTACGGATCCGCTTCTTCGCCGCCGGTTTCTTCGCTGCCGCGGTTTTTCCGGAGGCGGTGGCCTTGCCGCCCGAGGTTTTGGCGCTGCCGGCGCGTTCGACGCTGGCGCGCAGAGCTTCCATCAGGTCGACGACCCCGGTCGGCTCGACGGCAGGTTCGGCCCTCTCCACCGTCTCGCCGGCCGGAGATCGCCCGCGCTACCCCACCGGGCGAGCGCTTCATTCTCGACGGCACCCCCTACACCCGCGGCGCGAACCCGGCCGGCGCCGCAGCCCGCGACGCGCAAGGCCGCATCGTGCACCTGGACCGCGCCGAGCACCGCGCGTTCTGGGCCTGGGCGACGGTGGAATTCCTGCGCCACACCGGCGCACGCGTGGAAGAGATGCTGGAGACCACCCACCACGCGATGATCCAGTACCGGCTGCCCACCACAGGCGAGATCGTTCCCCTCCTGCAGATCGCCCCCTCCAAGAACGACTCCGAGCGCGTCCTGCTCGTGAGCCCCGAGCTCGCCGACGTGCTGGCCACGATCATCCGCCGCACACGCGACCCCAAAACCGGCCTCATCCCCCTGGTCACCCGCTACGACAGCGAAGAACGCCAGTGGGACCCGCCCGCTTCCAGTACAACCGCGGCGGCGAGCCCTCCGTCATCCACTCCCAGACCATCCGGGAGATCCTCAAGGAGACCGTCGCCTTCATGCGGCTAACCGACGCCACCGGCCGCCCTTTGGTCTTCACCCCGCAGGACTTCCGCCGGATGTTCATCACCGACGCCATCCGCACCGGCCTGCCACCACACATCGCCCAGGTCATCGCCGGCCACGCCAACATCAACACCACCATGGGTTATAACGCTGTCTACCCCACCGAAACCATCGAAGCCCACCGCGCCTTCATCACCCGCCGCCACACCCTGCGCCCCGCCGAGGAGTACCGCACCCCCACCGACGCCGAGTGGGAGGACTTCCTCGGCCACTTCGAACGCCGCAAACTCTCCGTCGGCACCTGCGCCCGCGCCTACGGCACAGCCTGCATCCACGAGCACGCCTGCGTCCGCTGCTCCCTCCTGCGGCCCGACCCCGCCCAGCGTGGTCGGCTCGTGGAGATCCGCGACAACCTCCTCGACCGGATCGCCGAAGCTGAGCGCGAAGGCTGGCTCGGCGAGATCGAGGGCCTGCGCGTCAGCCTGGCGGGCGCCGAATCCAAGATCGGCCAGATCGACTCGGCGGCACCCGTGGGGACCGTGCTGCTCGGCCTGCCCACGCCGAGAGCGGACCGGCACGGGTGATCAGTCCGCAGGCAGGGAAGGAGCAGAAGGCACGACACAGCAGGTCAAGGTGGTGATCCATGATGGCCAGACCCGTATGGACCGGGGTCGTCAGCTTCGGACTCGTCTCGCTACCGATCGCGCTCTACACCGCAACCGACAGCCACACGATCCGCTTCCACCAGCTCCAGCGGGGCACCGCCGACCGGATCCGCAACCGGCGTGTCAACGAGCGCACCGGCGACGAGGTCGATCTCGGGGAGATCGTCAAGGGCTACGACACCGGGGAGGAGTACGTGATCGTCGAGCCGGCCGAGCTCGACGACATCGCGCCCGGCCGCTCCAAGGCCATCGAGGTCGCCGGCTTCGTCGACCTCGACGCGGTCGAGCCGATCTTCTTCGACAAGACGTACTACCTCGGCCCCCGCGGTGAGCAGTACGGCAAGATCTACGGGCTTCTGGAGCGCGCGCTCACCGAGTCGAACAAGGCCGGGATCGCGACGTTCGTGATGCGCGGCCGCGAGTACCTCGTCGCGCTGAAGGCCGAGGACGACCTGCTGACCCTGCATACCCTGCACTGGGCCGACGAGATCCGCGACCCCCACAAGGAGGTCCCCGACCTTCCGGGCAAGACGGAGGCCACGGCCGCCGAGGTGAAGATGGCCACCCAGCTCATTGACGCCCTCTCCACCGACTGGGACCCCGAGGCCTTCCACGACACATTCCAGGAGAAGGTCAAGGCGCTGATCAAGGCCAAGGCCGCCGGGGAGACCGTCGAGAAGGCCGAACCCGCGGCCACCCCTACCGGCGCCGTGGACCTCATGGAGGCCCTCCGAGCCAGCGTCGAGCGGGCCCGCAGTCCCAAAGACACCGGCCAGAAGGCCGCCACCGGCGGCGCCCGGGCTGCCCGCAGCGAGAAGAAGACCGGGGCCAAGAAACGGGTCACCAGCAGCACCGGCAGCCAGCCGCTGAGGGAACTCACCAAGACCGAGCTGTACAAGAAGGCCACGGCCGCCGGGATCGAGGGCCGCTCCTCCATGACCCACGACCAGCTCGCTGATGCTTTGGCACACTCCGGAGGCCGCCGACGGAAGGCGTAGGGCGGCTTCCGCAGCTGTAGTCAGCAGCCAGGGGAGCCCTGCCACAGACCAGCGCAAATACCTGCTCCCAGCAGGAACCGTTTGCGAGCATGGCTGCAGGTCACTGTGGGCTTCGCATGGGGCGGTCCGGGTTCCGGTCTGGCGAAACCGGATTCGCAAATCGTATAATTTTGGGCATGAAGCCGGTTGAGCCTCGGACCAGCTGGACGTTCGTCACCCACCACGCCCGGATCCTCGCCATGATCTTCAGCGATCCGGACACGCGGCTGCGTGACATGGCCGAGGCCTGCCGGATCACCGAACGCGCGGCCGGCGCGATCGTCAGCGACCTGGAGAGCGCCGGCTATCTCACCCGGGGCCGCAACGGCCGCCGCAACTACTACGAGGTCACGCCAGGAACCCTCTTCCGCCACCCGGCGGAAGAGCGCCTTGAGATCGCTGACCTCCTGCTGCTGCTGACCGGGCAAGGCTCGGTCTCCAGGAACCCTGCCAGGGACGGGGACCATGGTGAGCGCGAAGCACGCGGCTGATCCGCGAACCGCACCTCGCCGCCACCGCCTGCCCGGCCCGGGCCGTTCCCCCCCGCACTGGGGGCGTGAAGGGAGCAAGGCCATGACCTCTCGTCCCGACCACGTCGCCGTGGTCTGCGAACACGGCCCCGAGCGGACCCTGGCCCGAGTAAGCGGCGAGATCGACATGGACGACGCCGCCCAGGTGCGTGAGGACCTCACCGCCGCTCTGGCCTCCAGCGCCAGCGGCCTCGACATCGACCTCGCCGCGGTCACCTTCTGCGACAGCTCGGGCCTGCACATCCTGCTGGACCTGACCAGGGATGCGCAGGAAGCAGGGAAGACCGTCGTGCTCACCGCCCTCAGCCGCTGCGTCACCCGCCTGCTGGACCTAACCGGAACCCGGCACGTCCTCACCGTCCACGCCGAGGATCTCCAGGTCAAGACACGGCAATACGGTCCGACCGTCCACCTCACCTTCACCGGCCAGCTGACGGAGAACACCCGGTCCGCTCTGGAGGAAGCACAGGCCACGGTGCCTGTTCATGGTGTGGATGTGGCGGCCTGCGACATGCGGGACCTGGACCTCCTCGACGTGCGCGGCCTCTACGCCCTGCTGGCCTGGGTACGGCGCCTGGACGCACGGGGCATCGCATGCTTCGCCTACAACTGGCAGCCCCAGCCACACCAGCTCATGGACCTCATGGACGAGCCCTACCCCGCCGCCGACAGGCCCACCCGGCTCCTGCGCCGCCTGCAGGACTTCGCCGCAGCCGCCCGCGCCGCCGGAGCCGCAAGGGCCCATGCGGACGTGCCCGGCCGGACCACGATCACACCTCGCTAGGTACCTGCGTGCACGCCCTGCCGGACACGGTGGTCTGCCGACTGTCGGCGGCCTCTCCGGCGGGCCGCCGTCCTCCTCATTCGCAGGCACGCGTCGCGCAGCGGCCAGGACAGCTGGCTGCCGAGAACGCGGTACCTCGCGTAGTTCAGAGAACTGACCAGCCCAAAGCTCAGATTCCCGGCCCAGACGGGACGCGCCACGGCCGCCACCTCCTCGCGTTCGACCCCCTCGCCTGTGCACGGCCCCTACCCGTTCTCGGGCACCCGACCTGTCGGCGGTGCGGAGGGACGATCTGCCGAACGGGACAGAAAGCGGAATGTCGACTTCCCATCGAGAATCGAACAGAATTACGATTCAAGGGTGAACGACGAGACCTTGCCCCACGACCTCCTCCAGCTGCAGGAACGCCTCCACCGCGCCCACGCCGAGCACCGCGCCTACCTGGCCGCCCTGCCCTGGAGCGTGGAACCGATGAAGGGCTGGGAACGAGGGGAGCGGTACTCCCACCGCGGGGACGTGCCCGACAGCCCCGGCTGGACAGCGGAGCAGAAGGAGACCGTCGGCCGGATGTGGGCCGAGATCCGCCGGCTGTCGATCGACGTCGTCGACCACCCCCACTGGAAGCGCATCCCCACCGAGATCATGGTGGCGAGCCGTATGCGCCTGAAGCGGGAAGCCCGTCCCACCGAAGCCACCGAGGCGGTCTGACCACCGTGCGGGACCCACTTCTGCCCCTGCCTCCGAACCTGGATCAGCTCCTGGTCATACGCCGCTGGCTGGAGCTCACCCTCACCCGCGTCGACGAGAAGATCAGCGTCGTCCGGGCAGCCGAGGAAGAACAGGCCCGCCGCCGACCGCTCCCGAAGCCGCCGCGCTGGTGGATCGAGTACGGCATCGGCGCCACCCGCCGCCCCGACCGCGTGCACACCGGCGCCTGCGGGATCACCAGCCGAGGCAAGCCGGCCACCCGAGAGTCGATCCTCGAAGTCCTGCGGACCGTGCCGTCGGTCATCGCGTGCCCGCTGTGCAGGCCCGACAGCGAGCTCGGCCTCCTCGATTCCTAATCAGGTTGTCAAGCGAGCTGGGTGACGGGCGGTGTGGGGTTGTAGCACCGTCCGTCACGCAGGAGGGCCCACAAGACGTTGACCCGGCGTCTGGCAAGTGCCATGACAGCCTGGCTGTGCCGTTTGCCCTGAGCGCGCTTGCGGTCGTAGAAGCGGCGGGATTCCTCGCAGCAGCGGATGCTGATCAACGCGGAGGTGTAGAAGACGCGTTGGAGGCGTCGGCTGTAGCGGGTGGGGCGGTGCAGGTTGCCGCTCACCTTCCCGGAATCACGGGGCACCGGAGAGACACCCGCGAAGGCTGCCAGCCGGTCGGCGCTGGCGAAGGCGTCCATGTCGCCGCCGGTGGCGGCCAGGAACTCGGCGCCCAGCAGGACACCGATGCCGGGCATGCTTGCGATCACCTCGGCTTTGCGGTGCCGGCGAAACCGGCCCTCTATGAGCTTGTCGGTCTCCGCGATCCTCTCGTTGAGGGTCATGACCTCCCTGGTCAGGGAGTGCACCACGTGGGCGGTCATGTCCTCGCCGGGGACGGTGGTGTGCTGTCCTTCGGCGGCCCGGACGGCTTTGGCGGCGAGTTCGTCGGAGCCGCGGACCTTGCGGTTGTGCAGCCACGTGGCCAGACGACGCTGGCCGGTGCGGCGGATGGCTGCCGGGGTCTGGTAGCCGGTCAGGAGTACCAGGGGGCCAAGGTTGCCCAGGTCGAGTTCACGCTCCAGGCTGGGGAAGATCTCGGTGAGGTGGCCGCGGAGCCGGTTGATGGTCCTGGTGCGGTCGTCGCTGAGGTCACGGCGGTGCCGGGTGAGCACCTGCAGCTCGGACACCAGTTCGTCACCGGGCCGCAGGGGCGTGAGGTCACGCCGGACGCGGGCCTGGTCGGCGATGACCGCCGCGTCTTTGGCGTCGGTCTTGCCGTCACCCCGGTATCCCTCGGAGGCCCGGTTGACCACCCTCCCGGGGATGTAGAGGAGCTGCTGGCTGTGGTTGAGCAGGATCGCGATGACCAGGGCAGCTCCGCCGTCTGCCAGGTCGATGCCCCAGATCGCGTGGTTGCCCAGGGCGAGAACGTCTCCGAGGAGCTGAAGCAGTTCGCTTTCGTTGTTGGCAAGGCGCCGGGACAGCAGCCGCTTGCCGGTCTCGTCGATCACCACGCAGTGGTGATGGGTCTTCCCGGCGTCGATGCCGGCCCAGATCGCTGTCACGCGCTTCTCCGCAGGTCGTTCTCGGGCAGGTACCACGGACGACCTCGCTGTCGAGTCCCTACTGAGCGATCAGTGCCGCAATTCCTAATGAGCAGCCGAGTCGTCGTGGGGTGTCGGGCGGCGAATCGAAGAAAGCCACGGACGGCAGACAGCTGAAAGCCACACCCGACACCCCTGGGTGAGCCAACCCTACGAATGGCTCGCTCATCCCGGTCAACAAGGTAGGGACGGCTGACGGGTGCCGTACGGGGTGAGTGGGTTGCCACTCGTTTCCCTTGCTGGTCGGCAGGCGTTCCGGCCGCACCGGCCTGTCGTCACTCGGCTGCAGGCCGTAGCCATCCCATCGAGCGGGTCGGCAGCTGCATCAGGACCAGACGTGTGTGACCCAGTACTGCTGCGCGCACTTGAGCGGTGAGCCCGTGCTGTAGCCCAGGGTGAAGGCCGTGGTGCGTTCGGACTTGTTGCCGTGCGGTTGGTCTGCGCCGATGGTGGTGTCGCCCGCGGAGACGAGTGCCCGCACTGCCTGCCCCAGGTCGGCGTGGCCGACCAGCTTCTGCTGGGCGGCGCGCTTGGTCCAGGTACCGCTGAAGCAGTCCGCGATGAGCTCCGCCTCCTTCACCGGGATGGTGTTGCCATTCTCGTCCAAAACGGGGGCCCCGTCCTTCATCTCCACGATGGGGGGCAGCTTCAGCTGTGTCATGAACTCCTGGACGACCTCGTGGCCGTACTCGTGCGCCAGCACCGTGGCGACCGCGAATGCGCTGGTGTTGGCCTGCAGACTCATCGCGTTGCCCATGGGCATGTGGATCGCACCCGTGAAGGTCGTTCCCGCCGGATCGGTCCATGTGTCGGCCGAGCAGTAGAAGAAGTTCCGCGTGTCGGTCTGGATCGGTTCAGGCAGACACCGGCTCACGGAATGGTGCCCGGAACCTATGAACACGGAGTACACGGACGGCCCCGTCAGCTTTGCCTGCCTGAAGAAGTTCTTCCAGTACTCATCGATCTTGCCGAAGGTGAACGTCAGATACTTGGCAAGGCCCTCAGGAGTGTCGGTGGGAATCTCCTGCGCGTAAGGCGCCGGAGCGCTGGGGGGTGGGGGCGGCTGCGGTTCCCCCGTCGCGGGACTGACCGCAACGAAGATCAGCGCGGCCGCCAGGGTGGTACACGAGGTTGCAACCTTGCGTCGTCGCATGGCGCACTACCTTTCAGGACCTCCCCCTCTTCCACCGTGCGCCCGCCGGATTTCCCCAGCAACTCCTGCTCACACTGCCGAGGAGCAGAAAGAGACGGTCGACCACCGCACTGCAAGAGCTGGAGGAGCATCGCTGCCTCGGAACCCGTACCTCATGGTGCGGCCCACGCGACAGACCGATGTCCCGGAGCTCGTGAGAGAACTGCGGTCACGAGTCCAAGAGGCGCAGCGCATCCGTGGCGAGTTGATCCGGAACCTGCTCGGCCGTATAGAAAACCTCCGCTATCAGCATGGTTGAGGATGATCCTGAACCTCAGCATCGGGCCGATTCGGACATCGGGGCCGCAACCGTTGTTGTCGCAGCGGAGGTTTTCGCCACGGCCACGGCCACGGCCCCAGACTCCGTCACTGCGTGCCGGGCTCGCCGACGAATTCCTCGGGTACGTCTTCACGCTGGCGACGCAGGGCCGGGTTGCTGAGGATCGGGCGCAGCTTGGCGATCAGTTCGGGTGGCATGGGCGGGGCTGCATCGACCTGGCGGTGGATGTGTGCGATGCATTCGTCGCCGAGTAAGGCTCGGCGTTCGGCGGCGTCCATGATGGTCGTCTCCTTGGGTGGGGGTCTGCTGAGGAAGGCTCAGTGGCGGTTGCCGCCGGCCAGGGCGAGGTCGAGGTTGGTGGAGGAGAGGACGTCGGGGGATTCGACCGGTGGGGGTTCTACTGTCCGTGCGCGGAAGGGGATCACCTGTGCCTCGTGTTCTTCCTCCACGGTGTCGTCGGCCGCGTCTCTTCCGGTGGTGGCATTGTCTTGCCCGGGGGTTTCGGCTCCCCGTGGGGCACCCGGCGAGGTCGTGAGCGGCATGCCGTCGGCGGCGAGCAGCTCGTCTTGACGGGGTGTGGGCGCGTCTTGCCGGCCGGCCTCCAGGCTCGGTGGGCTGGCAGCCAAGAGCAGAGACAGCAGAAGTCCGGCGGATCGGCTGGAGAGGATCTTGGCCGCGTGGATGAGGCGGTGGCGTTGCGCGACGGGTAGGGAAAGGGCCACGCAGCCGACCTCGCCGTCGATGACGAGGGGGACGGCGAAGCAGACCTCGGCGTCGGAGTACTCGAGGATGTCGAACTGGGCGGCGTGCGGGCCGTGGTGGTCGAGGTTGTGGAAAAGGGCCGCGCCGTCGGTGATCGTGCGGCGGGTGAGGGGGATGGGGCGGTGCCGTGAGAGGTGGTCCATCCGTCCCTCGAAGTCGAGCTGGGACAGGAGGCTCTTGCCGACCGCGGTGGCGTGGGCGGCCTCGGTGAAAGCCACCCGTTGGACGACGCCCGGGGTGTCCGGTCCGTCCGACGAGGAGACGATCGAGACTTCGCCCTGGCTGTAGGTGCTGATGTAGACGGCCGCTCCCACGGCAACGCGCAGTGCGTCGAGGACCTGCTCGACGACCGTTCCGGCTTGGCCGGCCTCGGGCAGGGCGATCAGGCGTAGCGCGGGCCCGGGCAGGTATCCGCCGTCGGGTGTGCGCAGGGTCAGGTGTTGCTGGCACAGCCAGACCAGCAGGCGTTGGATGACCTGGTGGGGGAGGCTGGTGGCCCACGCCAGGTACCGTTCGCCGACCGGTCGCCCCGCCCCGGCGATGATCTGCAGCACTTCGAGGACCCGCTGCGCGGACTGCCAGCGTTGCAGTGGCCGACTGGCGGGTGGAACCTGCTGGGCAAGGTGCGTCAGCGACGCGTGGCGTAGGGGGGCAGGCGACCACGTGGCGGACAGGTCCGTTGTGCTCGCCCGCGATTGCGAGGCTGGCACGGCCGGGTCGATGGTCGTGGGCGGGGGGGCGGGGATGGTCTGTGTGCGTCGGGGTTGGGGGATGCGGCTGGTGAACCTGCCGCGTTTGCGGAAGGTGTCCAGAAGAGTCCGTACGTCGGCGGCGAACTCGCCGTCCTGTTTCGAGGTGGTGTTCTCCTGGTTGGCGAGGCCGATGTCGGCGAGATCCCAGCCGGCGTGGCGCAGCAGGGTGCGGGCGTCTTCGTGTCCCCATCGCGCGGCGTTCACGACGAGGGGGAAGGCCTGGGGGGCCGCGTCCGGACCCGACTGTCGCCACAGGGTCACGGCCAGGCGGAACGCGGCGCCGGGGTGGCCGTCCTCGCAGGCCCGCCTGAACCAGTTCCGTGCTCGGGCCAGTTCGCCGGCCCGCAGCGCTTTCGTCCCGAGCCGGTAGCACGAGTTCGCGTGAAGGCGGCGTTCCAGTGCCTCGCCCCGCCACGTCCGTGATGGGCCCCAGTCGCCTTCGGGCCGGTCCCAGAAGTCGGCTCCCCTCAGACCGGACAGCAGGGCGGCGAACGCGGAAGACTGCTCCGCGCCGATGTCGCCCCATTCGCTGTCGTTGACGCTCACATCAATCACCTGAGTCCTCTTCCCGGCGCCGGGTCTTCCTGTGCCGATCGCGGATGTAGAGCTGGACCTGCTCGTCTTCCCTCAGCTCGGCTGCTGCCTTCGTCATCAGGGTCTGGATGCGTGCGGGCTCCCGGTCCATGCGGTCCGCGATGACCTGGTCCTCCATACCCTGGCTGCGCATCTCCGCGACGTCCCTGCGCTGTGTCCTCTTCATCCGCCTGATGGCCGGAATGACCAGTTCCTCAAGGGGGTCCAGGGGGGTGTGCGGTACGAGGCCCGCGTAGTCGCCGTGCAGGTCGGAGGCTCGGCTCGGTCGGGCGACGATCGTGCGTTCGCATTCCTGGAGTCCGGCGTCGTCGAGGGGCTCTGCCAGATCGTCGTAGGCGTCGTTCGCGATGTTGTTCGCGGTCATACGCAGGTATGGCAGAGGGTTGCGGTACTGCTTGTCCGGGTCCTTCTGCCACCTGACGTACGTTCGCACGAGGGCCTCGTGCGCCATGTCGTTCACCCGTGACCGCAGCATCGGGTGCCGGTTCCACAGGCCCGCGGCGATGATGCGGGTCCACTCCGCGACGTGCCTTTCGAAGAGCGTGCGCGCGGCTTCCTGCCACGGCAGTTCCTCGTCGTCCGGGTTGTCTACCACGGGCCGCGCCCCCGTTCACGGGCGTCGTGGGGGGCTATGGTCACCGGTGTCGTCCAGATCGTCATCCGGCCGCCGTCCGGCGGCTCGTACCGCACAGTGACGGACCGCTGGCAGTCGCACGCCCTTTTCAGATCGTGCTCGGCCTGGGGAAGGGATCCCTCGCGTTCCACTCGCCCGCGTAGAGTCCTCGCCCAGGCCTGGCACAGGGCGACAACCGCGGGGGTCACGCCGGCCACGGCCGAGATGAGCCCGGCCACGTCCAGGGCTGTCAATTCACGCTCCACATGTTCGCTCCGAGAGCAACGCATCCGCGTCACGTCTCTCTTACGGCGAGGAGGGCCTCGACTTTCCTCCCGAACGAAACTGATCGAAATCGGCTCTGCCGCGTCGGTCTCTGCCCGCTCCCGACCGGTGCGCGGAGCGCTGCGGATGACTGAACCCTCCAGGACAGGTACGGGTACGGGTACGTACCCGTACCCTTGAGTATGGGAAGGAGCACGACCATGTCCGATGCCAACGTGAGAATTCCAGAGGAAGCCAAGGACCGGCTCGCCGCGATCGCCGCTGCGGAGGGGCTGTCCCTTCGGGCCTACCTGGCCCGCCTCGCCGAGACGATGCTGACGCCTGCCGAACGCGCCGAACGCGCCGAGAAGGCAGCGGCGGCACTGCGGGCGTGGAACGGCTACGACCCGACCGCCGCCGAGCAGCACGCCCTCGACGACGAGCTCGACCGCCGACTCGCCCAGGTGCAGCGCCCGTGAACGAAGCGATGCACATCGTGTTGGACGACACGGCGATGGCGGCGGCCGGGCAGGGCAATGTGCTGGCCTCCCGCCTGATCCACCGTGCCCACGCCGAGCCGGGCTGGTTCCTCTACGCACCCACCTGCGCCCTCGTCGAAGCCGACCGGGCACGCCCCGGCACCGCCGAGCACCTCGCGGCCCTGCCCGGCATCACCGTCCTCGACCTCGACCTGCCCGCCGCACTCGCCGTCGCCCAGGAGGAGACCTGGTCGGCCGCCCACAGCCGGCACGCCGCCCAACCCACCGCGGACCGACCCGATGGTGCGGTCGTGGCCACCACCGACCCGAAACGCTGGGAAGGCCAGCCCGTCCGGATCCTCGACCTCACCCCGTAGACGGTCCCGGGCGCGAATCGTGCAGCCCAGGCGCGTGGGGGACGACCGTAGTTCACCCGCCTTCGAAAGCCCCGACCCGGGCATGGCGCAGAGGCCGCCCGCGGTGATCCGATCCGCCCGGCCGTCCTGCTTGCCGAGCAGAGGGCAGGCAAGGGGGAGGACACGCTCGCGATCCGCGAAGTCACCCGTCGTGCCCGTGCCCGGGTCGGCCCGCGTCGAGGTCGACGGTTAAGACGTGGCGGCGGGCTCCGCTTCGTCGCCTGCGTCCCGCAGGGCGTCTTCCAGGTCGTCCAGGGTGGTTTCGGCGGGGGTGCCGGTGGCCTGCAGGGCAAGGATGCTGGTTCCGCAGTAGGAGGTCAGGGCGAGCAGGAGGTCGAGGAAGCGGGCCTGGTCCTGCGCGAGGGTGCGCCCCATCACCTCCACGCCCTGGTCGTGGAGCAGGCCCCGGATCGTCGCGACCATGAGCTTGTGCACCTCGTCGTCCCCGGCCCGCTCCAGGCCGCCGAGGAACTCCTCAAGTGTCTTCTCTCCCCGCGAGGCGACCTCCGCGCTGAGGCCGAGCGCTGCGAGGGCGAGACCTGCGGCGAGGTTGGTCAGGCGGTCGGCTCCGTTGTCGTCGGCGTCAGCGTGGGCCGCAGCCGCGATCAGGCGCCCGGTCGGGAGATCCAGTTTCGAGACGACGTCCTCGCGGTGGCTCGCTGGATCGAGCGAGGCGCGAAGGAGTTCCATGACGGGCGCGTGCGTGAGTTCGCTCATCACGCCATCCTGCCCACCGGGCCGCACGGCCGGGCCGAAATCGGCAAGACCGCTACGGCAACGCCGTCACCCGGCAACCCGCTCAGGTAGAGCGGCAGACCGCCACGCTACGCACACTGACCTGTCGCGCCTTCCCGGAACCCGACGTTTCGGACCATGCGCCGGCCCCGATCGAGGGCCCGCACCGAGCCCCGCCGCCGGGCTGCCCGTGGGCTCCGGTGTGGACCTCTCGGTACCACCTCAGGTCGCCGTGCAGCAGGGGGAGGGATGTGGTTGTCAGACCGGTGGGGGACGATCCGGGAATGACGACGACGCCCATGACCGAGACGTTGCGCGCGTACCGCTTCGCGCTCGATCCCACACCCGGACAGATCGAAATCCTCCAGCGGTACGCCACCGCCGCCCGCTGCGGTTTCAACTTCGCCCTCGGCTACATGGTCGCCGTGCACAAGATCTGGGAGCGCGGCCGCGACTCTCTGATAGTAGAGGGCATGGACAAGGCCGCGGCGACCAAGGCAGCGCCGAAAGTGAAGGTCCCCAACGCGTTCCGGGCACAGGCGTTCTTCCGAGAGGTCAAGGGCCGGCCGCTGGTTGGTCCCCTGCCCGAAGGCGTGGAGCACTCGGCGCCGTATCCGTGGTGGGAGGGGGTCTCCAACCGTGCCTATTACACGGCGATGGAGGACGCGGCCAGGGCGTGGAAGAACTGGATGGACTCCGCGGCCGGCCGCCGGGCGGGCGGGCGTGTCGGCTATCCCCACTTCAAGCGGCGCGGGCGTACCCGGGAGCGGTTCCGGCTCGTCCACAACGTCAAGAAGCCCGAGATCCGGTTCGAGACGTCCCGGCGGCTGCGGATCCCTGGCGGTGGCGGCCAGCCCGCCTTCACCGTCCGCCTCCACCAGGACGCCCGCGATCTGCTCCGTCTGATCGCTGACGGCCGGGCCGTCGTCAACTCCGTGACCGTCTCACGCGAGGGTCACCGCTGGCACGCCTCCGTCCTGTGTTCCGTCCGGCAACACATCCCCGAAGGTCCCTCCCGCCGCCAGGCCGCCGCCGGCCGCATCGGAGTCGACCTCGGTGTGAAAGTCCTCGCCGCGGTCTCCGACCCCCTCACCCTCACCCCGGCCACTGGGCCCACCACCATGATCGAAAACCCACGCCATCTGGCCGCCACCGAACGCAAACTCGCCCGCGCGCAGCGGGTCATGGCCCGCCGCCACGTCCGCGGCGCCGCCCAGCAGTCCAAGGGCTACATGGAGGCGCGCGCCCGCGTCGCCAAACTCCACGCCCAGCTGGCCGCGCGCCGCACGAGCGCCCTGCACCTGATATCCAAGCGGCTGGTCCAGCAGTACGCCGAGATCGCGCTGGAGTCCCTCAACACCAAGGGCATGACCTCCTCCGCGAAGGGCACCCTGAACAGCCCCGGCCGCAACGTCCGCCAGAAAGCCGGCCTGAACCGGGCGATCCTGGACGCAGGCTTCGGCGAACTCAACCGCCAGATCACCTACAAGGCCGCCTGGCACGGCGCCGCCCTCGCCCGCGTCCCCACCTTCTTTCGCTCCTCCAAAACCTGCTCCGCGTGCGGCTGGATCGACACAGCACAAACCTTGAAGGACCGCGACTTCAACTGCCAGTCGTGCGGTATGGTCCTGGACCGGGACGCCAACGCGGCCCACAACATCAAGAACCACGCAACACCCGTCCGGCCCTGAACCGGACCAGTCCCCTGGAACAGGGGCTGTAACGCCCGTGGACTGCACGTAAGCCCCAGGCGCCGCCCAGTGCGACGCCCGGGCAGGCAGAACGAAGCGGGAAGACCGACGCACCAACAGTCGGCCACCCTGGGACAGTAATGCCCCAGTCATCCCAAAACTCCACAACGTGCGCAAACGGGAACAATGTCCAAATCGGCGAAAGTGGCCGAGCAGACAACCGACCACCCAAAACACCACTGGTCACGAAGGGTGCTGCCCGCACGCGTAGGGATGGTCCCTTCCGCCCAACCGGGTGAACGCAAGCAGGGGGGTGCTGCCCGCACGCGTAGGGATGGTCCCTTCCGCCCAACCGGGTGAACGCAAGCAGGGGGGTGCTGCCCGCACGCGTAGGGATGGTCCCCACAGGTCCGGCTCCCCCCAGCACGGGAGATAGTGCTGCCCGCACGCGTAGGGATGGTCCCAGACCGTGATTCAGGCGGAGTTGACCGCCACCGTGCTGCCCGCACGCGTAGGGATGGTCCCGAGCCGCGCACCTCCCGCACCAGGGCGGGGATCTGTGCTGCCCGCACGCGTAGGGATGGTCCCGTGTAGGTGAACCGGTGGCCGGTGCGCTGATCAGTGCTCCCCGCACGCGTAGGGATGGTCCCGCGCGGGTGGAGGTCGCCGCCCCCGTAGGGGGGTGCTCCCCGCACGCGTAGGGATGGTCCCCAAGGGACGGAATCCCACATGCAGCTACCTCCGTGCTCCCCGCACGCGTAGGGATGGTCCCCCGAGGCGGTTCAAGGCCGCGTACGTCACCTCGTGCTCCCCGCACGCGTAGGGATGGTCCCTCGCCCACCGCCATCAGGTGGAGATGCCCATCGTGCTCCCCGCACGCGTAGGGATGGTCCCAACTCCTGGTGACCGAACTGTCCCACCGGATGGTGCTCCCCGCACGCGTAGGGATTCCCTGGTCGGGCGAGCTCAACCCGGAGATCATCAGGTGTTCCCCACCTTGACCCGCATCGCAGACCAGCCCACCGGCCCTGCCACGGCGGGCTCTGATGCTTCAGCCGGATGCGGGACCGGAACGGCATTGTGAACCCGAGAGGCAGGGTGACGTCGTCCGTGTCACGGTGATGCGGTCCACGGAAGCGGGGCCCGGCCCGCCCGGAAGCCGGTCGGCCCCCGCATGGCGTCGGTTCAGGACAGGGCCGTCCGTGCCGATCAACGAGCAAGTCCCCGGAAAGACCCGGCGCCGGTTCCCTTAGCGGTGATCTCCGGCTTCGCAGGGCCGAAGGGACACCTGGCTCACCCTTGCGGATCCGGCACGCCGTGCCTGGGCTCTCGCCTGCTTCGTGGCGCCGGCTGCATGCGTTTCCGCTCCCGGGCCCGGCCCTGCGATAATCGGTGTGGCGTACGAGCCCTTCCGATGAACGGAGCCCTGGTGTCCGAAGAGCCGATCTACGACGACCCGGATACCCAGCTGGCCCGCCGGGTGGCGGCGCTGGAGCGTCTCGCGGAGACCCAGGACATTCTGGACCGCACCGAGGCCCTGGCCGCGCGCCAGCGTCAGCAGGTCGAGCAGTCGCGTACGCAGCTGCTGGAGAAGATCTCGCGGACCCAGGACGAGCACGGGGCCGTACTGGCCCAGCACGGCGAGATGCTCACCGAGATCCTCGCTCTCCTGCGTAGCACGAACGGGCCCGCTCGCTGAGCGGTCGCCCACGAAGACGGCCTCGACCGGACATGGTCGGGGCCGTTCGTGCGTCCGGGGTCAGTTTCCGGCGCGCAGGTGTTCCTGCCGGGCCTGGACCAGGCGGCGCCACGACGAGCGGACGTGGTCTTCGCTCGTGGTCCAGCGGGTGGTCGACGGCTCCGGTAGGGGCAGGGCGGCCATGAAGTGTGCGATGTCGGTGAAGTAGGCGAAGTCGCCGGTGGCGGTCAGCGCGCGCAGCCGATCGATGGCGGCGGCCAAGTCCTGGTTTTCGCCGCAGACCGCGTGGTGGAAGGCGAGGGCGAGCTCCACGAACCGGTGGAGGAAGGGAAGCCCTGCGGCCTCGATCTCGGCGTTCAGGCTTTGGGCGCGGCCGGTGACGCTGCTGGTTCCGGCGTCCTTGATCAGGGCGACAACTTGGGCAAGGAGGGTGTTCGAGCGCTGGTCGAGGCCGTCGAGAAGCTGGCGGGCAAGGGCGAGCTCATCGTCGGCGCGGGCGGGGTCGGCGAAGGAGACGGCGAGGGCCAGGCGGACCTGCATCATGGCCCGCTCGCCGGCGGCCCCGTGCTGCTCGGCTTCCGCACGGCCGGCTTCGAAGGCTGCGATGGCGGCCGCGGTGTCGGCCTGGGACCAGCGGATGTCGCCGAGGACGCGGTGGTGGCGTCCCTTCCAGCCCAGGGTGGGAACGGCGGCCAGTGCGGTGGGGAAGTCTCCGGCGAGGCGGGCCAGGTTGGCCAGACCGCGCAGAGCCCGGGGCGCGTAGCGGCCACCGGAGTCGGCGACCTGCTGCATTCCCGCGCGGGCGGCCTGGTTCTGGCTGAGGTCCTTGTACGCCTTTGCCCGGTAGTACAGGCCCACTTCGGCGAGTTCGGCGGGCAGCAGGCCGCTGTCGAGGACCGTGGTGAGGCGGTCCGCGGTCCGTTGGCGGTGCTCGTGCTGGCGGCGGGCGATGGCGGTGAGGAGCTCGGCCAAGGCGTCGGCGGGGGTGTTGGGGGCCGGTTCGGTGCTGATGTCCGTGGGCAGAGCGAGGGGCTCCCACACGGAGTCGTCGACGTAGGCGTGGGCGGCGGCGGTGAGCCAGCCCAGGTCGGTGAGGCGGTGGTCGCGGGCCAGGCGCAGGCCCTGGCGCAGGCACGCGACGAGGAGCAGCCGGCTGGGGCCGAGCGTGGTGGCGGTGGTCCACTGCTCGCCGAGGGCGGCCAGGGCGCGGGTGGCGGCCAGGTGCCAGTCGGCCGGAGTCCAGCGGTCGTCGCTGTGCTCGTCGTCACGGACGGCGCTGCGGATGGCGCGGTGCAGGTGGTAGGGCCACAGCGCGTACGGGTTCTCGGTGACCAGGGGCCGCTCGGTCAGGCGTCGGGCCGGAGCCTGCTGGGGGAGGCCGGCGGTGCGGGTGGCGAGGTCGAGGTCGAAGGCGTCCAGCAGGGAGACCGAACGCAGGAGGTGGCGTTCTTCGGGTGTGAGGTCGGAGAGGGTGCGGGCGAGGAGGGCGGGGAAGGTGCAGTCGAAGTCGGCCGGGGTGGGGGTGCGGCCGGTGCGGCGGATTTCCAGGAAGCGGGAGACGGCGAGGTCGAGGTGGAGGGGCAGGCCGTGGGAGCGGGCGGTGATTGCGGCCCGGATGTCGGCGCCGATGAGGGGTTGGCCGTCTTGGACCAGGCGGCGGGCGAGGTGGGTCTCGCAGTCCTCGGGGGAGAGATCGCCGATCAGATATTGCCGGGCGCCAGAGCTGGCTGCCCGCGGCTGCGGAACCGCCATGGAGGTGGAGGCGGAGGAGGTGGCGAGGCCGGGCCAGGCGGCGGGGCCGGTCCAGTCGAGCTGGCCGTGGAGCGCGGGGTCGGCCCACGGCAGCCGGCTGCGGCCGCCGATGACGAAGAAGGCGTTCGGCATGAGCCAGACCAGGCGCTGCAGCAGCCGCTCGAAGTCCCGGTGGCGGTCTGCGGTGTCCTCGAAGGTGTCCAGCAGGATCACCGGGACAATGCGCTTCTTCGCGGGCAGCCGGTTCAGGTCCCACGCGAGCAGGTGCGGGTAGTAGGACAGTGCCTCCAGGTCGGGGGTGGCCTCCAGCAGGGCTGCCGTCCGGCTGGCGCCGGCCAGGGCCTGGGCGCGTTCGTGGCGCTCGCGCAGCGCGTTGACCAGCGCCGAGGTGAGCTGTCCGGCGGCTGAGCCGACCATGCCGGGCAAAGCAAGGGCGGCGGCGACCTCGCCGGCGCCGGCCTGTAGTTGCTGGGGCAGCAGTTCCGCGAACTTCCCGGCCAGGCCGGACCGTCGGATGTACTCGTCCAGCGGCTCGCCGGGGTGGACGTGCTCCCAGTAGTTGCGCAGCGCCACGTCGAAGGAGGGCATCGGCCGGCCCAGGGCCCCGGCGAGGGCGAGGCGGGTCGTCAGGATGACGCGCTCGAAGTCCGAGCCGGTCGACGCGGCCCTGGACAGGTCGATCCGGACGGGCAGCACGCGGTCAGTCCAGGTGGGGGCTCCCCACTGTTCGGGGCGGTGCTCAGCGGCGGTGAGCGCGGCCTCGACCTTGCGGAGCAGGGTCGACTTGCCGACTCCGCCCACGCCGTGGAAGACGAGGACGTTGCTGCGGGGGGCTTCGAGGTCCTCGACGTCGAAGGAGGGGCCGGCGGTGCGGCGCAGGTGTTCCTCCAGCGCGGTGGCCACCATGACCCACTGGTTGTGGCGGTCGGTGAACGCCTCCGCGACGTCGAACGACGACGGGTCGTTGGAGCTGAACAGCGCACGCAGGTCGGCCATGGTCCCCCCACAGGTGATGGTCTCAACTGCCCAATCTATGCCGCGTGTCGGCGTCGGTGCCGAAACGGCCCCCTTGGCGGCTGGCGCCTGGCCGCCAAGGAGGCGGGGCGCTAGTTGGTTCCGGTCGCGCCGGTCTTGCGGATGATCAGCACCATGATGGCGCGGGCGTGGTTGGCCACGGCGCGCAGGTGCTCTCGGATGGTCTCCGCCTCCTTCTTGGCCTCGTGACCGCACGGGGCGTGCGGGTCGGAGGCGAGGGCGACGAAGGAGATGGTGCCCATCGCGAGCGGGACGGTCTGGTTGATCAGGTCGAGCACGGGATTCCCCCTGGCGAGTTGTGAGTTCGGTGTGTGCCGGGCGCCTCGGCACGGCTCCAGAATCACGGCGGGGAAATCAAGATCGCAAACGGCCGGTCGGGCCTCGCGGAAAGTCTCGGAGGGGGTGGTGTGTGTTGTTGTCCCTACTCCGTACGGAGTAGGGAAAACAACACACACCACCCCCTCCGAGACTTTCCGC
>NZ_JBVJMA010000022.1:104225-129571 GCF_055584445.1 Streptomyces sp. NPDC103540
CCGGGGGGCGGGGCCCCGGGGGGGCGGGGGGGCGGGCGCGCCGCCCGCCCCCCCCCCCCCCCCCCCCCCCCCCCCCCCCCCCCCCCCCCCCCCCCCCCCCCCCCCCCCCCCCTCCGAGCTCCGCGCCACGCGGCAATCAAAGGTAAAAGATCGGCAAAGAATGATGATGCGTCAAGAACATGCAGCTCAGGGGAGGTTGGTCAAAATCGTGATCCACTGGGGCGGTCGCCTTCGGGCGCGTCCGAGGGGTACGGACCGAAGCTGCCGGTGGTGGACGAGGATCGGACCACGGGCCGATAATGATCCTTTTCTCTACGAAGGCGGC
This sequence comes from Streptomyces sp. NPDC103540, assembly GCF_055584445.1. Lineage (NCBI taxonomy): Bacteria > Bacillati > Actinomycetota > Actinomycetes > Kitasatosporales > Streptomycetaceae > Streptomyces > Streptomyces sp. NPDC103540. The sequence continues at coordinate 104,551 of NZ_JBVJMA010000022.1, forward strand.
ACCGTGCACGATCCGCAAGACCCGGCCCTTGGCGGTCGCGAGGACGCTCTGGAGACCGTGGGGAAGGTGATCGCCTGGTACCAGCAGGAGATCCACGCGGTGCGGCGGTCGCCGGCCGCTTCCCCGGACCGGTTGGACCAGCTGATCGAGGAGTACACCGTGTGCGTCCGGGACCGAGAGCGGATCCGGGACGCCGGCGATGAGGAGGCGGAACGGCTCGGCGCGTTCTACGCCGCCCGGCTGAAGGAGCTGGAGGCCACCGGCTCGTAGCCGTGCCCGCCCGCGTGCACCACGGGTAGGGCGGTGACCGCGGCAGCGGGCAGTGTGCGGGGGTGAAGCGCTGCGGGCATCAGCGCCCGGGCCAGGAATGCGATCTCTTCCACGTCGCGCCGATGTTGCGGCAAGGCTGTGCGCAGCCACCGCTGCATCGACCAGAACCGGGCGGCCTCCTGGACGGTGTAGGGCCGCATCTGCTCGGCCCGAAGCGCCTCGACCGCGCCCGCCGGTCGCACCCAGCCGCTGTCGGGGGTGATGGTGTTGCGGTAGAGCACGGTGCCGTCGCGCCGCCACACCATCACCGAGTCCGCGACCCGGCTCTCCTCGGCGGCGGCCACCGCCTCGCCGAGCGCGGTGAAGTGCTTGTCATGCCCGTAGGCGGTGGTGAAGCGGCCCTGCTCGCCGCGCACGCGGGCCCGGGCGCAGCGGGCGGCTGTGCCTTGCCGGGAGTCCGCCGCCCGCACGCCCAGCACCACGAGCTCCACCCGGTAGCCGGCCTGACGGTAGAGCCGGGCGCTTTCCACGAACCCGTCCGCGTTGCCCGGGGCGATCTCGATGACCACGTCCCCGCGCCGCTCCCGCACGGCCGCTTCGGCGATCGCCTGCCAGGCCCGGTAGTCGGCACGGATCCGCTCGCCCGCCGTACGGGGCTCCTCCTTCAGCAGCTGGAGGTAGTCGGGGTGCATGGTCTTGAAGTCATCACCGCTGATGTGGGTGGGCCGCCCGCGCAGCGCCCGGCGCACCATCGGCGCCAGGCGGGTCTTGCCCGAGCCGGGCTGCCCCATCACGTACACCACGACCGGCTTCTCCTGTGGCGTGATTCCCTCCAGCAGCAGGGGGGCGATCAGCACATCGAAGATCCACCGGTGCTCGGTTGCGGACAGGCGGTGGTAGTCCGTTCCCGGTGCCTGGCGGCGGGGCTGCGCGGTCCGGCGTACCGGTTCGGCGAGTGCGGCGGCCCGCTCCGCGTTCCGCCGCACGGCCAGGGCCCAGTCGGTGGGCAGGCTCGGGTCGTAGGTGCGCCGATCCGCGTCGGCGAGCTGACGGCGGAAAACCCCGGTTTCCGCGGCACCCCACGGACGTGCCCGCTCGGCGAGCAGTGCTTCGCGCGCACCGGCCGGCCGCAGCCATCGTCCCTCGGTCCCGAGCTGGTTGGCGTACAGGACCTGTCCGTCGCGCCGGACCACGAGGACGCGGTCGGCCAGGTGCCCGGCCTCGATATCCGCGAGGGCCAAGGGTAAGGCGGCCGCGCAGGCGTCGTGGTTGTCCCAGCCGACGTACCGGGGCCGGCCCTCGTCGGCCAGGCGCAGGTAGCGGTCCAGGACGCCGAGCTGGGACACGGCTTCTGGTACGGCCAAGGCCACGACCTCAACCCTGTAGCCGGCCGCGCGGTAGGCGGCCGCCGAAGCCAGCCACCCGGCCGGGTCCGCGATGGCCTCCTCGGCCACCACGTCGTATCGGGAGGCTCGAGCCCGGGCTTCGACCTCGGCCTGCCACCGGTAGGTCTCATCACGTACTCGGACCCCGGCTGTGCGGACATCCTCCACCAGGAAGTGCTGGTAGTCGGGATGGATGGCCTTGTACGCGTCCCGGTCCACCCGCACCGCCCCGCCCCGCTGCTCAAGAGCTGCGTGCGCCAGGTCCATCACCCACGTCTTTCCGCTGCCGGCCTGCCCGGCCACGAACACCACAACCGGGTGTTCCTGCGGTACTGCGCCCGCCGTCAACTTCGCCACGATCACTTCGGCGGACAACTTGCCGTACCCCTCCACTGACGTCTCCTGGCCGTGATTCCGAGAAAGTGCCCGATCTGGTGGACCGTTCCGGATTGCGCGGGAGGAACGCCGCGCTGCCCCACCGGTTGTCACTCTAGCCCCATGCCCGCGACATGTACGCTGTTCGTACGCAGAACGTACGCGAAAGGTTCGCTCGGTGGGTAAGGTGGTGGATAGGAGGTTTCCATGTCCGAGTTGTTCGACGCCGTCGATGCCCTGATCGCGTCCCGCGCCACGCTCCCGCTGCCGGCTGAGCGCAAGAGGCTGCGCGCTGCTCACGGCCTGACGATCGACGAGGTGGCCACCGCGCTAAAGGTGCGCCGGGCCACGGTCAGCGGCTGGGAGTCCGGCAAGACCGAGCCCCGCCCGCCGGAGCGCGACGCGTACGCCCGGCTGCTCAAGCAGCTCGCCGAGCTCTACCCCGCGCCCGAGGAGCCGGCCGCCCCGGTGCCCGCCACGTTCACCGCCGCGCCCGCCCCGGCCGAAGCGCCGACTCTGTCCACAGGCCCGGCCCCCGAGGCTGCGGCCATGACTGAACACGAGAACACCCAGACCCCCGCCGCCGCTGCTCCGGCCGCCGAGACCCGCCCGGCGCCCGCCACCAGGACGTCAACGTCGCGCCGCCCGGCGGCGAAGAAGGCGGCCCCGGCGAACACCCCGGCGAACACCCCGGCGGGCGGCATCGACCCGCGGTTCGAAAACGGCCCGCTGGCGGTCCTGGACGTCGAGGACGGGAAGGTGCTGGCGTACTGCACCGGCGGCCTGGTCCTGGACGTTCCCGCCAAGAGCCTGCCGTCCCTCATCGACTGGACCCTCAAGGAGGCCAAGCTCGGGCAGCCCAAGCTCGTCGGCCCCGGCAAGGACGCCGACCCCCTGCTCGTGCTCACCGAGGCCGCGCTGGGGCGCTACGGTCTGCCGGTGAAGCTCAGCGACGAGGAGCGGCTGGCCGGGAGGCTGCCGGAGGGCCACAAGGTCGCCAAGCAGCTGGCCCGCGCGGAGTGGAAGCTCACCAAGCGCGGCTTCGGCCCCTGGGCGCGGATCTACCGGCCCGCGCAGGGTTCGGAGCGGGCGTGTGTTCAGCTGTGCATTCCGTCCTGGGAGGCGCTCGACACCCGGCACTGGAACGACGCCGCCCAGCTGCCGCCGGCGGAGCTGGCCCGGCTGCTGGGCACGTACGCGGCGCGGGTGATCACGCCGCGCGGCTCCTCGGCCGTGACCGGCCTGGAGCTGATGACCGCCTTCCACCCGGCGACCCGCGCCTCTGAACCGGACGCCGACGGCCGCCGGCACTCGGAGCACAACCCCGGCAGCCTGGGCAAGGACCCGGTCGACTGCGCGCCGTGCGAGGCGCCCGACGGCCACCCGCTGCTCGCCGACCTTCCGCGCTTCCACCAGCGCACCCCGGTCGAGATGCTGATGGAGGAGGCGTACGACTGGGCGCGGCCGCTGACCGACGACGAGTGCCTGCGCCGCGACCTGGTCGGCATCGACGTGAACATGGCCTTCGCCGCGGGCGCCAACGGCCTGGTGGTCGGCCTCGGCGCCCCCACGCACGTCAAGATGCCGGTGTTCGACCCGAAGCTGCCCGGCTCCTGGCTCGTCGACCTCTCCCGGGTCGACCTCTCCCGGGTGAAGTCCGGCAAGGACTGGGTGCAGCTGAACGGCGACCTGCTGCCCAGCCCGTTCACGCCGAAGGGCACCCGCCCAGAGGGGCCGGCCTGGTACGCGACGCCGACAGTGGCGTACGCGGTGGAGCTCGGCTACGACGTCGCCCCGCTCGAGGCGTACGTCCGGTACGAGAACGGCCGCTACCTGGACGCCTGGTACGGCCGGCTGCGCGACGCGTACCTGGCGACGATGGCCGACCTCGGCGTCGACGCCGACCTGCCGCCGCAGGAGTTCCTCGCGGCGATGAACGGCTACCGCGACCGGGACCCGGAGATGGCGATCGTCGTCTCGGCCGTCAAGGCCACGGTCAAGGGCGGCATCGGCAAGCTCCGCGAGCGCCCGCGCGGCGAGGGCTGGAGGTCGGGCCAGCCGTGGCGGGCCCTGTCCCGGCCGACCTGGCGCCCCGACATCCGCGCCGCGGTCATCTCCCGGACCCGCATCAACATGCACCGCAAGATCATCAAGCACGCCGCCTTCACCGGCCAGTACCCGGTCGCGATCCTCTCCGACTGCGCCGTCTACGCCGTCGACGGCGCGAGCCCGCTGGACTTCCTGCCCTACCGGGAGGGCAAGCCGTTGCCCGGCGGGTGGAAGCTCGGCGTGAACCCGGGCCTGGTCAAGCACGAAGGCACCCAGACCGTCCTGTGGGGCGAAGGCGTCCGCGAGCAGCACGGCGGCGACCTCAACCTCGCCCGGTACATCAAGGACGGCACCATCACCCACACCGACGGCGAGGAGTAGACCGCGATGGCACAGCTCGGGGACGGCCTCAACCAGGCCGTCCAGAAGGCCTTCACCCGCCCGATCCCGAAGTCGGCGGGCGCCCAGATGCGCTACCTGGTCAAGCAGTACAAGTCCACCAAGGCCGCCGCGACCGCGCTCGGCATCACCCAGCGCACCGTCGAACGCTACGTCAAGGACCAGATCAAGAAGCCGCGCCCCGAGCTGGCCGACCGCATAGAGCGCGAGGTCAAGAAGAAGTGGCAGCCGCAGATCCGCGCCAAGGCCAAGAAGACCGCGGCCACCACCGGCGGCATCGTCGTCGATACCCGGGCCCGCTTCGGCTACACCGCCGCCCCAGGCACCACCGACGACGGACGAATGCGCCACCTCACCGTCGGGCTGCCGCCCGAGTTCGCCCGCCGTCTCTTCGACGCCCAGGACGCCGGAGCCAGCGAGCAGCAGCTGCGCGACATCGCCGCCGAGGGCCTGCAAGAGATCTACTTCAAGGACCGCGGCCGCCGTGCCGGCGGCCTCCTGGTGGAGTTCACCGACATCGACCACATCGAATTCGACCTGTAGCCCACACTGGGGGTTTCGGAACCGAGCCGGCTCCGGCTTAGAACACCCGCCAGACAAGCAGCAGCCTGAACCGGGACAGCGTCCTCGCGCCCGTCCAGCCGCCCAGCCCGGCCCGCGTCCCGCAGCAGCCCCGCTGTCGGCGCTGGCCTGCCCTCCTCGATGGCCCAAGGCGCCGCCGAAGGTACCGCTCGATCCATCATGGTCCGGCTGATGGACGAGCTCCTCACCAACCCGCCTGACTGGCTCAGGGCACTGTGGCACGCGCTACCGAAGCCTTGGGAGTAGCTGGCGCCGGACGGTCATGACGCCATAGCCCTATCAGGCCCGCCCAACCTCTCGCAGCACGGATGATGACTTTCGGTCAGTGACCAACGAGCGATCCCACTGCACACGTTCACGCTGCTACCCTACGTGACAAATGATCATGCTGAGGGGGCATAGTGAGAGCAAGACGCGCCGCGTTGGCGGGACTGGGCATCATTACATTGCTTGGGACTGCACTGGCACCCACAGCGGCGGCGGACGAGGGGCCCAGCACACTCATATGGTCCAGATCCTCAGAAGCCAAGCCACTCGCCGAAATCGGTGAGATCTACCGTAAGGGCGAAAAGGAACAGGACGTCAGCGGGTCCAATAACCTTCTTCCCCCCGAAGCACCTACGCCCAAAAACACCGATGAGCGTCTCCAAAAAAGAGAGACACGCCGAGAGCCCGAGCCTTCCAACAGGACCTCCCTCGCTCCGATCTTCCCCGATTTCGCGGGTTGCAACGCGCGACAAGGGGCCCAGACCGATGACGGATGGATTGTCAACCGATTCGAATTTTGTCGATGGAACTATATGACCCTGACCAAGCTTGACGGTTCCGGGCGCGTTGAGGGGCAGGTCCAATTCAAGGAAACCGAAGTAGGAAGAGGATCAAATGAAAAGAGAGTCGGTGAGATTCACCTAAAGGTCACCGAGCTTTCTGTAACAGGAGTATTCATCGGGGCATCGATGACGACCGCTCCAGCTGTCACTGGACACCCTGGCCCCTGCACAGCCTCATACGGCAACAGCGACAGGCACTCCAAACCTCTCGCTTCCTGGAATGAAACGTATATCTACTATACGGTGACCGGAAGCGCCGCCTCGGGAGACCAGGGTCGAATAGACAAGCCCGTATACTGCAAATTCCGGAACAGCTGGAAGGTCGAAAGTCCAAAACCTGAAGCCAATTCCAAATGGTACAGCGGACCGGATCAATCCCTTCGAATGGACTCCGCATCCTACCTGGCGAACTTCGGAAAAGGAGGGGAAGGCGCGGTATTTAACCGCACCGTTCCATATTTCACTTATGACTATAACGACTCGTCTGTAAAGCAGGTTGCGGAGCACATTTTCCACGCCTACCACATGCCTGATAGCACAGACCCAGAGGTCGGGCATAGCAAAAACATCCCAGGCTGGTTTGGCGCCACTGCGCCCACCTACTTGACTCGCAACTACCCAGAGTTCAATGACGAGGCAAGGGAAGTTCAGAAGAGGAATCGCGCCGCCAAGGACACGGCGTGCGGAAAGATCGCCAAGGGTAATCCCGGATATGAGTGCGACGAATTCCCGTTCGCTTCGACTGCAGAAGGAGCAGGCTTGGGCGACGGCAACTACTCGGTCCGCTACGTACCGGCAACCGTCAACGGCGCTGCAGGAGGAAAGCTTTCTGCATGGTACGCACAGGACAGGATATTGCACGGTGAAGATTTTCAGGTATATATCACGAATTACCAGAATATAATTCCAGCCTCGTTGATTTCTCAGCACTCGAAAAAGGCGTTGGATATCGGTGGCAGGGCCCCGGGGTTCAAGGCCAAAATCTGGACCTACTCGGGAAAGCCCGCGCAGGACTTCGCGTTCAACGGTGATGGAGAGCTTCGGATCTACGGCAACAGTTGTCTTGACGGCGGACCCTCGGGTGCCAGCGTCACCAACCAACCTTGCTCCGGATCTGAGACTCAAAAATGGAGCCCGCACCCGTCGTATCCGGCAATCATGCACAAAAAGAGTGGCCTGTGCCTCGATGTCAGGGGATCGGGAACTGAAAACGGCACCCTCGTTCACCTCTGGTCCTGCTCCGGAGCTGCCAATCAGAGATGGGAATCCAAGTAGCTGAACCCAATGCGCGAGTTCCGAAAATGGAACTCGCGCATTCATGCAGTTTAACGAACCGCCGGAATAAACTGGATTACGTACTCTTCGAGGCCTTCGATAGGGAATACGACTCCCAACATCTCGTCGTGCCGCGACGGCGCCGTTTCACCTCCCTTACGCCAGACGCTCAAAATGTAATCGAATTGCGGCTGCAGGGCGAAATTTAGTTCGGGTCCGTCGATATTTGACAACACCGCATTACCGCTTGTGCTCTGATATGAATCGCGGTAGATGGAGTCGAACCCCTGGCCCGGGCAGCTCGGCTCGGTCCGAATTTCCACCGTAACCAATGATTTATGAGTACCCACGGTGCTCCGAAAGAGGATAGCGCCGAGGCCGACCCGAACCGGCGTATCGTCCACTTTCATCAGCGCCCAGATATCGCCCGGCTCATCGGCGGACGGCGCTTCGTTGATCCCGAAAATACTACGGTCAATCCACATGTCGACCGAAGCGCTGTACAACAGGTCATTTGTCATGATCGGATACTACTCGCAAGGCGCCTTTGGGTGGCCTACTCCTGCACCCGTTAGTCTCGATCTTTCGTGACGGTCCGTCGGTTCCTCCAGCGGGTCGGTTCGGCTTGTCGCGTGGGTTGGGCTCCGGTTCCACGGTTCTCGGTGCAGTAGCGCGTCCGCGAAGTCGCAGGCTGTCCGGTTGATAATGGTATGGCGGGGCCCGATCGGCGGCGACGCCCGCGCCCGGAGCCACCCCTCCACCCAACCGAGCCAGAGCTCCTCCCGAACACCCGCAACCGACGGAGCCGCCGCTTCTGCACATCGGCCTGAAATGACCTCCCGCCAGAAGACGCGGGTGGCCGCCATACCCTGGCGCCGACCCTCGGAACTGTCCAGGGGAAACCAGTCAGAACTTCACTCGGGAACGTGTCGACGTCCGGCGACCAGGCCGCCGGGCGTGGACCTCGCGCAGGGTGTCGATCACGTCAGGGAAGCGGCCTTCGCGCCGGACCTTCGCCAGCGGTGAGGACATGCGGCGGTACACCGGACCCTTTCGCGCGTCATACCGGCACTTGCACCCCTCGCACGGTCGCCGGCCTCGTGGGTTGCCCACGCCCCTGGGAGGCATGCCCGCGTCAGCCTCGCCGTCCGGAGAACCAGCCAGTGGCCTTTGCGCAACCTGCTCGCTATGGTGCGGTCTCGACATCTGCCGCGTCGATCCGCCGCGCGCGGATACCGAAGACAGCCAGCTGCTCGAACGCCTGGCTCTCATCGAGCTCGTGATCAAGTTCGTGGGCGATGGGGTTGCGGATCGCAGAGTAGACGCCGCCCCGACGGCACCTGTGGCCATCAGCAGCCGTCAACTCGGCTCGGTGCCCTGTCAGCGCCGGCCGGTAAGGTGAGCGGATGGTAGAAGTCCCATGGGGCAGGCTGGCATCACCCAAGGCGTGCGAGGCTCTGATCGCTATGCTGGTTTTGCGCCTGCGCCCACTGGCCTTCCCCGTCGACGGCGCCGGCGGCGACGGCGGACGTGACCTGTTCGAGTACGCCGAGAACGGCGAGCTCATCAACTATGAGGTGAAGTCCTTCACCGGCCGCATGACACCGGGGCGGCGCAACCAGGTCAGGGACTCCCTGATCTCCACCGCGCGCCATCAGCCCGACCACTGGGACCTCTTGGTCCCCATCGACGCAAACCCCGCCGAGATCACCTGGTTCGAGGGACTTCGCGCGCAGTTCCCTTTCGTGCGGCACTGGCGCGGCCTCGGCTGGCTGAATACCCACTTCGCGGCCCACCCGGATCTGGTCCGCTATAGCTTGTTCAGCAGCAGCGACAAGATCCTACGGATGATCAGCGAGTCGCGAGCCGAACGGGACGCGTTGATGCGTGGGATCCCCGACTTCGCCGCACGCCTCGCGGCTCTGACACAACTGGCTCAGGAGGCCTCTCCTCACTACAGTCTCCGTCCCTCCGCTGCCGCAGATGGGACACCTGCCATCGAGATCGTTCCGAAGACCCGGCACATCCCGCCTGAGGACCTCATCACTCTCACCGGCCGCGTGCACTTCCGCGACGATGACACAGGCCACGCCCTCCTTAAGGCCCGGTTCGAACAGGCGGTCCGCTTTGGCGGCGAGAGCGTGCAGCTGACGACGGAACACCTGCGGGATTTCACCGTGAGTGCACCGGCCGAACTCGGTATCAGCGGTACCGTCCCCCACTTGCTGAGCATCGAGGCCGAGCGGCAACCGATCGACATCCCGTTGCGCGCCAGCATCGTGGTGCGCAACGAAAGCGGGATACCAGTCGCCTCCCTACCCTTGAGCTTTACCGAGCGCTCGACCGGCGCCTCCGGCGGCTGCCTGTACGGTATGGACGCGCCCGGCACCTTCACCGCGCGGTTGAGACTGGATTTTCCCACCTCCCGCACACAGTTCAAGATGACCTTCGTCCCGCCCGAGCGGGCTCTGCCCTCCGTCTACGTGCCCGCACTGCAGATGATGTCCCGAATGCTGCCGGGGTACTCGCTAGAACTGGCTATGCCCGGAATCCAGGCCAGCGCACCAGCACCGGCGGACGGATTCATGCCGCCCGACGAGGCCCGTCTGTGGGCCGACGCCTTCGACGACCTCACACGCCTGCAGAGTCAAACAGGTCACTTCTTCCCGGTCCCCGATGGCTTCACCCTGGGCGACGCCCGCGAGGTCAAGGACATGCTCGCCTTGCTCAACGGCGAGCATGTCCCGCTCCAGGCCTCCACCGTGTCTGTCAACGTGATCAGACGCGAGGCATTTGACTATCTGGCGGCCGACGGCCGATACCGTCTAGCAGCCCGGTACGACCAGGTTGCCTATGTGTTCGGCGACGAACGCATCGACCTTGGTCCCGTAGTGGATCTCATCTACGCCGGGCAAATCCTCAACCTCCCGGAGGCTTTGAGGCAGTTCGACGAAACCGGACAGGCCACCGTGCGACTGCGGATGGCCAAGGACGTCGCATCCGTCCGATACCTGGGCAGCGAGCTTCCCGACTGACTGCCCCAGGGGGTCGGCTCACGTCGGAGACAGCTGGCCGGGCCGTCCCGTTACACACAAGTGTGCTCCGGCTACCGCAGGATTCGGAGCTCAAGCACGTTCAGCGGATTACGCCGGCGGCGGGGTGATGGCTCGGGCGGTTCCAGGTACTCCACGGGCACGCCGTCGTACGAGACGCCTTCCAGGGGGCGGCACATGCTGCGGCGCGCGAACCCAGACCCGGTACTCGACCGGCTCCACCGTGTCCGCGGGGCCGTTGCGGTACGCGGGGAGCCCCACCTCGTACAACCAGCCGCCGCGCACCTGGCGCTTGGACCACAGGCGTCCGACGACGTCCTGGTCCCCGGGCAGCAGCACCCGGATGGGGACCGGCACCGGCTCGGAGGGCGCGGAGGACGACGTCATGCCTCCACCGTAGGCGCCGACCCCGACAGGACCCGCAGTGACCTGCACGAACGCGGACTCTGTCCACAGGTCGATACTCAGACCATGCCGTCATGACGATCAACGACTCACAGCGGCCAGCCCCGGACCGCGGCAAGGTCCTGGCAGCCCTCGCGCGGGCGGAACGGAAGGTCTTCACCCGGCCCGCGCCAAAATCTGCAAAGGCCCAGATGAAATTCCTCCTCACGCGGACGAAGGGCTCGACCAAAGCCCTCGCCGAACGTCTGGGCGTCTCACGCCGGACGGTGGAGCGCTACCGCGCTGGGACTCTGACGACGCCGCAGAAGCGGCTCCAGGCCGCCTTGGTGGAGGAGACCGAATCCGAATGGCAACCGCAGGTCAAAGCACAAGTACGCGAACGGGCGGCCACCTCAAGCGGCATGATGGTGGACGTCACGGCGCACTTCGGATTCGTCGGCAAGGGCAGCTCGGACGACGGCCGCGAGCGCTCCATCACCACGGCCATCTCACCCACGTATGCCAAACAGATCCTGGAGCTTCAGGCAGCCGGAGCGACGGAGGAGGACCTGCATCCGCTCGTCGCCGAGGCCATCACCGAGTCCTATTTCACCGATTGGGGCACCCGTGCCGCTGGCCTACGCGCGGATTTCACACACGTTGTGTCGATTGAATTCCGCTTCTGACACGGCAGCATTCCGAAGCTGCTATAAACCGTATTCGTGAGCCGAAGCACGGTAGTTGTCACATAGGCAGGCTGGTTGTCACCGACGGCTTTGTGGGTGGTTGTCGATGTGGCTGAGCGCTTCAGTTGGCCGGTGAGCGGCCGAGTTGGCCGCCCGAGCGGTCGGTGTCAGGCGCCTGACGGGTCCAGAGGGTTAGGTCGCTGCTGGTGGCGACGGCGAGGGTGCGTCCGGACGGCGAGAAGCCGGCTGCTCGCAGTTCGGAGTAGTTGGAGTCAAAGATGTGCCACCAGCTGTCGCCGTGCGGTCCGTTGTGGGGGATGCCTCCGTCTGTGGACAGCAGGACGCGGTCGTGCGGCCACTCGGGGCTAACGACCTCCAGGGTCCAGCCGTCCTCGGTGGTGGTGTGCAGGCCGCCTCCGAAGAGTCCCGCAATGCGTACTCGGGTCGAGGCGATGGGGCCGAGCCCTGGGCAGGAGAGATCTGGCACCGCGTCCGGGGTGCTGCCGTCGGGGTCAGGGTCACGGTCCCGGGCGATCTTCTCGCCGGTGACGGTGTCAAAGAGCCCGTGGCCGTCGACGGAGACAACCATGACTAGGTCGCGGCCATCGTCGGGAGCGAGAGCGAAGCCGATGCCGAGCAGGCCACCGATAGGGATGAGCCCGTCCGGGACCGGGTGCCACGGGACAGGCGGCGCAACGACAGGGACGGACAGAAACTGCTCTCGCAGACGCCGCTGGTAGTTAGAGATCAAAGTTCCTTCTCGCCTCGGCTGGACGTTGACCGCCCCAAGGCGATGACGTGAATCGTGCCAGGTTCGCACGAGCCTGGCACTCGACCGGCCATCTGAAGCGCTCAGTCACAGTCGATCGCCTTGGCCAGGTGCTCGGCGTGGTCTTCGAGCAGTGGCTTGAGGGCGCCGTAGTAGGGCTGGTGGTCGGTGGTGCGGAGCCAGTGGAAGACGTTGTGTCGCTCCCGGGTCCAGACGGCGCGTAGTGCGGGGTCGGGGGCGATGTGCGGCGGGCAGGGTGCGAAGTCGGGCTCGCCTTCGGTGACGAGGGTCCAGATGTAGGCGCTGACGGCCAGGCGCCTGCGGTCGTCGCTGAGGGGCTTTCGGCGGCTGGTGAGCTCCGGGAGCCGGGTGAGCATGTGCTCCCAGTTCTCGGGTTCCAGCGTCCAGGTGGCGAGGACCTCACGTCGGTGCTGGTAGTCGATGACCGGGCCCTCGAGGAGCTCGGCGGTGATGGCGTCGAGGGCCTGCTCGAAGTCGCGGGCCGTTCCGCTGGCGCGGAGGCGGCGGTTCAGCAGCTGCGTGTAGCCCATCCTCTTGTTCTCGGGGTTGATCCCGAGGAACTGGGCGGCTTTGTCCAGACCGCCGCCGCGTGCGCGCCGGACGAGGAAGACCGCGGCCGCGCGTCGGCGCATCTTGGGCGTGGTGTCCAAGAGGAAGCCGAGGTGGCGTTCGGCGAGGTCGTGGGGCAAGCACGCGGGGATGTGTTCGGCTCGCAGGCCGACGCCGGTGGAGGGGAGGCGAAGTCCGCCTTTGCCGGTGCGCCGGAAGGTGGGAACGATCGTGTCGGCGGCCTGCTGGAAACGCTCGGAGCATGCACTGCGCTGCTTCTTGAAGACGTTGTCCCAGATCAGGTGCCGTGTGGGCGGGATTCCGCTGCGGTTCCGGTTCTCCTCGGGTGCGAGCGGGGCGAGTGCTTCGCGCAGGTCGGCGGCGGTCAGGAGGCGATCGGTGACCTGGAGGAGGCCGGCGCAGGCGAGGGCGTCGACGGGGGCCGCGGTGGAGCGGTAGGGGCGGGAGTCGACTCCGTCGTGGATGGCGAGGTGCCGGTCGACGGCGGCGGCCAGGGGGCGGGTGGTGCCGACCGGCTGGATGCGCGGCCAGCAGATCGTGACGAGTCCGGCGAGGAGGATGAGCTCGGTGAAGTACTGCTGTGCCTGCCGTTTGGGCCGGCCGGGGCCGAGCAGGCCGAGGATCTTGCGCTGGAGCTCGAGCAGGGCGGGTCCGGGCTGGTGGTGCTGTGGGTCGTGCGCGAGCGGTGTCCCGCAGGGGGCGCCCGGCCGGCTGGTCGGGACTTCCGGGGTCAGGGAGGACCGGCAGTGGGCCGGGTGGACGCCGGTGGCGGCGGGGCGGGGGACCAGCTGTGTTCTGCTGCTGAAGTTGATCGGCTTGTGGCAGTGGGGGCAGAGGTGTTCCAGGAACACCTTGTGCAGCGGGCAGGCGAAGACGACGGGCAGGCGCCAGAGGATCTGCCAGGGCCCGCCGTGGGCGTTTTGGATGTCGGAGCCGTCGCCGGCGACGCAGTGGGGGCAGTAACGGGCGGTGGTGGGGAACAGCCATCGGTCCGTGTGCATGGAGTAGACCCGCCCGGCCCGGACATCGGCGATGCTGCGGGCCGCCGGCGGGTAGCGGGAGGCGAAGGGTTCCAGCGTCATCGCGCGCACTTCGCGCGGGTCGAGCCGGGTGGTGCGGGCGAAGCGGCTGACCTCGTCTGGGCTCAGGCGCGTCGAAAGCGAGGCCCGGGCCCGCCCGAGCCGGTCGTGATCGGTCAGGCCGGTCTGCCGGGCGAGCTCGTTCGGTGAGACGTGCAGGCGGTGGGCCAGCCGCAGGACGAAGCCGGCCAGTGACTCGCCCTCCAGCGGGTCGAGGCCGAGTCCGAAGGGCCGCCGCCCGGAGCCCATGGCCATGTCAGCCACCGGCGGCCGGCCTGTTCCCGCGGTCGTCGAGGACCGTGTTGCGTCCGCGCCCCCGGCGCGACTTGGGCTTCGCGGGCGGGGCGGTGGGCTGCGGGATGTCGGGGACCTCGCCGGCCCTGGGGTCGAGGTCGTCCAGGTTGCCGAGGTGGATCGTGGTCTTCGCGAGCAGTTCGGGGGTGAGGCGCTCTTCGCCGGTGAGGATCGCCTCGGTGCAGCCGTCCTCGATCAGCCGCCGCAGGAGGCCGACGACGCCGCGGGTGCGGCCGAAGAGGTACTCGGGCATCTCGCCGGTGGTCAGCATGCCTTCGAAGGACCGCAGGAGCCGCAGCTGGTCCTCGATGCCCGCCAGGTGGTCGAGGAAGGCGGTGATGCCAGCCGGGGTGGAGTAGTCGAACGGATCGAGATCGACCATGTCGAACCGGCGGCCGGTCTGCGTGGCGGCCGCCGTGCTGTGCCGCCCGCCTCGGCTGTTGTCGGGGAAGACCCACTGTCCGGTGCGCTGGTCGACGTAGGCGCCGCGCAGGAGTCCGGAGCCGGGGATGTCCACACCGATCAGGATCAGGGTGACGTTGAGGTCCATCAGCTCACGGATCAGGTCGAGGGTGTCCTGGTCGTCCTCGCGGTGGAGCCGGAGCCGGGTGATGTCGTCGATCAGCAGGGCGGTGGTGTGATGGTCCCGGATCGCGTCCCGCACCGCTCTGACCAGGTCGTCCAGGGTGCCGGGGTGCGGGTTGCCGTAGACGTTCAAGATCGCCTTGCAGAGGCCCTTGGGTGTCGCGCGGACCGGCAGGCGGCAGTAGGCGACGGGCACGAACACGTCCCGGGTGCCGGGGGTGGGGCCGGGCAGCAGCTGGTGGTGGACCTCGCGCCAGACGTCCTCGAAGGACGCGGCCGCGTCGCAGGCGGTCTCGGTCTTGCCCTGGAACCCGCCGCCGTTGATCATCAGGCCGTCGCGGGTGCCGGGCATGAACTTCACCGCGTTGTTCTGCAGCCGTCCGCGCATCAGGTTCGCGACCCGCGCGCTCATCGGCGTCTCCTGCAGCCGCATGTTGACGTGCGTCGCGGTGCGGTGCAGGTCGTGCAGGGCCCGCCGCCGGGGGCTCAGGCTCTGGAACTCCGCCGGCGTCAGACGTGGCGCGGGCACGAACGTGCCGCGGATCTTCCGCCACTGCTGCCAGCCCTCCCAGCGGGTGCGGTCCGGCGGCGGGCCGGCCCGCAGGAACGGGACGACCGCGTGCTCATCCGGCGTCGTCTGGTCCACCACGGTCCTCCTCCACGTCGTCCTCGGGCAGGACGAACACGCTGCGGGCCCGGAAGCTGTGGCCCAGCTCGGGCGGCGGGACGGGCGCGGGCCGGACTGCCTCCCGCCGCCGGCGCCGTTCACCGGCGACCGCTTCCTGCGTCTCGCGGGCCCGACCCGGCCAGCTCAGCACCGTCGCCGTCCCCTCCTCGGCAGAGGCAGGAGCAGGAGAAAGGTCGGCCTGTGCGGCCGGCGCGGGCGGGCTCGGCGGCCGGTCAGCCTGCGCGGCCCTGGCCTGGTGCGTTTCGCGGGCGTGCTCGGTGCGCTGGGACTTCTTCAGCTGGGTCGGCCACTTGCTGACCGGGACGTGCGAGCCGATCAGCTCCAGCAGCACGGGCAGCAGTTCGGCGTCCGACTGCGGCTTCAGCCCGGCCGCAGCGGCCTTCGCGAGCAGGGCGCTGGCCCGAGCGTCCCCGAAGGCCGGCATCTGCCCGGCCCGGGGCATTCCCGTCCAGGGCAGCGGGTGCCAGGCATGGCTGATCGGGTCCTGGAAGAACACCTGCCGCCGATCCCGCGGATCGCGGCGGATGAGCCACTTGCCCTTGTGCTTGCCGCCCCGCGTCGACAACTCGCCGCGGTAGTCCCGCAGAACCTCGGTGTCGTCGTACCAAAGTCCGCGGATCTTCACCCCGCGGCGCATGTCGATGCGGACGTAGTGAGCGGGCAGCAGCTCGTAGAACAGCTCCGGGGAGGGAATGTCCATCGCGAAGCCGGTCTGCGCGAACGACGCCGCGAACAGCGAGTTCGGGCTGTGCGAGCCGTCCGGATCCCAGGCCGGGGCGTACTCGCCCAGCTTGCGCTTTTGCCAGACGGCGACGATCCAGGTGGCGATCAGGTGCTCGAGCTGGTCGGCCGCCAGCACCGCGTCCCCGGCCGGGTCGGCCCCGCGGTCGGCGACGTCGACGCCGGTGTAGCCGACCAGGTGCTCGAACAACAGCTGCCGGATCACGCCGAACGCTCGTTCGACAGCGGCCTTGTCGGTCGCCCGCAGCACCCGCGCGGGCAGGACCTGGCAGCCGAGCACCCGCTCGACCTCGACCAGGTGGTGATTGCGATAGACCGATCCGTGGTCGGTGGTCACCGTCTCCGGGGTGAAGAACGGCAGGCCGGCCACCGGATGCCCGGCGAACTCCGCCACCACCGCAGCCGGCAGGCCGGGGTAGGGCCATTCCAGGTCCTCGCCCCAGTCCGCCCGCATCGGCAGCGGCATCGTCACGTCCCGCAGCACCATCGCGACGTCCACCGAGGTGTCGGAGACCAACGTCAGCCGGAAAGCGACCAGCGAGTGCGTGCAGACGTCCAGGGCCAAGGTGAGGTGCATCTTCACCGGATCGCCGAAGACGTGCTCGCGGACCATGACCGGCAGCACCGTGGTGTCCAGCGCGACGACCTGGCCCGGCCGGTGCACCAGGACGTGCCCCTGCGACTCCGGCAGATCGGCCGAGCGCGCGTAGCGCTGCCGGGCGCCGCCGGGGCCGAACCACTCCCGCCAGAGCCGGCGCAGGGTGTCGTAGCTGGGCACCTTCGTCTCGGGCCCGAACTCCTCGCGGACGTACTGGCGGATCATGCGATCCTTGGTCCGCATCGACACCTTCGCCATCCGCTGCGTCTCCTCGCGGACCGCCAGGACCGCCTCCCGCACCTCCTCGGAAACCGTCCGTGTTCCGCCGCTTCGGCGCAGCCACCGGTCGTCCGCGCAGCCAACCAGCCCGAACCGGCGGCGGGCGTTCTCCCACCGGATCAGCGTGCGGTAGCCCACCGAGCCCAGCCCCAGCAGCCTCGCGTGCTGCGGATCCAGGGCCGCGAGCTCCGCCACCTTCGCGTGCCGGCGCTCGGTGAGCGTCGTCGTCGCCAGGTCGTACTCGGCTCTCGGCTCGCCCGGGCCCGGGTGGAACGGGTCACCGGAGCGGAACCCGGTCGCCACTTCCAGCAGGTGGGCCATCCGCAGCTCGGTCAGCTCCAGCCGGCCCGCTTTCAGGTCCTCGGACGCCTTGCGCTGGCGGCCCCGGTCAGCCCCCGCCGACGACGTCCGCGACGAAGGGCGGCACTGCGGGTGGTTGGCCAGGAACCGGAAGGTCATCCGTTCGCGGGTGCCGTCGTCCTTCACCAACTGCACCCGGCCCAAGTGCGGTTCGCGGCGCTCGACCGTCCACTCCGTTCCGTCCAGCACCAGCCCGGCGCCGGGGGAAAGGTCCAGCACCGCCGCCGCGGTCACCGGCCCGCCTCCGCGGCGGGCATCACGAACGAGCGGTCCTGCAGCGGGCCGGCCAGGTCGACGCCCAGCTGCCTCGACCACAGCAGGTGCAGCAGCTGGGCCCGGGCAACCGGCTCGCAGCCCGTCGCCGCCGCAAGCTCGCCGAACCTCCGCCCGCCCACGGCCTCGGCGAGCAGCACCGGCCGCAGGCCCATCGGATCGGACCTCAGCCGGCGCCGCGACGCCATCGCATCCAGGCCCGCGAAGGCGTGCTCGCGCCAGCGGGCGGCCACCGCGTAGCGCCAGCCGCAGGCGACGGCGACCTCGGCGGCCGCGGCGAACGACTCCCGGTCCAACTCCTTGATCAACGGCTCGGGGCGTACGTCGATCAGCCAGACGCCGCGGCGGGTCACCGCGAGGTAGTCGGGGGTGTGGGCGCGGCGCTTCCCGCAGGTGGCGAAGGAGATCTTCAGCGGCTGCGAGACGACGTCGACCACGTCGCCGGCGAAGTCCAGGGCCAGCAGCACCCGGCTCTCCTCCAGGCTCTCCGAGCCGTGGTGACGGCCGGTGCTGGTCAGAAACTGCAGGCCCGGACGGTGCCGCTGGTCCCGGCGCCAGGTGAAGTGCCGCATCGGGTCGCTCGTGAGCACCGGCTCCTGTACGAGATCGTGCACCGAGCAGGACACATCGTCCCCGCTGGCCCGCCACAAGACCGTCCACCGTCTCGTCCAGCCGTCGCCCAGATCTAGGCCGGACCTGCCCGCGTCGACGTCCGTCGGCACGAAGAGGTCCTCCCAGCTGCACTGATGCGACCAGACAGGCCCGGTGTCAGCGGCGTCGACTACCCTTCCCGACCCAGCACGTGTAGCGGACATGAGCTCATGGAAGCGCCGTGGAGAACCTCAGGCTCCCGATCTTCGTTTCTGGTGACAGAAAGACTGCTGAGTGAGCGTCTGTGACAAGTCGAATGCCTCGCGTGTGACAACCAGGCTGCCTCGACCATCCTCATCCGCCAGCTCAGCTGGTCCCGTTGGTGACAACTCCTGAGCTTCGGCTCAATTCGGCGGGTCGTCGACAACGCTCTGGCGGCGGCTCGCTCCCTGATCCCGGACACCGATTGCGAGGCCGCGATGACCACGCCCTGGCCGACCCGGCGCACCGCGCGCCATCCGCTCCCTCCACACGTCGCCGCGCCCCGCGAGCCCGTCGACCCGGCCCGGATCGGCCGCCGTGTCGTACGGCGCGAGGCGAAGGGTATGGACGCCGGCGCCGTCGCGGCCGCCCTCGAGGAGGCGCGGTTCGAGGCGCGGCAGGCGTCCCGGTACGAGGACCTGGCCGACGACCTCCGCGGCCCGGCGGAGCTCGCGGAGTGGGGGCGCATCGCCGCGCTGCTCGCCGCTGCCGGTCCGGGCGCCGTGTACGACCCGGACGTCGACGACGTCGTGCGGGCCGAGCTCGCCGCCGACGCTGCGGCCGCCGCCGCCCGGGAGGCCGAGCTGCGCGAAGCTGTCCGGATCGCGGCCCGCGCCAACCACCTCCAGGTGCTGCGGGATCTCGGCACCCTGGACCAAGCCGAGCCGGCCGAAGGCGACGAAGCCGTACGCGACGAGCTCACCCGCCGCGCGGACGGCTACGTCCAGGCCGACGTCGACGCCTGGCTCGCCCACGCCCTGGCCGCGCACCGCGGGCACTACCGCGACCCGGCCGCCCGCGAGGCCGCCGCCAGCCTTCTCACCGCGCCGGTCCGCGCGCACGCCGCGCTGCTCGCCGAACTCGCCCGCCTGGTCCCCGATGCCGACGGTGACGACCTGGCGTTCGCAGCCCGTCTGGCCACTTCCGAGCCGGAAGCCGCCCGTGCACTCGCCGCGCTCCTGAGCCGCGCTCACTCCGCCCGCTGATCACCAACGGTGACTGTCGGGCTGTCACGCTCCCTCGCTCCGGCTGTCACGCTGGGGTGTCACGCTGCCGAACGGGCCCACAATCACGGGGTCGACCCCTGGCTTCGGCTCCGCCACGAGCAGCGTGACACCCTCAATGGGAGCGGGTACGGAACGTAACGACGGGATTGGTGCCGGGTGGGCTGGCGGGTGCGCACGAATCGCCGCAGTGAGCACCGACAGCGCCGCCGCCGCGCTCTACGCCCAGGCCCTGCAGAGCACCACCGTCGCCATCTGACCTGTGCCATCGAAGATGGGACGTGTGCCACTGAAGTTGGGCTGAACGCAGTTCGTGACAACGAAGATGGACGGGTCGCAGGCCGGGGTGGGTGTGCCGGGGCCGTGAGAGATCAGGTTCGAGGGCCCGGATGGTGACTGGCTCAAGCCTCATCGGCGAGGATCAGTTCAGCCATCGCAAGCAAGCCGCGGAAGGCCATGAGCCCTTCCTGGTACTCCTCCGAGCGCGCCAGCAGCGTGACGGCAGCACGGAGCTCCGGGAGGCAGTCCCGGAGAACGTCGGTGTGCCCTGGGCTGGTGACGCCACCGTTCTTGAGGTAGGTCATGACGCAGCCAGCCATGTTGAAATCCAGGTACGCCAGATCGTGTCTGTTGTCGAATGGCACGTCGGGGAACGGCCCAGGCTGGTGCGCGGCCCACAGGAGGGCTACCTCGCTGACGATCGCCTGGTGCCGGTCGGGCCCGGGAGGCGGGATAAGGGTGGTCACGCAGCGATCCTCCCGCATACGCCGGCCCTACCCATCGCTGCGCCGACTTGGACCTGGCCGACATGCTTCTATGAGACGGGTACCGACTGAGCGCCAGGCCGCTGCGCCGGACGTCCCGCAGCGCCTGACCTGGGCGCGGTCCATCTTCGCTGTCACAAACTGCGTCCAGTCCAACTTCGGTGGCACACGTCCCATCTTCGATGGCACAGATCACCATCGCCCGGGACGGGAAGCGTGCAACAGGCACTGCAATGCCCAGGTGCAACAGCGTCCGCGTTGCGGTCCTGACCTGCGACAACACACCGCGCAACGGGATCCGGGCGCGTTTTACACCCCCGCGTTGCAGATCCCGCCACCACCCGCGCCCGCACCGGCTTCCGCGACCGCGGTGATCATCGCCGCATCGTCCACATGATCCTTCCCGGGCTGTGCGGCCGCCTGCGGGGCGAGTACGCCCTCGCCCCCCCCAGCGGCGGTCAAGAAGCCTGCGGGGCGCTCACAGGGGCGTACAACGCCTCACACGCCCCGTACGACGCCGTCGACCCGGAAGAGCCGGCCTCCAGCGGACCGCCGCGATGCTCTGCCGACCGGGGCCGAGGGCTCAGCGATCGTATGGGTCATCTGCCGCAGTTCGCGTCCTACTTCGCCCCGTGAATGACAGCCCCGAACCCGTCCACGTGTTCCCGGTACGACTTGCCTTGTGGTGTCGGGGCCGCAGCATGGTAGACCGCGACAAGGCTGCCCTGTTCGTCAAGGACCCTGATCCCCGCCGGGATCACGGTTCCGGCCGTAATCCTCAGCACCGGCTGCCCCTCGCTCTCCTCAAGACGAAGGACCGCCCTGTCCACCGCCACCACCTCAGTCGGCTTGAGAATACGCAGACCCGGCTCCTCAGCAGCAGGCTTCTTCTCCATCACAACGGCCCCTCTCACGACAACACTGCCGACGTAGCCGGACGCTACCCCCACCCGACAACCGCCCAGCGCTGCCATGCCGTACCAGACCAGGAAGAGGCCGGTACCCCGAACTGTCGTGAGCGCCGCAGTTGTCCATCGAGGCCAACTGGGGCGCTCGGTCACAACCGGGCCCCGCGCCTTCTCGCCGCCGGTCTCCTCGCCGTTCCCGGCTCCGAGCTCGCTCTCGGGGGGAAGGAGATACAACCCGCAGTTGCACGTTGTCTTGATTGGCAGAGAAAGGACGGGAGTGGCGACGTACCTCTGTGCCCCCCGGCCGAGGATCCGCGCACGTACACCGCCCCGTTGGGTGATCTTGACTGCGGGTTGAGGGCGCCACAGGCTTCACGGCGCCGACCGGATGACGCTGAGAAGGCTGGAGTATGAGCGACGTCAGGGCCGAGCTGGCGAAAGACGGCCTGCGTGTCATTGTTCCCGGGCTCAGCCCGGATGGTCAGGGGGGCATGCCTCGCGAGGTGAGCCGTTTCAAGCAGTACAACACTTATGCGACCGTCAGCAAGGACGGCACCCCGTCCGGGCGGACGCTGTTCTCCGGGACGGGCTTGATGAGCAATATGCTGGGTTGGTTCGAGGGTCGTTCCAGGAAGGGGAGGTCCTCAGCATCGTTGTCAGGATCGAGGAGAGTGACTTCGGCGCCCCCATCCGTACGTGGACGGCGCGCGAATGCAAGGTCGGCCCGCTGCCGTCCTGAGCGGCATGCCCACCCCACACTCAAGCCGGCCCGCAGAAGCGGCCCTTCGGCCGGGACCAGGCCTCTATGCGCCCTTGGCCGCCGAAGCCGAGCAGGTCCGTACCGACGCCGAGGCGATGGCGGAGCAGCTGCTTGCCGACGCGCGCGCTCGTCGCCGGCAGCCGTTCAGCCAGGACATCCTCCTCTCGACCACCCAGCGGTGGCGGCCGAGACGGTCGGGGCTGCTGCTCGTGCTGCTGCTGTCCGGCCAGGTGCAGCAGGCCCGTCTCCGGGGTGCAGCGCAGTAATCGCACGACCCGGACGGCACACGGCTGCTGCTCGGGTAGCAAGGCTGACCTCACCGATACAGAGGGCGGCTGCTGCACCGGGGCCGGCTACCGGCTCGCGGCGGCTGCCACCGTCGTGCTGCTCGCCTGGGTGCTGCTGCGCGCGCAGGCCCGCAGCGCGCTGTCAAAGTACGCCTCGACGTCCGCGTCGCGGGCGTAGCGCGTGATCTCGTACAGGGCCTTCGTCGCCTCGAAGGCAGCCACGACGAGCAGGTTGACGACGATGGTGAGGAACGGGCCACCTGCTCCGCGCTCGCGGGCCAGCTGTCGGTGGGCAGGCCGAAGCGATTGCCCAGCTCCTGGGTGAAGTGGAGGCCGAAGTCGTGAGTCACACCCCACCCACTCGTACCGCGCCGGCCTGACCCCAGACGGGCGGCGCGCGGCGCCACCTCCCGGGAACGGTCGTACGGGGGCGTCCTGCCTGCGACTTCCCTAGGGGCCCGTGTAGTCGCTTCCCCGGCGAGGGCGGGTTTGTTCTGGAGGAGCAGAACAAAACGGTTCACCTGGTGCTACCGGCAGCGGTCCCGTGTCGGGGCCTGTCCCTGCTTGTTGTTCTGCTCCTCCAGAACAAGCCGGTTTAGCTGGTGCTACCGGCGTGATCGCGGACATGAGGAAGGCGCTGCACCCGAGGGGTGCAGCGCCTTGTGGCTTCGCGGGGCCGGAGCTGTCAGCCAGCGGCCGCGAGGTTGGCGACCTGGGCCGCGTACCGGGCCCGTCGCTGCTCGGTGAAGCGCTCAGGTTCAGCGGCCTTGATCTCCGGGATCGGCATGGGGTAGGCGACCTTGCCGCCGGTCAGGAGCGGGTGGAGCTGGTAGAGGCCGTCTTCGAGGCTCCAGGCGAGTCCGCACTCGCGCAGCTCCTTGAAACCACGGTTCACCGTGGGCTTGCTGGCTCCCAGTTCGCGCGCCATCTCGTTCTGGCTGATCGCGGCGGTGCCGGCGTCAGGGTCGCTCAGGTACATCAGCTCGTCCAGGACGCGGCGGCCGGCGTTGGTGATGTCGACCAGGGCCAGGAGGCGCAGCACGGCGCGAGGGATCTCGACGGGCGCCTCTGTGGGAGGGCTGGGGACGTAAGAGCTGCTCACGGAGCCTCACCACTTCCAATCAGGACGACGCTGCAACAACGAGGATATGCCGCGCGAGATCACGCGCTCGCCTTGCGCACGGGCCGCCGCTGGCGGAGCGTGACGACCTTCTCCTTGCGGCGGGCGGCTTCGGCGGCCTTCCGCTCGGCCTCCCGCTCCTGGCGCCACTCGGTGGGGTAGTCGGGGAGCGGGATGATGCAGACAGGGCCCTCAGCGGCGTTCCAGAGCTTCTGCCACTTCTCCTGCTCGCCGGAAGTGCCAGCCACCGTCAGCCACGGGTTCAGCTGGAGGGTGCCCCGCCTAGCGGTGCGCATCCAACCAATGTGCGTGAAGAACTGGCTGGCCTCGTTCACGGAGGCTGCCGACAGGTTGCACCGGGTCTGGAGATCACGCTGGCTGGTCTTCACGAAGCCGCGGGGGACCGCGCGATCGTTGTCGTCGGCGCGGTTCGCGTTCTGGAGCGCCATGAGCTTGCACCAGACCTGGAACCAGCTGCCGGGCGCCTTCAGGCTGCCGAGCACGTCCAGTAGGAGCCGGGCGTCCAGGACGTAGCCGCTCACCTCGGCGCTCGCGGCGAACTCGCGGCCCTGGATCTTCTCCACGCCCAGGATCAAGCCGCCCTTGCCGTCCGACCGCGCGACCACGCGCTCGCCGGGGCGGACGATCGGCAGCTGTTCCATCAGCACAGTCCTCCAGGGATGATCAACGGTTCGGTGAGCACGGTAGCACTAGGTAAACCGGCTTGTTCTGGAGCGGCAGAACAAACAGTGCCTCACAGTTACCTAACGACCCATCAGGTTTGGGGTGGCTTTGTTCTAGGTTTCCAGAACACTCGGGAGCCGTTTGTTCTGGAAACCTAGAACAAACGGTTTCGCATCGTCGCAGGTCAGAGCCGTTTTGAGCGTGAATCCCTCTTATGTGTCTTTAGACACCAGCCACCACCCCAGCCCCCCGCTGCCACGCCGCGCACCGCGGGGGCAAAAGCCGCTGGTCACAGCGGGCGTGTCGCCCCTGGTAGCCGCCGGATCTGGGCTTGTTGTGTGGCTGCGCTCGCTTCGCGTGCGGCGCCGTGTCCGGGTGCAGCTCGGGGACAGCAACAGCGGCT
Organism: Streptomyces sp. NPDC103540; assembly: GCF_055584445.1. Lineage (NCBI taxonomy): Bacteria > Bacillati > Actinomycetota > Actinomycetes > Kitasatosporales > Streptomycetaceae > Streptomyces > Streptomyces sp. NPDC103540. Next base: position 128,878 of record NZ_JBVJMA010000022.1, read on the forward strand.
CTGAGTCTCGGGTGGTACCAGCCGTGACGATCAAAAGCCTGGAAGCGTGGCGGGTCCCGGTGGGTGGTTCCGCCGCCCGGCCCCGGGGGCCGCTCGGCTCCGGTACCTCCGCACGCCGGAATTTCGGCTTATCGATATCCGAGGTACCGTTCTTGAGCTGAGGCCTGGAGCTTTTCCAATCGGTGATTCCTAGGATAATTGATAGGCTGGAACCTGGGCCTGATGCGTGCTCAAATCCGAACCTCGCTCAGGGTGGTTGGGGGGTGTCTCGCGTTTCTGCCAACAGCACATGGTGCATCAACCTGATGCACCCGCTACACTAGAACCCGACACGAACGAGCGACCCCCACCCCTCCCTAGCCAGCCAGGCCCACGCAGTGGGCCCCAATGGTTCTGGAGGCGCAGCCGGAAGGACCGTCAGGCGGGGGAGCGCAGCGGACCCGCCCGGAGGACCCAGTCCTCCCTCACTCCCCTCCAACGCCCCCACCGGAGGCCCCACCAGGCGCACCGTCACACCCCACACCCTCCATCGACCCGGCCACGCTGCGCGTGGCCCGCCGGGCGCGCAGCGGCCGGCCTTCCCTGGCTCCCGGAGCGCAGCGCTGGGAGCCGCCCACGCATCGCGTGGGCGCGGGGAGCGCAGCGACCCGCCCCGCTGTCCCATCGCGCAGCGATGGGGTACCCGCTCCGCGGG
>NZ_JBVJMA010000023.1:0-110723 GCF_055584445.1 Streptomyces sp. NPDC103540
CAGCCCACATCCAGGGCACGGCCCCCGCCGTCGGGCACCGGGGCGTGCTCGGCAAGGAGTTGCTGTTCGCGCTCACCGAGCCGGCGCCACCCCTTTCCCTCGCCGTAGTGCGTCTCCCACTCCTCGCGGGCTGTGTACGTCAACGTGCTGCTCCTCATGGTGGGCGGGATGCGGGTCAGGGGTGCTGTTCGGCGCGGAGCCGGGTCAGGGTGCGCAGGCCGCGCTCCACCAGCTCGGGATCACCGTGGGCGGTGCCGTAGGAGATGCCGGAGACGGCATCGAGGACGGACAGGACCGTGAGCTGGGCCTATTTCTTGGGGGTGAAGGGGCGGCCGTAGCCGTCCATCAGGGCCTGGAGGAGGTCGGGCCTGCCGTGCCAGGCGTCGGAGAGCCGTACGAAATCCCGCACGGCCGGGCCGTCCTCCGACCGCTCGAAGTCGATGACGTAGAGCGTGTCGGCACTCTCGTCCCAGCGCAGGTTGCGGAGCTGGAAGTCACCGTGTGTGGGCACCGTCTGCAAGGAGGCCAGGCCGGCGACCCTGTCGGCGGTGGCGCGGATGAACTTCTCGTCGCCGGGCGCGAGGTGGGGCAGGGCCCCGGGCAGGTGCCGCTCCAGCTTCCCCACCGGCAGGGCGTCCGCGGCGGGCCGGGGTGGGGCTCTGTGATGGATGGCCGCCGCGAGCTGCCCGATGCGGTGGAAGATGAGGCGCTGCTGCTCGGGCGGGTGTACGGCGCCGTGCAGGGTTCGGCCGCCCACCGTGGTGAGTACGACGGCCCGCAGCGCGGGGTCGGCGGCCACCAGCCGGGGCGCGGCCGCCCCCAGGGCGGGGACCCAGCTGCGGAGGGCGTCGACTTCACGATGGTGGAAGCGGGCCCCGTTCTGGTGGATCTTGACGTACCACTCTCCGCCCTCGGCGCCGTCCGCCCGCCATACCCGGCTCTCCTCCCGCGCCCAGGACACGTCCGTCCACGCGGTGATCCGCCCGACCGCCTGCTCGGCGAACGCGCGCACCGTCGCCGGGGCCGCGCCGCGCGCGGCGGGTTCGGGGATCAGGACCAGCCGGTCGGCGGACGGGCTGTAGGCGATCGGATCGTCGGGCTCCTGGAAGTGCACGGCCATCCGCACGCCGGCCCGGTAGGCATCCAGCCCGGCCCGGCAGTACGCCACCATCGGCTCCGGCAGCGCGTCGAACGAGAACCAGCCCATGGCGTCGCACACCAGGGGCTCCCTGACCTCCGGTGTGCCCTCCCATCGGTCCACCTCGAAGAACACTCCGATCCGGGCGCCGCCGGCGGGGGCTCGGTGGTGCACGGCGACGGCCGCCCGGACATCGGCCGGGTCGATGACGACACCGGATTCCTCCCGGGCCTCGCGCACCAGGGCAGTGACCAAGTCCTCCCACGGGCCGTCCAGGTGCCCGGAGACGAGATGCCAGCAGCCGGCCGCGTACACGTCACCGGCCCGACGGGACAGCAGCACCTCCGGCCCCGCCGCGCCCTCGCGCACGGCGATCAGGTGGACGTCGAGCGGCTCGGTGTGCCGCTGGGTGCCGCTCACACAGCGCCGCCGGGGCGGCGCGCGAGCAGCACGGTGAACACCGCGTCCTCCTCCAGGACACTGCCAGCGGCGTGGTCCTGGAGCAGTCGGAGAGCCGCGTCCTCGAAGTCGTGATGGCGGCCGGCGAAGAGGGCAGGGCGGGCGAAGCTGGTGGTGCGCAGGTAACCCAGGACGTCCTCGGGCGCCCAGGCGCGGGAGAGGGGGAAGCGGTGCTCGGTCACCTCGCTGAACGCCGAGTCGGCCAGGTCGTCCTCGTAGGAGCGGCCCGGCCCGGGGTAGGTGCCGCCGGTGCCCGCGCGCCGGTCTTCACCGAGGTATTTCTGGATCAGCTCCCGAAGGGCGGCCGTCCAGGCGGCCTCATGGGTCCAGAGGCTGCCGTCACCCATGATGACCACGGCGGCGTGCGGCGCGGCCACCCGGTCGGCCATGGAGAGGACTTCCGGGCGGGACGGGGTGGAAGGACCGGCAGCAGGTAATCAGGGTGGGCGCCCGGTCGGGCGCGGCGGGGACGAAGGTGTGGGCGGCGCCGGTGAAGACGTCGACCGTGCACGCTCCGCGGACCGGTTCGAGTGCGGCGCGGGCCGCCTCCAGCATCGCCCCGTTCAGGTCGACGAGGTCGATGTGCACCAGTCGGTGCTGGACGGGGAGCAGCGCGCGGGGCACCTGGCCGGTGCCGGTTCCCAGGTCCAGGAGGACGGGGGCGGGCACACCGTGCTGGGTGGCGGCCAGGAGGTGGACCGCGGCGTCCGGAAGGCCGGGACGGTAGCGGGCGTAGTCGGCGGCCTCGGGCCCGAACAGGGCCTCGTCCGAAACCGCCGCAGAGGCAGGTTGGTCGGGGCGGGTCATCGTGCGTCTCCCTTCTCGCAAGGGGAAAGCTGCCAGGTCAGGGCGCCGCTCGGGCTGGTGGCCCGCTGGCTGCCGTCGGCGTCGAAGTGGAGCCGGAAGATGTCCGGTGCACCGGCCGCCCGCCACCGGCCAGCGACCTCCTGAACCTCTGCCCAGATGTCCCGGGGCCCTGAGGTCGTCACGTCCCAGCGGCGGTGGCCAACAGCCCGTACGCGCATCCATGACCGGCACTCGGGCGCGCCGATCGTCAGGCTCTCGGCACCGAAGTCGCGCACCAGCCCCGGGTAGAAGTGGTCCAAGGCCAGCCACAGGCCACGCGCTGTGTCGGGCGGCGGCGCGATCCGGCTGCGCTGTGTCCACCCGTCGGCCCGGGTGATTGCTGCGCGGAACGCGGCGGACAGGAACAGCCGCCCGAAGCCGGCACCGGCACGGTGACCGAACTCGACCGCGCGCAGCTCCGCCTCCACCGTCCCGTCCTGTCGCCTTTCGATCACGGCCAAGCCCGGCCACGACGGAGACGACGTCCCGAGCGTCATCAAGGCGAGCCCGCCCGGGGCCAGCTGCTCCACCAGGGCCTGCGGCACGTGCCGGACGGCGAAGGAGACGAAGATCCGGTCGTAGGGGCCGGAGGCAGCCCACCCGTTGGTGCCGTCCGCGGTCACCGTGGTCGGCCGGTAGCCGAGAGCGGACAGCCGTTCTCGGGCAGCCGCGGTGACGTGCGGATCGATGTCGAGGGTGACGACGCCGGCGTCGCCACACACGAAGCACTCCACTGCCACGGTCACCCCGGCGCCGGTCCCCACATCCAGCACGCGCTGGCCGGGCCGCAGGTCCAGTTGCTGCAGCAGGCCGGCGGTCAGGCTCATCGTGCTCGACATCGCGGTCATCACGCCCCCGCGGCGCGGCTCGGGTACGCGGCCGAGGATCGGCTCGCCGTCGTGCTGGATCGCGACGCTGTCCCCGCTGTGCAGCCGCTCCATCAACTCGGCCCGGTCGGCCGGACAGGAGAAGTCCAGCAGATCCCAGCACGGCGGCATCTCCTCCGGGCCGCTGCGCCGCACGTACGCCTGGGGCATCAGGATCTGGCGCGGCAGCGCGAGCAGGGCCTCACGGACCGGTCCGGGGCCGAGGTCCCCGCTCCGCTCGAGCTGGGCCACCATCGCCGCCCGGGCCGTCGCAGCCTGGGAGGTGTCGGCGGCGGACTGTGCCGGAAGGAGGCGCGGGGCGGGCGTAGTGGGGTCGGGCAGCACGGTGCAGTCCACGGGATGGGGTGATGCGGCAGCGGAAGTCGCCGTCGAGTTCGGCACCTTGTTCACGGTGAATCGCCTCCTGGGGTGCGGTCGTGCCGCGCGTCGTCCGTGCTCGCGGGAGTGGGCCTGGACGGAGGGCTGCGGGCGGCGACGGCGGAGCGGCTGCGGGTGGGTCCGGCATCTGCCGGAGGGTGCGGATCGGGGAGTCGGTCTGGTCGCTGCCTGATTCGACTTGCGTCAACGTGTTCCCCCTCGTGGACGTGGTGGTGGCGTCGTCGTGCTCAACGACGCCGCACGATTTCGAGCACCTGTTCCTTTCGGACGTGCTATGCGCCCTGTGATTCAGCGGATTTCCGAGGTTGCGCAGTGCATCGACCCTTGCCGCGCAAGGGCAGGCGACTCGGGGGCAGTTGGCCGAAACGCCGACGTTCGGCGCCGCGTCGGTTGGCTGACGGAGGCAGTGAGGGCGAGCCTGAACGACCGGGCCCGGAGCCGGGCCGGACCGATCCCGTACCGGTTTAGGAGGTGGCGGGTGGGGAAGTCGTCGATGTCCGCGCTCCCGGCGCGGGGGTGGAGGCCGGCGGGGCAGGTGAGGGCCGGACCGCCCGGCCCGTGGGTTGGCCCGGCCGGGCACAGGCGTGTCAGCGAGTGAGGACCTTGAACGGGCTCGGGGTGAAGCGGCGTCCGTTGACCTGGAGGGTGAGGGTGTAGTCGCCGGTTCGGATGGGCGTGGTCGCGGTGGTGCGCAGGGTGTGGGCCTTGGCCAGGTTCAGCGTCTGGCCGGCGCTGGCCTTGACGTCCTTGAGGAAGTACACCTTCTGCCGCTGAGTACCGGTCAGAGTGGGGGAGGAACGCCTCGGAGGTGGTGTCGACGGACAGCAAGATCATCACCGGCGCATCGTACGCACGTCCGAAACTCGCGCGACAGGCAGCCGGAGCCGAACGTCGCTCAAGGCTGGCGGCGCGGGGCCTCGTCCAGATGTTTCCGCGACCTGATGGTGAACCGGCGTGGCGGCATGCGCCGGAGTGGATCCGCCAGGCCGAGCAGGATACTCCCGCACCGGTCCACTCGTTCGCGGGGATCCTCCGCCAGGACCTCGACGCCGTCACCGCCGGCCTCACCCTCGAATGGAACTCCGGATTCTCACCCGGGGATGAGTCCAGGGCCCTCGGTCAGCCCGTCCCGGGGCGTTCCTTCGGATCACGGGCGAGGTGATCGAAGTACTCGTCGATCAGGCCGATCAGGCCGGCCACGGCGTGCTGCTCGGTCTCGGGCGACCAGGGTTCCTCGGGTCGGCCGTCGGGAAAGATCACCTTCTCGGCCAAGACCCAATACACCAGGTTCGAGCCGTATTCCAACCTGGCTGCGAGCCACTGCCTGAATCCGTCCAGCAGGGCATTGTCGGAGGCGGTGGCATAGCCGTTGAGGAACCCGACCACCGCTCCGAAGGTGACATAGCCGACGAACATCTGCGGGCGCCTCTTGAAGTTGGCCCAGATGTCCTGGTGCGACCGCACCGCCTTGCCCCGGCCGCGTCCCCAGGCAGCGGGCACGTGCGACAGGTCGGTGCCAGCCCCCCAAGTGGAGTACGAGACTGCCTCCGGCCCCACGCCGAGAGCCGCAAGAAGACCGCCCACGCGCGCGGCCGGATCGACAGGCCCACCCTTCCGTGTCCACAAGTGGGTTCCCGGAGCGTCCCCTTCGTGGTGCGTGACGACGAAATCTGTCCCCTCCAGCACGAAGAACGCCGCCCGCACACCGCCGTGCCCGTCCCACGACGTCTCCAGGGTCAGCCTCAGCCGCCGCGCCACCGCCTCCAGGTCCACTGAGAGCAGGGCCAGCGAGCTCAGCGGCCAGGTCACGCTCTGGAACATGGATGCCTGCCGCACCGGATTGCGTCCAGCCTGAAGCTCCGTGGCGGGCTCCCAGTCATCCTCTGCATCCGGTATCTCGATCATCTTGGTCACGACGCACAGTCAACCAGCACACATCTCGATCAGCCGGACGCCGACGGATCCGCAGGTCCTCGTCCATGACGTGCATCTGGTGGTGGTCCCCGAAGAGTTCAAGGTCTGTTGCCACCGGGTAATCATCGCTCCTGCCCAATGAGGGCAGCACGTGTCGCCCTTGCCGGCAGCTGCCTTCCGACGTTGAAACGACAGGCGAGGTGCGTGTACTCGAGACGTCCGCTCAGGGCAGGCTGACGAGGGGCCAGAGGTTCGGGGTGTCACGTCGGATCGCCGCCCGTATGTGGACCATGGCGAGGATCGCGCTCATGTCCGTCTTGCCCACGGTGTAGCGGGCATGGTCCTTGCAGAACCAGAGGGCGCTCTCCGGGCGCCCTTCACGGTCTCGTGGTGGCGCGATCGGCCGGAACCACACCAGCGTGAACGACTCGTAGTCGTGGCTGGACGCGAGGCAGACCTTGCAGTATGGAGGCATCACGACGGGTAGTTCCATTCCACTGAACGGATCATGATCCAAGATCCTACGCCTCGGCCACCGACCGCCTGCTCGCACTACCGGATCCCCGCTGCTACGTGCTCCATCGACCAGCGCCGCGTCCTGCGGAGGGTTTGCGTGAGCCGGCGGACGGCACCCGTGCGGACCCCGCGCCATCGCTCACCGGTACGCCGCCAGCCACTCGTACGATGAATCCACTCAACACCGAAGAACGGAACCACATGTTCGCCTTCGACGTATCGATCTACATTCCGAACCCGGAACAGGCACAGGACCCCGAGAACAGCAGGATCTTTCACCACGAGAAGACGCTCGCCGCCTGGACCACCCAGACCACGGGCGTCAGCATAGGTTGGTTGTTTGAGCTGAAGCGGCAGGGCAAAGCCAACCAGATCCTCAGCTCCGGCTACCCCGCCCGCTTCACCGCCCACGCCAGGGACGTCCTGCCGCTCCTCGCGGACGGAAGCCTCTTCGACAAGGGGTCGACCCCTTCCCTCAAGTCCGAGCTGATCGCAGCCTGCCCCGACGACGAGCTCCTCTTCATCGACGCCTGGGACCAGTCCTGAACAAGGCGCCGGCTGACCATCGCCGGACGCGCCCGGCCTCTCGACGACCTCACTCTGAACTCCTGACGGCCTGGCTGGACCACCGGCGTCGCCGGTGGCCGAGCACCGCGAACCTCCACCTGCTGATCAACAACCAGACCGCCAACACGACCGGCCGGGCCAGCAACCACTGGATCAGTGCTCCGATGCGAGGGCAGGACGCCACCTTGGAGCGGCTTCGCGTCGACCGGCAGCTCGAAGAGGCCCTGACCCACGGTCCCGACCCACTGCATCTCGCGGAGGTCTTCGGCCTCTACGAGAAGACCGCGATGCGCTACGCGGACTCGGCCCGACGCCTCCTGGAAACCAGTGCCGAGTCGTTGAGCACTGTGACAGCATCAGTCGATGATCAATGCTGAGGACCTGGTCGGCAGACGCCTGCTGAAGGTGACGACGTCCTGGCACCACTACGAGGAGACCGAGCCCTCTCTCCTGCACATGTGGCTGCATATGGACGGCCTCGGCCCCGTCCGGTTCCACACGCCAGGCGATGAATTGTCCATGGAGATCGACCAGCCTCATGGCCCCTACGACATGGACGAATACGGCCATACCACGGTCGAGGACGACCTGCCCGACTTCCCCATGACCCGGTTCGTCGGCCAGCACATCCTCTCCACCCGAGAGATCCGCTACCGGCACGACAACCTCGACTTTTCCGTCGGCATCGCCCTGCAGTTCGCGAACGGGAGCATCCGTGTCCTCAACCTCGCGGACGAACTCGTCCTGGCCCATGACCAGCACCTGGGTCCGGTCGAGGCCCATCTCCATGAGCAGATGACGCCCGCAGATCCGGATGCCTCAGCATGAGTTCGAGGCGAACCCACGGATCGATCCTCACAGAGCACACCATTCGACCCCGGGTTCCCGCTGAAGCCCCTTCAGTTTCCCTGAACCCGCTGGGCTCCCCGGGTGCGAGTAGTCGGCGTACAGGAAATCCCGGTGAGAACGATCAAGGTCACGAGCTGAGCGCTGCGGTGTCCGGGCGGGGCCGGGGAACGTCGCTGGCCTGGAGGGCGGCGAAGTCGGTGTGGGCCTGTTCGACGGCCTCCGGGTACGCCTCCCGCTTGGCGTGGTCGGCGAGCGCCGGTAGATGCTGACGACGGAGGGGCTCTGTCCCTTGCGCTTGCCGGTGGGGATGATCAGGTCGGGTTGGATCTGCTCGACGGACTCGCCGCCTGTGCGGCGCCGGAGCACGGTGTGGAGCATGTCGTCGGTGATGGCCGGGGCCGGCCGCCGTACTTGCCCTTGCGGGCCGCGGTATCGAGCCCTTCCAGCGTCGACTCCCGGACGTTCTCCCGCTCGGTCTCCGCCATCGCGTCGAAGAACGCGAACAGCAGCTTCCCCGGCCCGGTCGGGTCGTGGATGCCGGGCAGCGGTCCGGCGAGCATCTCCAGGATGAGGCCGTGGGTGGTGATGTGGTCAGCGAGGCCCCGCACTGCCGGGTCATCTTCACCGCGTACGAGATGAAGCCGCTCGGCCGCGATGCCGCCGAGCTCACCGCGCCACATGAGCTGGCCTCGAGCAGTCACGGTGGCGTGACGGAGTCCGGCGCGCTGTGGGCGGGCCCCGGGGTTTAGACGGTCAGGGCTTCGAGCCTGTCGGGGCGCGGCAGGTACCCGGCATCGAGCCGCGTGAAGTACTCCGTAGCCATGACCGCGTCCCGCTCCGGCGCTGGAAGCCGGGCCAGGAGACCTGGGAGGGACCTGGCCCGTTCCGTCTCGCTGCGGTGAGCCATGATCGCTGCGGTCTTCCGGTGAAGCCAGGGGCGGACGTCGACGGCCACGTGCGCCTTGTCGTCCGGCACCGTCCGGAGGCGTTTTCCGACCGGGGCCAGCAGCGCGTCCAAGGCCCCGCTCTCGGAGCGGGGGTAGGTGGCGCCGTAGACGGCGCCGGGCTTCCAGGGGCGGCCCGCTGTCGGGTGGACCCCTTCGATGCCGGCGGCCAGTGCGGCTTCGATCACGGCCTCGTGGGTCCGTACATGGTCGGGGTGCCCGGACCCGAACGCGTCGTGGGTCACGATCACCTGCGGCTGCATCGCACGGATGTGGGCGACAAGGTGCTCCACCACTTCATCCAGCGGGACGTCGCAGAGGCGGGCCTGGCCGGGAGCGGACTCGGGCACGCGCAGGTCGGCGTATCCGAGCATGCGGGGCTTGCCCGCGCCGAGCAGGTGAAGGGCGTCCGCGAGTTCGGCGGCTCGTCCGGTGTCCGGGGCCCAGGTGGCGGTGATGACTGCGGTGCGTGCCCCCGCGGCGGCGTGCTGGGCGAGGACTCCGCCGACCGCGAGCGCTTCATCGTCTGGGTGTGCGAATACGGCCAGCAAGGACGGCAGGGAGGAGCGTGCCACGGGGTGAACCCTTCGTTCGGGAGTCATGAGCGGAGGGGCTGCGCCCGGCCGGGCTGCGAGCCGGGTGACCTGAGCAGCATGGTGATCGCGGGGCCTGGACGTACGCGGTGATCTCGGCGAGGGTGGGTCGGTATCCGTCGGACGTGTCCACGCGCAGGACGGGTGCGTCGAGGGTGATTTCGGCGAAGGCCTGCGGGTCGTAGGCGCCGGTGGCGATGTCGGTGAGCAGTTGTTCGTTGGCGTGCGCCGAACGGTGCGGGTCCAGGGCGGCGCGTTCCCTGATCCGGTCCGTGAGGGTGTGGGTGGGGGCGTGGCAGCGGATGACCCGCAGGTCGGCGATGTCGGCCAAGGGCCGCAGGCCGGGTCGCCAGAGCGGGTCCTGGTAGGCGGCCTCGGCGACGATGGTGACCTGGGCGCGGAGCAGTACGCCGAGGGTGGCGAAGAACGTGTCCATGGCGGGGATGTTGAGGTCTTCGGTGCCCTTCGGCGCCGGTCCGAGGGTGACCGCCATGCCCTGCTTGATTTCGTCGCGCAGGATGGCGGGGCACCCCAGTTCGGCCGCAAGCGCCCGGGCGAGGGTGGACTTCCCGGACCCGGGAGGGCCGCTGACGATGATGAGACGTGGTTTCCGCACGGGGTGAGCTCCGCAGGTCGGTGACGCTCCTGGCCGGTTGCCGAGGGACGCCGAGCTGAAGGGCGGGGCGGGGGCCGCGGCCCGAGGGGCTGCCCGCCTACTTGGGGGTGACAGCGAGGAGCCGGGCAGCATCGGCGTTCAGGAGAGCGCGAGCGGTCTTCCGGCCGGTCTCGGCGGCGTCTTCAGCGGGGCCTGAGGCTTCGGCGCGCACGCTCGGGCCGCCGGACGGGTCGAGGACGGCGGCCCGTACGGTCACGCGGCCGGTGTCGTCGAGGGTGGCGTGGGCGGAAGCCGCGGTGAGGCAGCCCCCGGCCAGTTCGGCGAGGACGGCCCGCTCCGCGTCGAGGAGGATCCGGGTGGCGGGGTGGGTGAGCGGCGCGAGGAGTCCGCCGGTGACGGTGTCGTCGGCGCGGTGCTCGACGACGATGATCCCGGCGCCGGCGGCGGGCAGCCACACGGTGGGGTCGAGGATCTCGCCGGCCCGGTCGGCGAAGCCGAGGCGCCGTAGACCTGCGAGCGCCGCGATCATCACGTCGGCGCCGAGGCGGCCGTGGTCGAGGCGGTCCAGGCGGCTGTCGGCGTTGCCGCGGATGGGAACGGGGACGAGATGGGGGTAGAAGGAGGCGAGGAGGGCGGCCCGGCGGGGAGCGCTGGTGCCGACCCGGGTGCCGGGGGGCAGCTCGGCGAGGGTGACGGGCCGGTGGCCGACGGGCAGGACGAGGACGTCGCGAACGTCCTCGCGAGGGAGGACTGCGGCGACGGCCATCCCGGGGGCCCGGTCGTGGGGGCCGGGCAGGTCCTTGGCGCAGGCGATGGTGGCGTCGACGCGGCCGTCGAGGAGCTGGGTGTCCGCGCGCCGCGTGAAAGCCCCCTTGCCTCCGATCTCGGACAGGGGACCGCAGTGCGCGTCGCCCTCCGAGGTGATCTTGGAGATGTCGAGGGTGAGCTGCGGATACATGGCGCGGAACGCCTGGGCGAAGCGGCCGGTCTGCTCCATGGCCATGGGGCTGGGCCGGGTCCCGAGCCGGACGACGGCCTGGGGAGTGAGCGTGGTCATGGGATGGGTCTCCGGGTTCTCAGGTGCGGGCGAGGTGGGCGAGAGCGGCTTCGAGGGCCTGGCCGGGGGTGAGGTTGCCGGTGTCGATCACGTGCGCGGTGTGCAGCCAGGCGGCGAAGGCCTGCTCGTAGTCGGTGATGCGGCGCCGCCGGTGTGCGCGGACGGCCTCGCTGAGCGTCTCGTCGTGCGGGTACTCCCGGGAGGCCTCGATGCGGGCCCGCAGGGGTGCGGGATCCGCGTGGAGCACCAGGTGGTGGACGGGGGTGCCGAGAGCGGCGAGGGGCTCCAGCATTTCCTTCGCGTAGGCCTGGTCGAGGACGGTCATGGGCACGATGACCGGGCCGTCGGCCAGCTGGTGGACCTCGGTGACGAGCTGGACGGTCAGGCGGCGCCAGGCCAGGTAGTCCTGGTAGTCCCGCGCCGCGTGGGGGTGGCCGCGCATGCTGGAGCGCAGGAGGCCGCCGACGTCCTCCGGGTCCGCGACCACCGACCCGGGCAGCGCTTCGTGAAGTCCCGCGGCCAGGGTCGATTTGCCGGCCCCGAACGGCCCGTTGATCCAGGTGATCACTGCGCTGTGTCTCCGTTCCCTCCCGTGTGCTGTGCAACGCGCGGGCCGGTGTGCCGGTCACGTCCCGACCAGGTGACCGCGATGCGCCCCAGCGCCTTGTTGACGACGTCGCCGGCGGGCAGGCCGGGGCTGGGGATGTCCGCGGGCCAGATCGTCAGCAGGGAGTGGGCGCGGTCGCGCAGTTCCCGGTCCCAGGTACGGACGGCGTCGGCGAGGACGTCGGCGGCGGTCTTGCCGTCGGGCCCGAATCCCTGGATCCGGAACTCCCAGGTGGGCGTGGAGTCGTGCTCGTCGGAGGTGAGGCGCTCGATCACCACGACGGCCATCGAACCGCCGGACACCATGGCCATGGCGTCCGTGTGCTTCGGCAGCCGGAGGCGGCCGGGCTGCTCACGGTCGCCCGTCAGGCGGCAGAATCCGGGCACGGCGGTGGCCAGCCACAGCTGGAGGTGCTCGAAGGACTCGTTGGTGACGACGGTCACCCCTGTCCGTACTTCGGCTCCCGCCGTCGTCAGGGCCCGGTCGAGGCCGTCGAGGGGAGCGGGAGTGGTGTCCTCCCAGCGGATCCCGTAACCGCTGGCGCCGATCGGGTCCGGTGTCTCGTCCCATCGGCCGCCGCCCTGCATCGGGACGAATCCGCAGACGCTGACCCAGGTCGAGGCCAGGTGGCCCGGCTCCTTGCGCAGGCTGAGGGCCCGGGTGAACCCGCCGATCCGCAGGGGCACCACCAGGTGCCGCCCGTCGGCCAACTGCCGGTGCCAGGCCGACGGGATGTCGTTCGCGCCGACGGTGACAAGGATCGCGTCGAAGCCACCCGCCGGCACGAGGGCCTCCGGGGCTCCGCGGGTTCCGTCGCCGAGGACGGCCCGGACCCGGTCCGCGTATCCGGTCTCTTGCAGGAACCGGACCGTGCGGGCATGCACGTAGGGGTCGATCTCCACGCAGACCACCGACCCGGCCGGGCCCACCAGCTCGGCGGTCAGGCACGCGTTGTAGCCGCCGCCCCCGATCTCCAGGACCCGGTCGCCCTCCCGTAGACCGGCTTCGCGGAGCATGACGGCCTGCATCTCGGGCTGGGACACCGAGCTCATCGACCGCCCGGTGTCCTCGTCGAAGACGGTCGCCACGGCCTCGTTGGCGTAGGCCCGCTGGAGGGGCTGCTCGGGCAGGAAGGCCTGCCGAGGCACCGTGGCGAACGCCCGCCGGAGGCCGGGGCTGTCGGTCCACCCTGCCTCCGTGAGGTCTCGGACCAGCTTCTCGCGGAGGCGGACCGCCGCGGCCGGCTCGCCGAAGGTCAGCGCGACCGATCCGGCCGGCCGGGGGGTGTGGTGGGCGGCGGGCACGTCGGGCAACAGGCCAGGCCAGACGAAGTTCACGGCCTGGGCGCTGGCCGTGAACAGCGGCTGCGGCAGGTGCCGCAGGTCGGACAGGGTGTGCCACTCCCAGCGGGACAGGTCGGCCTCCCGCACCTCCGGTTCTCCGGTGAAAGCGGTAATCCGGGCGATCTCGGTGACCCGCGTGAACCCGCCGCTCGTGGCGTCGCACAGGGTGCCCAGGAGCAGCACGTCCTCCGTGCGGGCGACCAGACCGGACTCCTCCGCCAGCTCCCGCACGGCCGTCGCCTCGAACGGTTCGCCCGGCTCGACCTTCCCGGCGGGCAGCTCCCACATGGAGCGCGCATTGTTCCAGCCGAGGAGGACCCGCCCACAAGAGTTGGTGACGACGACGGCGACGCCCGCCATGGCGGCCGGTGTCGGCTTCCGCTTCTCCGCGTAGGCGACGGCCGCCGACTTCGGGCCGCGCAGCAGCACGAACGTGGACCCTGCGACCTCGATGCGTTCGGCGTGGTCCCAGAAGTCGCACAGCCGCCCGATCTCGGCATCGTCCAGGCAGATGTCACGGAGCTCGGGCGGGTGCCGGTCGGCGTGCGGGGTGATCACGCACAGGACGCCGTCCTCCTCCAACAGGGCCGCGAGTTCGGCGACCGTACGGGTGCGGTCGGGCAGATGGGCCAGAACCCGGCGCATCGTGATGACCCGGTACCCGCCGTCTGCGGTGAGGGCGCAAAGGTCCGCGTCGGTGACGTCGAGCTGGTGGTAGGCGATCTCGTCCGGGCCGGCGGCTTCGGCCCGGTCGAGGGCGGAGCGGGCCCAGTCCACCGCGTCGACCCGGTAGCCGGCACCGGCGAGGGCGCGGGCGACCTCGCCGGTCCCGCACGCCACGTCCAGTGCCCGGGCGCCCCGGGCGTCCTCCGGCACGGCCAGCCGCTCGGTCAGCAGGGCCGACTCGGCGTCGGTCAGCGGGCGGAAGTCCCTGCCGGCCTCGTAGTGGTTGTGCCAGTCCTGCGCGGTGTGGGTGCTGCTCATGCGGTGCGTTCTCCCTCTGCGGCGGGTGACTCGGGCAGGTCGGTGGGGTGTGGGGAGGCGGGCCCGTGGGGGGTGGTGCCGGCCGGTCGGGCCCCGGTGCTGCTCGCGGCGGCCTCCGGCGGCCGCTGCCCGTTCACGGGCCGTGCCCTTCGGGCGGGGAGGGGAAGCGGGTCATGCGCATCAGCGCCGGGTCGGCGGCGAATCCGAGCTGCTCGTACAGCGGGGCGGATCCGTCGCTGGCGTACAGCTCGTAGAGGGTGACGCCGTCCTCTCCCAGGTGTTCGAGGAGCGCGGCCAGTGAGGCCCTGGCGTAGCCGCGGCGGCGATGGGCGGGGGCGGTGGCGACCGCGTGGATGCGTACGGCCAGGCCCTTGGGGTACTTCGGGGCGGGCAGGACGGCGTGGACCAGGCCGTTCATGGGCGTGGCGTTGGTTGATCGGCGTCGGCGGGCGGCTGCCGCCGGCCGACGGGAGCAGACTCGTTGTCGGCACGTTCGGCGGCGGCGTCGGGCATGCGGCGCAGGGACCGCACGGGTGAGCAGGCCAGGACGAGGAGCGGGAGGGCGAGGAGAACAGCGCCGACGGCCAGCGCGGGCCGTACGCCGGTCCAGGTCCCCAGGATCCCGGCCAGCAGCGCGCCCGCGGGGCGTGCGGCGGAGGTCAGGCAGGTGGACACGGCCTGCATCCGGGCCTGTATGGCGGACGCGGTGATGATCTGCCGGATCGAGCGCTGTGTCGTGCCCGCCGCACCTGCGCAGGCGAGCTGGACGACCAGGGCCGCGGCGATCGCCACCTGCCAGGCGAGGCCGGGGGATGCGAGGAGCAGGGGAATCTGGGTGCAGGGGGTCAGGGCGAGGGCGCCGAGCATCATCGGGCCAGGCCCGTTGCGCCTGCTGAGCGCGGGGGCGGCCAGCGCCCCGGCCGCAGCGCCCAGGGCGCCGACACCAAGGACCGTCCCGAAGGCGGTCGGGGACATCGCCAGGTCCCGCAGCAGGCAGAGCGCCCACAAGGTGTTCAAGAGCGCCAAGGCGAAGGAGGTCGTCGAGTTGACCGCGGTGAGCACAGCAAGCCGGTGGTCGCGAGCCACGTGCCGAAGCCCTTCGCCGATCTCGCGCCGCAGCGGCGGCGAAGCCTCGCAGGTGCGGTGGGGCTCGTGGACCTTGATTCGGGCGGTGCACCAGATGCTGACGAGGTAGGACAGGACGTCGCCCAGGAGAGCGCGGGCCGGGCCGAGCAGCGCGGTCAGGGCCGCACCCAGGTTGCTCCCGCCGGTGGCCGCGACGGCGAACAGGGCCCCCACCCGGGAGTTGCTGCGCTGGATCAGGGATCGGTCGACCAGGCTCGGCAGCAGGCTGATGGCTGCGGCGTCGTGGAGGACGCCGGCGGCGCCGTGGACGGCGGCGACGATCATCAGGTGCGTCAGGGTCAAGGTGTGCAGGGCGGCGGCCGCCGGCAGAGTCGCCAGCGCGCAGGCGCTGGCCAGGTCCCCGATGATCATGAGTGGGCGCTTCGGGTACCGGTCGGCGAGGGCGCCTGCGTGCAGGGCGAGCAGTGCCGGCGGGAGCTGGCCGATGAGCGCCAGCAGGGCGACTTGCCCGGTGGTCGCGTCCAGGACGAGCACGGCCAGCACGGGGAGGGCCATCGAGGAGATCGAGCTGCCGGCGACGCTGGCGGTCTGCCCGGTCAGGTACCGGCGGACGTCGTGGTGCTGCCACAGCGAGACGGCCGCCGCGGACTCGGCGGGAGCCGCCGTCATCGCGACCCCCCCGGCACGCGCGCGTTGAGGGGAAGGCTCACCACAGGCCGGCCGCCTTCATCAGGTCGGCCGGGGCCGGAAGGTTGCTGGTGGCCCTGCCGGTGAGCGGGGCGCGGCAGGTGAGGGAGGTATTCAGGAGGTGCAGGGACCGCCAGCGCAGGGCATCGTCCCAGCATGCGCGCGTGCGGACCAGAGGCTTGGCCAGTCGGCCCGGCGCGGTGAGGGGGAGATCCTCGAGCCGGCGGCCTCCCGCCAGGAGCCGGGCCGCAAGGACCGCTCCGACCCCGGGCACGCCGGGCAGGTTGTCCGCCTGGTCCCCGGTCAGAGCCCTGAAGTCCGGCCACTGGGCCGGTGTCACGCCATAGCGCTCCACGACGGTGTCCGCGGTCACGAACTGCCGCCCCGCAGGCGCCTGCGGGTTGAGGATCCGCACGCCAGGCTCGGTGAGGAGGCTGTAGAGGTCCCGATCCCCGGAGAGCACCACCACGGGCCGCCCTTCTGCGGCGGCCCGTCCTGCGAGAGAGGCCAGGACGTCGTCGCCTTCGACGCCGGGTACCTCCACCCACGGTACTGGGGCCAGGTCCAGCATTCGCTTGAGCGGGGCCAGCGCCTGGATGGGGCTGTGATCGGCGGCCGCCCGGTTCGCCTTGTACCCGGCGTCGGTCCCGGCCCGCGCGGCCGTGCCGTCCTCGGCGTCGAAGACCACGATCACCTCGTGGCCGGCGCACAGCTCACGGTGGTGCTTGCGCAGCAGGGCGACGAACCCGAAGGCGCCGGTGACGTCTGTGCCGTCGAGCGCTTCGAACCGCTTGGGGAACCCGAAGTGCGCGCGATACAGCTGATGGTGGCCGTCGACAAGGAGCAGCGGCGCCTGCGCGGTCGTGGACATCGTGGTGCCTCCAGGGATCCTAAGGGCCTGCCGCCGCCGTGCCCGTGCTCCCCGACCGGGGCAGCCCGCCAGGCCATCGGTCACCGCGTGGCTCGTGGTCGTCATGCGGGCTCCTGTGCCGCGTCGGCCGGACGCGGGCGGGGGACGGCCTCGTTGAACGCGGCTGCCTGTAGCTGGTAGGCGTCCCGGAACTCGCCGGTGCCGCTGCTTCCCATCAGCTCGTCGAAGGTGCCCGACTCGGCGACCTGGCCGTCCTTCATGACGTGGATGACGTCAGCGTGACGTACGGAGTGCAGCCGGTGGGTGATCAGCACCACGGTCTGCCCGGCCTCGGCCAGGGCGCGGATCTGGTCGAAGACCTTCTGTTCGGCGACCGCGTCGAGGGCGCTCGTCGGCTCGTCGACTACCAGGATCTTGGCGCGTTTGTACCAGGCGCGGCTGATTCCGATCATCTGCCACTCCCCACCGGAGGCTTCCTGGCCGCCTTTGAACTGGCGGCCGAGGAGCGTTCCGTTCCCGCGCGGGAGGCGGGAGATGAACCGGTCGGCACCCGAGAAGGCGGCGGCTTCGTTGACGGCGTCATCGAGGATGGGAGTGGTGGGCCTGCCGATGCCGATGTTGACGCGTACGGTGAACGGCCACCGGAAGAAGGACTGGGACATCAGGGCGATGCGGGCGAAGATCTGCTGCCGGTCGGCCTTCGCCGCGTCCACGCCGTCCCACCAGACCGTGCCGCCGCCCGCGTCGGGCAGATACAGGCCCGCGAGGAGCTTGACCAGCGTGGACTTGCCGGAGCCGTTCGCCCCGACCAGGGCGATGACCTTGCCCATGGGGAAGGACAGCGACACCTCCCGCAGCGTGGGCTCCGGCGTCGCGCTGTCGCTGCCCGGGTAGGTGAACGAGACCTTCTCGAAGCGGACTTCCCGTACCTCGGCCGGCAGGTCCTCGCCGCCCTCCGGGACCGCCCGTGCCCGGGCCTCCACGCACAGGCGCTCGAAGTCGGCGACGAACAGTGACTCCTGGTGCAGGTCGGCCATCTGTACGACGAGGCCGTCCAGGCTCGAGGATCCGGTCCGGATAGCCAGGACCGCGGTCCCGGCGACCGCGAGGTCCATCCGACCGCTCCACAGGAACAGTCCCAGGGCCCCATAGGTCAGGAGCGTCGCGATGCCGGAGGCCCCGTCGGCGATCAGCCCGATCCGGGCGGCGTTGCGGGCCAGCCGGGTCTGCTCGCGCTCGCTGGTCTCGGCCATCTCCCGGAAGTGGGTCAATAGAAAGCCGCCGACCTCGTGGACGCGGACCTCGGCGGCTGCCTCGCGCTGGGTGAGGAGCTGACCCAGGAGGAGTCCGGCGCGGGCGTGCTGGACGAAGGTGTGGAAGGAAACGTAGCGCTGCTTGGAGATCGTCAGCGACCGCCAGGCGGACGGCACCGTCATCAAGGCCAGGAGCGGCAGGAGCCCGATGTCCAGGACGGTCAGGACTCCGCCCGCGGCGATGAGGGAGATCAGCGAGTTGAGGGTGTTGGTGCAGTAGCGGATCATGCGGCGGGCGGAGTCGGCGCCGTAGCGGGCGGCGTCCAGGAGACGGTGGAACTCGTCGTCCTCGACCGCGGAGAGCTCGACCTTGTGGACGAGGCCGAGGTACTGCTCGGTGGCAACGCGCTGGACCTTCGGTTCCAGCTCACCTGTGGCGGCCGTGGACGCGGACCGCAGGAGCGAGCCCAGCAGCGCGATCACCGCGACCACGGCGAGTGCCGGCAGGGCTCGGGCCAGGCGCTCGTTGGTCACCCCGCCCGAGAGGAGGTGGCCCAGCACGCTGTTGACGGCGACCAGGCCGACCGCCTGGGTGATGCCGCGCCCGAGTTCGGCTCCGAGCATGATCCGCAGCGCGCGGGCGTCCGCGAGGCGGGCGAGCCGCAGCCCGGTAGCGATCATGCCGGGTAACGCCTTGGCCATGGTCCGTAGCCCGAGCTTCAGCCAGAGCCCCTCATGGCGATCCCACCCGACGTCGTAGGCCAGTTCACCGCCGAACAGCAGCCTCTCCGACTCGGACACGGGCGGCTTGCCGGCATACCCGCGGGTCTTCCTGATCACTTCGTCCCCCTCGTGTTCGGCTGTGCTGCGGTGCTGCTGACGCCGTGGGGCGGCGCCGTGCCTGTGTCGACGGACGCCGGATCTTGGGTGGCCCCCTCTCCGGGTGGCACGTCCTCGGTGCCGATGGGCATGGCGACGGCGGCGTAAAGGCTCCCGCTGACGTACTGGTTGAGGACGGCGTGGGTCAGCGCCCGGCAGTCGGCCGGAGGTCCGCCCGGGTCCGCCCATACCACCTCGCTGTACTGCCGGGGTGCGATGTTGCGGGGCTCGCCGGACCAGCGCTGGGTGGCGAAGACGACGCACAGCCGGCCTGCGCCCTGCTCGCTGCGGTAGTGCAGGAGGCCGCTGAGCTCGATGTCGCGCGCCTCCACCCGGATGCCCAGCGTCTGGGAGGCTCCGCGGCAGGCCGCTTCATCGATCCACTCCGCCGGCTCCAGCCGGCCACTGACGAGGGCCAGCTGGCCTTTGTCGGGTTGGTGGGCCCTGCGGACCAGGGCGACCTTGCCGTCCTGGCGCAGTGCGAGCAGCGCGACCTTCGTCAGAGGCCGGTATCCCGGCCCGGCCTGTTCGATTCGGGCGGCCGCCGCGGGGGCGTGGTGTGGCGTCGGCACTGGGCCTCCCTGGATTCGGTGTGGAGTCGAGCGATGGTCGAACAACCTCATCCGCCCGGGTGCCGTAACGGATTCGACAGGGCGAAGTTTTCGAAGAAATGTCCGAAGATGGCTGCGGGGCGTCTCCTGCGGGGGTGAGCGCGGTTGAACTCACACGTTGGGGTGGAGTCGAGCTCACGGCACCCGATCAGGGTCTTGCGCAACGGATGTTCGATCGGGTGAGTGCCGGGTGGCGGTCCACGGGGAGGTGATGGCGAGCGGATGCTCGGCACCCGAATCCATGCGGATGCACGCGCCGACGGGGAGGGTGACCTTGAGAGAGGTGTGTCCGTACGGGAGGCCGTGGGCCAGGGGCCATTCGTAGCCCTGGCACAGCTCGTCGACCATGTCGGTGACGGTGATCCCCGCGCTCGGCTCGCACGCCATGTTCTCTCCGACGATCAGGCCGGCGATGCGGTCGAGGACTCCGCAGTCACGCAGGTGGGTAAGGGCCTGGTCGAGGAGGTCTGTGGGCTTGAACGCGTCTTCGATGGCCAGGATCGCGCCGTCCCACCGCGGCTCCCACGGGGTCCCGAGCAGGCACCGAAGCGAGGACAGGCAGCCCGCGATCAGTGGGCCTTCGGCGACGCCGCCACGGGTCCAGGCCACGGGTGCCTCGAACAGGGCGGCGGTGGTGTCGCCGGCGAGCATCGCAGTGAAGTGAGCGAGCGTCTGGGCCGGCACGTCCGGGTCGGCGAAGTCCCACATCACCGAGGGCCCGTGGAGAGTGACAAGCCCGGTGCGCGAGGTGATCGCGTTCAGGATGAGGCTGGGGTCGCTCACACCGACGATCAGCTTCGGGTGGGCGGCGATCAGGGGGAGATCGAGATGGGGCAGCAGTCGGTTGGAGTTCCGTCCGCCGCCCGCGCAGACCACGGCGGTGATCGACGGGTCGGCGATCATCTCGTGGAAGTCGTCGAGGATCTCCTCGCTGGTCCCGGCGCGGTATCCCGACCGGCCGGCGGCATGGGGGCCGACCGCAACGTCGAAGCCCATGCTGGTGAGCGTTCGCACTCCGCGGGCGAACACGTCGGGGAGGCAAGCGGGTTCGGGGGCCGAGAGGGTGACGATGCCGATCTTGTGGCCCTTGGAGACGGGTGCCGCGAGTCTGGGTGTCCTCATGAGTGGTGCTCCGTTCGCTGGTTGCTTGGAAGCGGCGGGTCGGTGGGGGCGACTGTCAGAAATCGCTTGCGGTCTTCGCGTCCCGGATCCGCCCGGGGTCCGAGCATCGAGGTCCGGCGCGTTCTCGCAGAGGGTTACAGGGCTGCGGTGGTGCGGAGCCGATACTGCGGCTCCGGTGCGGACGGACCCAGCCGACCGCGTGGACCACTTGGCCCTCCTTCGACGGCTGTTGCGTTCGACAGGCAGAGCGAGACCCGGCGGGCACTACACCTACCGGTCGGGGTCGTCGCCCCACAAGAAGACGTGCGTTCGGAACGACACTCCGTAGCCGCGCTTCAGTGCCGCGTCGACCACTTTCTGGGCGGTCGCGGTGTTCGACCGGGCGTCCGAGCCTTCCGGCATCACCATGACCCGCTGCGAGGGCAAAGCCACGGCCTCGACGATCTGGTCGACCTCGGCCAGGTCCGTTGTGGAGTCCTGGGTGACGACGAACTTGAACCAGGCCCTGCCCGTGTTCCGTAGCGCGGTGAGCGCCTTCGGCTTGTGCCGCTTCCCCAGCGGGTTGCCGCTGTTGGCCAGTTTGGGCGACACGTTGTACTGCGTGACGTGTGTGTCGAACTCTGCGAGGGGCGCGATGGTGCCGGCCGTTTCGATGTGGATCTCGTTGCCCCAGCTGCGCAGCTGCTCCAGTAGGGGCACGAGTGCCCGCTGCTGCATCATCGGCTCGCCACCGGAGATCACGATGATGGTCGGCCGCCTCTCGACGTCCCAGAGTGCCTGCAGACGGCTGAGGACCTCGGCGGGCCCCATCTCCTTCTCGCCGTACGCGGGCTCGCTGCGTTCGTACTGCTGTCCGCTGCGGGTCTTGGCCGCCTTGGCGGCCGTCACTGCCCAGGTGTAGGCGGTGTCGCACCAGGTGCACTCCAGGTTGCAGTCCCAGAGCCGCACGAACAGGCAGTGCCTCCCGGCGGCACTGCCCTCCCCCTGGACGGTGGGTCCGAATACCTGGCTGATCCTCATCTTCGGGCGCGTCTCGTTCTGGCGGGTGAGGGTGGGGAGCTGGCTCGCGGCGGGCCATGTGGACACGGAAGTGGATTCCTTCTGGGAGTGGGCGGGGGCAGGGCGGTTGCCGGCGCGCCCGGGGCCTGGACGGTGCCCGTGGCGCCTGTGTGTGCGGATGTTCCCCGCTCCGCGGGCCGGGCGGTTGACCGGCGGATCGGGGGCGCGTGCGACGGTCACAGGTGGGCGGTTCCGGGCAGGCGGCCGAGGACGGGCAGGGCGGTGAACGCCTCGGCGTGCAGGGCGCCGCTGCGCCTGCCCCAGATCCGGGCGAGGTCTTCGGCCATCGGGCCGAAGTGGTCGTCGACCGGCTGGGATGTGTGGCGGCGCAGGGCCTGCATCTTGGTGTCAAAGGTGTCGGTGACGTCGACCATCACCGTGGGGGCGAGCGGTCCGGCGAGGGTGAGGGAGTTGTAGGTGTCGCAGCTGTAGAGGCGCCGGGGGCGGCCGGTCGCGATCTTCGCCTCGGGCAGGGCTTCGAGGACGGCTTCGGCGATGTGCCGGTGGTCGGCGTGGGCGTCGAGGACGGGGTGGGTGATGACCACGTGCGGCTTCAGCTCGATGAGCAGGGCCTGGATCGCGGCGGGGGTGAGCTCGGCGAGCTGGTGGAGAGTGGCTCCCAGCACGGCCGCTCCGGCCTTGGCCTCGGCGTCGCGGACAGGGTCGTGGAGGGGGACGGCGATGTGGACGGGGGCGTGCTGGGCGTGGAGGGCGAGGGTGCCACCGGCCCACAGCTCGGCATCGTCGGGGTGCGCGAACACGGCGAGTACGGACTGCGGCCCGGCCGGGTGGTCGTCAGGATTGCGCGGCACGGGAGGCTCCAGAGGAGTTGGGAGTGCGGGCCGGGACGAGTCGGCCGTCGAGGATGGTGAGGGTGCGCATGCCGGCCGCCAGCGCGGCGGTGACGCCGTCGGCGGCGTCGTCGACGGCAAGGCACTGGCTGGGGTCGACGCCCAGGCGCCGGGCGGCTTCCAGGTAGGCGTCCGGCTCGGGCTTGCCGCGGGGCACGTCGTCGAGGGTGACGGCAACCGGCAGCAGGTCCTGCAGTCCGAGCTGGTGGATACCGTGGCGGACGAGCACCGCGGCGGCGCTGGAGGCGACGGCCAACGGAACGCCGTGTCGGTGAGCCGTGTGGAGGAGAGCGAGGGTGCAGGGGATCGGGTCGGGTGGCGGTCCGGCGAGCAGGGCCGCCCGGCTGCGCGCGACCACCTCATCGACGGGTGGACAGGGAAGGTCGGCGTCGGCGGCGAGCTGGGAGATCAGCTCGCGTACGGGCAGGCCGGCCAGTTCCCGGTAGCGGCCGGCGGGAACACTGACGCCGTGCGGCGCCAGTGCGCCCTGAAGGGCGGTGTGGCGGGCGGCGGTGTTGTCGGCGACGGTGCCATCCCAGTCCACTATCAGCGCCGCCGCGCCGCGAAGGAGTTCAGCGGGGTTCACAGGGTCAGCGTCCGGCGGTGGAGGATCTGTCCGTCGGGGCCGAGGACGGCGATCTCGGTGGGCGGGGGAGGGGCGTCCTTCGGCCACCACAGCGTGCCCAGCCCCGGCAGGCGGATCGGGCTGCATCCGGGCGGGATCGGGGCCGGTGCGCAGGCGTCGCCGGGCACGAGCACGCCGACGGGGTGCGGGCCGGTGCCGCCGGCCCTGGCCGCGTCGGGGGTGGGGGTGTGCTCGTCGTGCCAGACAAGGGTGGCGGCGCGGCCGTCGTCGGGTACCGGGTGTTGAAGGGTGCGGACCAGCACCGCGGTCGCGGTGAGCGGCCGGGGGCTGGTGCGTTGGGCTGGGACGGCCGGGGCGGGGCGGACGGTGCCGGCGTCTGCGTCGACTTCGACGAGGGTGCCGGGAGTGATGGCCCGGCGTGCGTCGGTGACGTTGGTGACGCAGGGGATGCCGAGCTCGCGGGTGATGATCGCGGTGTGGGAGAGCTCGCCGCCGGTGGTGGCCACGACGGCGGCGGGTCCCGTCAGGAGCGCCGGGACGGCTTCGGGGCCCAGTGCGTCGCAGACCAGCACCTGGCCGGTGATGCCGGCGTCGCCGACGGCGTGGACGGCTGGGCCGGTACCGGTGCCGGGGGAGGCCGCGATCCCCCTCAGCACCCGTTCGTCGCCGGCCGTCGTCCCGGAGGCGGCGTGGTCGGTGAGCGGGGTGGTGAGCGGGCGTGCCTGCACGAGGTGGAGCCTGGCGTCGGTGTCGATGGCCCACTCGACGTCGATGCGGTGGAGGCCGAGGGCCGCGGCGGCCCGGGCGGCCGCCGCGAGGAGCTGGTCGCGTGCTTCGGCGGTGAGCACGGGCCGGTCGGCCAGGGCGGTGGGGGTGTGCAGGTGCAGTACGCCGGCCGCGGATGTCTGGATCTTGGCGCGGCTCTGGATGCCCGTTCCGAGGTCCACCCACTCGCCCGGCGGCATCCCGGACTCGGCGAGTGTGGCGGGCAGTTGGATGGTCTCCTGGCAGGCGGGCCGGACGGTGTCCTCGGGGCCGGGGCCGGGGCCGGGGCCGGGGCCGGGGCCGGGGCCACCGGTGTGGATCTCGCCGGTCACCCGGCCGCCCACGAGCGGCTCGGCCAGGCCGCGCACTGCCTCGATCCGCCAGCGGGTGCACTGGGCGGCGGTGACTTCGGCGGCCAGGACGCCGGAGCAGGCCGGGCGCAAGACGGCCTGGACGAGGACGGCCATGCGCACCGCGCCGGTGACACCCATGGCCTGCCCGTACGCGGTGACGGTCGGGTGGTGGGCGGAGGCGCGGACGGCACGGACGGCGTCCAGCAGCGCGGCGGGCTCGGCCGGGGCGATGCGGGAGGTGAACAGGCCGGCGAAGGAGGCGCCCGGTCCGTCCTCGGCGGTCGCGGAGGAGCGGGCGATCAGCCCGTACGGTGCCGGGATGCGGGCGAGGATCTCCTCGACGGCGGCGGTGAGCTGTTCGTCCGGGTGGCCTGCGGGGATGACGACGCCCGCGGGGATGGGCAGGGCGGCGGCGGCCAGGCGGGCGAGGGCGGTGGCCTTGGCTCCGGCGGTGGCGGTGTCGAGGTCCTCGCCGAGCGTGGGCAGGGGTGTGGTCATCGGTCGGCTCCCGGGGCCAGCAGGTCGGCGGTGGTGACGGTGGCGGGGTCGGCGCCGTGGCGTTCGCACCAGCGGCGGACGGCGGCGAGGTAGCGGTGCCGTTGGACCTTGCGGGTCTCCTCGCTGCCGGCCGCCCAGCGGCAGACGATGGTCATCGCCTCCAAGCGCGCGGTGGCGTCCGGGTCGCCCGCGGCGGTGAGGTGGGCGGCGAGCACCCAGGCATCGCGCAGGTGGACGGCTCGGCTGCGCGAGGCGTCGATGAGATGGCGCTGGCCGGTGGTGTCGGTGGCGGCGGTAGCGGTGAGCAAGTGGGCGGCGCGGGCGTGGTCTTCGAGGGGCATCGCGGCGGCGGCCGGGGAGCCGTCTCCGTACAGGGTTCCGGCCCGCGCGGCGAGGTCGTCGGCCGCGGCAGCCAGGGTGCTGCCTTCGGCGAGCGCGGCGGCGCCATCCAGAAGCACCAGGTGGGCGTCCAGCAGGTGACCGGTGTCGTCGGGGGTGTTCAGGGCGAGGCGGCAGGCCCGCCCGTCGGCGTCATCGCCGAGCAGGCCGGCGAGCAGGCGCTGCCAATCGTCATCGGGCAGGAGCCAGTTCACGATGTGAGCGCTCATCACCCCGAGGAACGCCTCGGTTGCCGCAGCGAGTTGCGGCCCGGCCGCCGCACCGGCCTTGAGCTGGTGCTCCAGCGCGAGCAGGGTGGCGTCGGCGAGGCGGTGGCGCTGTGCGGCGGCGGCGGTCATCTTCGTTGCGTAGGCGGGATCGGCGAGGAGCTGGTGCCAGCGCCCGGTGAGGTCGAGGTGATCGGATTCCGGGATGTCGACGATCCCGGGCCGCCGCAGCCGCCCGTACGGGCGGTGGTCGTCCATGAACACGCGTGGCCACCGTGTGAGGGACAGGGTGTACAGGTCGAGCTCTAGCGGGGTGCTGCCGGGCCTGGTGTGCTCGTAGTCGCAGGTGAGCTGGCCGTTCCAGACGGGCTCCACGGTGTCTCCCTTGGCGGGTCCGGC
Source organism: Streptomyces sp. NPDC103540 (assembly GCF_055584445.1). Taxonomy (NCBI): domain Bacteria; kingdom Bacillati; phylum Actinomycetota; class Actinomycetes; order Kitasatosporales; family Streptomycetaceae; genus Streptomyces; species Streptomyces sp. NPDC103540. Next base: position 25,324 of record NZ_JBVJMA010000023.1, read on the forward strand.
GGCGCGGTGGCCGGATCGGTGACGTTTGGTCATATGGGTGGTGCGTGGTGTGAAAGGCTCGGCCCCTGCCGCCCGGGGGCCGGTGCGGCGCCGTAGGTGGCCGAGTGCCGAGGAGCAGCGAAGTGATCAAGGAATCGACGGCGAGTGCGTTCGTCTTCCGCGTCGGCGGGGACGGGCAGTGCAGGACGGCGCTGGTGTGGCACCCGCGGCTGGAGCTGTGGCTTCCGGCCGGCGGGCACGTCGAGGTGGACGAGGGGGCGGCCGAGGCCGCGTTGCGTGAGATCGAGGAGGAGACGGGGCTGCGGGCCGAGCTGCTGCCCGGTCCGTCGCTTCCGCTGCCCTCCGGCTTCCCGCACGGTGCGCCGGTCGCACCGTGGTGGGTGGTGGAGATGGACGCCTGCGCCGACAACCACACCCGCGAGCCGCACCGGCACATCGATCACGTCTACGTCGCCCGGGTGGCCGACGGCGCAGTACCCGGTGGGGTGCACGAGGTGCGGTGGTTCACCGAGCGGGAGGCGGCTGAGGTCGAGGGCCTGTCCGAGGACTCGCGCCTCCAGGTGAAGCAGCTCTTCGCGATGATCGCTGATGGGTCGCTGCGCCTGGCGGCGTGAGACCGGGCGGTCAGAACAAGGCGCTCTGCTCCGCGTCCGGGACGGCCGGGGCCAGGCGCTTGGGCTGGAGACCTGCGGCCATGTCCAGTTCCAGCAGGGTGCGCCACCGGCCCATCGCGCACCCTTCACCCAGCAGAAGCTGAAGGATGCGGGCGGTGACCTGGACGTCCGGCATCGCCCGGTGCCGGTCCGCGGGCCTGGGGATGCGGTAGTGGGCGAGCAGGTTGTCCAGCCGGTAGGAGCCCAGATGCGGCAGGACGGCCTTGGCCAGGCCGATCGTGTCGAGCAGCGGTGTTGCGGCCAGGACAGGGCAGTGCTGCCCCTGGTGGGCGATCAGGCCCGCTTCGGTGTGCGCGTGGTGGGCCACCAGCCGGTACGGCGGCGCGCTCAGGCGGGCGTCCAGGCGGGCCATCACCTCCGCGGCCGAGGGAGCGGTGGCGAGGAGGGCGGCGGTGAGGCCGGTCTGGGTGGTGTCCATCGTGGTGACGGGGACGTCGGCGGGCGGGCGGATCAGCGACTCGAACCGGCCTGCCTCAACCAGCCGGCCGCCGTCGGCGCGCAGCGCGAGGGCGGCGACCTCGATCGGCTCGGCGGGCCGCCCGACGGGGGTGAGCGCCTCGAAGTCGATCACCACGAAGGTCGTGGTGGTGAAGCGAGCGTCGCGCATCAGCTCTTCCACGCGGCGGCCTCCTGCCGGATTGTCAGCGCCCACTGCTCGATGGCCTGTTCGGTGTCGTGCTCGGTGAACGGGACGGCCAGCAGGGTGTCCACCGTAGCGCGGGCGTGGGGAAGATCGCCGGTGGCGTAGCCGGAACAGGCCGGGTGCAGGTGGGCTGCGGTGAGGCGGTGGGTGCCGACGCTGTTGGGTACGCCGAGGCCGGCGAGGTGGGTGGCGAAGGCGCGCGGCTCGGGCAGCGTCAGGCGCCACAGGGCGCTGTAGCCGTTGGGGATCTCGCCGTCGGCCGGGGCGATGGGCTCAAGGCCCGCGGCGGCGCCGACCGTGCGGTGAAGGTCGGCTGCCTGCTGGCGGCGCTGCGCCAGCGCGTCGGGGAAGCGCTGGAGGTTGCGGCGGGCGAGGGCGGCGAGCGGCTCGGCGAGGCGGTGGTTGACGCCGAGGCGGCTGCCGGCCGGTGCCCCGGGAGCGGGGCTCTGCCAGTGGGTGCGGTAGGCGGCGGCCCGGTCGGCCAGCACATCGTCGTCGGTGAGCAGGTATCCGCCCTCCCCGCACGAGATGATCTTGCCGTCCTTGAGGGAGAAGCAGCCGATGTCGCCGACGGTGCCGGCCGCCCGTCCCCGGGTGGTGGTGCCCTGGGCCTGGCAGGCGTCCTCGATCAGTCGCAGGCCGGTGGTGCGGGCGTAGGCGGCCAGGTCGTGGATGTTGTCGGTGCGCCCGGCCAGGTGGACGGCGATGACGGCCTTGGTGGCCGGGCCGCTCCTCGCGGTGAGGTCAGCCAGGTCCAGGCCCCGGCCTTCGGCGGCGGCGTCGACGAACACCGGGCGTGCCCCGGCGGCGACGACGGCGGCGATGGTCATGACGACGGTGACGGCCGGCACCAGAACCTCGTCGCCGGGTCCGATGCCGCAGGCGGCCAGCGCGGTGGTGATCGCCGCGGTGCCGGAGGAGACCGCGACGGCACGGCGGCTGGCGAACGCGGCCGCGAGCTCGCCCTCCAGTGCCCGGGCCTCCTGGTAGCCGGCCGGGGCGGGCATGCGGGCGAGGGCCGCCGCCATCGCCTCGTACGCGGTGGTCTCAGGCACGGTCAGCCTCCGGTCGGGTCGGTGCGAGCACGGAAAAGCCGGTGAGCGGCCACATGTTGACGCAGTCCGCGGAGAACAGGGAGCAGTCGGCGCCGCAGCCGCTCGGGGCCGGGAACAGCTCCCGGGCGGCGGTGTCCTTGATGGTGCGGCGGCGCTGTGGCGGCGTGGCGGCGATCTTCAGACCGGAGGGGCAGTCCCAGACCGTGCCGTCCGGCTGGATGAAGTAGAGGGTGTCGCCGCCGAAGCAGCCGGGGACCAGCTGGGTGGGCCTGGTGACGGCGGAGGCGACCTGACCGGCGTAGGCGCGCTCGGGCAGCACCAACGGCAGGTCCGCTGCGTACAGCTCGTCGAAGTGGCGCCGCAGCTCGGGCACCTGCTCGGGGGTGAGGGACAGCGTCCGGGCCAGCTTGTGGCCGGGGTCGAGGGCGATCGGCTGCGGGACGGCGTAGTCGCAGCCCAGCATCGCCGCGAGTTCGGGCACGGCGAGGATGTCGGGCAGGTTCTGGCGGGTGATGACGCTGTAGATGCCGACCTTGGGCCGGGGCGCCGAGCCGCGGGCCTGAAGCAGTGCGCTGATCCCCGAGACGACGGCCTCCCAGCCGTCGCCGTCGCGGCGCGGCGGCCTCCACCGGTCGTTGTGGACCGGGTCGGCGGAGTCGAGCGACACCGACACCGCGTCGACTCCGAGCTCGATGAGCGGATCGCGCAGGTCCGCCCGGTTCAGAGCGACGCCGCTGGTACACACCACCACCTCCGCTCCGCCCGCCTTGACGATCTCGATCAGTTTGATGATCGGCCTCCACAGCAACGGCTCCCCACCGGCCAGGAACACCCGCCCGACGGGCGAGTCGGCCAGCGTGGCCGCGAAGGCCAGGACCTGGTCGGTGGTCAGGTCGTTCGGCGAGAGATGGGAGAGCACTCCGAGCTGGGTCGGCATCTGCACCCTGTGCTCGGCGGTGGTCCCGAAGTAGCAGTAGAGGCAGCCGTGGGACGCGCAGAACGAGCGCAGGCCCCACAGCAGGCTGATGGTCTTTCCCGCCTTCACGCTGCCACCCCGTCCGGCGCCGTGGCTGCCGCGTCGCGGCACAGCCCGGTGATGAGAGCGACCGCGCTCTCCTCGTCGAGGACCCGCCGGTCCAGCACCACATAGGTGTCCGACACGGCGGCCAGCAGGTGGTAGAGCCGCCTGGCACGGGACATCAGGGCCCACTCGTCGGGGCTTGCCGCCTGGCCGATGCGCCGTTCGAACCGGGCCCGGCACGCGTCGGGGTCGTCGGTGATCAGCACGGTGGCCGCGGGAGCGGGCCGCCACATCCGGATCATCTGCTCGATGGCCATCGCCCGCTCAAGCGCCCAGGCGTCGGTGGCGCCGGCTGTCTCGGCGAGAACAGCGGCCTGGTAGACGGCCACCGACGCCGGGCCGCGGTCCTCCAGCAGCACCTGGCCGGGGCCGGCGGGGGCGAGGGCCTCGTGACGGTGGACCTGGAGCGCAGCCAGCAGCAGCGTCTCGGTGCCCGGGTGGCCGGTGCGCAGGAACCGGTCGCCCCCGCTGTGCAGCGCGGCGATGACCTGGCCGGGCAGGCCGGCCGGCGCGGAGTCGGGCAGTTCTACCAGGGGCAGGCACACCGGGCCCAGGGCGGCCGAGGCCAGAGCGCCCAGGTGGCTCTTGCCGACCCCGTTGACGCCTTCGAGGGTGACCACGGCACTCATCGCACACCGCCGGCCAGCTGGGCGACGCGGCGCAGCCGCTCCACCGCGGCCACATCGTCGGCCAGCGACCCCGTGAGGTACTCGGTGGCGGTGCGTGCACCGTGGGCGCGCACCCCGCGCGCCACCATGCACGAGTGGTCGCCGACCATCCACACCGCGACCTGCTTGCTACCGGTCAGACGGGCGACGTCCTCGGCGATCTCAGCGCCGAGCCGCTCCTGCAACTGGAGCTTGTGGGCGTGCCGGTGGGCGATCCGCACCAGCTTCGACAGGCCCAGCACCCGGTCGGCCGGGGCATAGGCCACGACGGCCTCAACGGTGAACGGCAGCAAATGGTGCTCGCACAGGGAAGCCGTGCGGATGCCTCCGACAGCGACGCACCCCTCGCCCTCGGCGTGGTAGTCGAAGGTGGTGTCGGTGGTGCCCGCCTCGTAGGAGAGGAACTCGGCGAGGAACCGGGCGACGCGGGCCGGGGTGTCGGCGAGGCCGGGCCGGGCGGGGTCCTGGCCGAGCGCGACGAGCAGGTCGCGGACCAGGTGCTCGACGGCGACGCCGTCGATCGGGGCGCCGGCGGCGGCGGGGTGGGTGGGCGCGGCAGCGGGGATGGTCAGGGCGGTGTTCACGAAGGTCCTCCACTTGTCCGTGGGAAGGGTGACGGGGACGCACGGGTCGCCCGTGCGACGAAGCGCGGTACGCGGCGGGGCTCAGAGCCCGAGGGCGTCCAGGAGCTGGCGGGCGGACCGCTCGGGCGTGAAGCGGGCAACCCGTCCGGGCGCGGCCGCGCTGGCCCGCTCGTACTGCCCGGCGTCATCCAGCAGGTCGGCCACGGCCGACCACAGGGCCCCCGGTCCGGCTTCCAGCGGTGCGTAGCGTCCGGCCTCGCCGGCCAGCAGCGGCACGTTGCCCAGGTCGACGCCGACCACGGGGGTTCCCACCGAGAGTGCCTCGGCGGCGGTGAAGCAGAACGTCTCCGGCACCTGGGTGGCGATGACGGTTGCGGCGCCACCGGCGAAGAACGCCGGGACCTCAGCCCAGCCGAGCGCCGGCAGGATGCTCACCAGACCGGGGCGCCGGGCTTCGGCTTCCCGGCAGGCGGCCAGCGTCCGGGCCTGCCCGCCTGCCTGGAGCTCGAACCCGGCCTCAGCCAGGACCAGCTCCACGGGTCGCTCCCAGTCCGGGGGCAGAGCACTAAGCAGCTCGGCCAGGCCCTTGGCCGAGTCCGCGCGCGAAACGAGCCGCACCGGACCGCTTTCGCGCAGCGTGGCCCGCTCCTGGGCCGTGGGGGGTGTGATCAGGGTGTGCAGGGCGTTGGACACCGGCCGCCAGCGGCTGGTGTCCAGCCCGGCCGCCGCACCGCAGTCGGCGAGGTAGTCGCTGGCCGGGCAGACGATGTCGGCGCCCGCGAGGGCGTCCTTCCAGCGCTGCTCCACGCCGGGGCGGATCTTGTGGACCATCAGCGCGGTGGTGACCCCGGCCGGGGCAGGGTGCAGGTAGCCCAGACCCCACAGGGTGTCCGCCCAGCAGACCGCGTCCACGCCGTGCCCGGCCAGGACGGAGCGGACCTCCGCCACCACCGGCGCGGGGTCGCCGAGGGCGGCCAGCACGTCGGCGTTCGTCGCCGGATGGGGCAGGCGGATGCTGGACAGCCGGACCAGGCCCGGCTCCAGGGCATCCAGCCGGCCGGCCGGGCCCGCCGCCAGCACCAGTGGGGTGTGCCCGAGCTCGCGCAGCCCCTTGGCCAAGGAGCCGATCGACCGGTCGATACCCGAGGGCTGATCGGGCCGGTAGGACAGCAGCACCAGCGCGACCGTGCTCATGACGATCCCTCCGCCCGATCGGCAGCGGACGCCTCCCAGGGGAAGACGACCCACCCGCGGACACTCTCTCCGATCCAGGTCACCGTCTCCTCGGGCGGCTTGCTCCCGGTCCAGTTCGCCTCGTTGACCACCAGCACGGCGCTGCGCACCCGGGCGGCGCCAGCCTGCTCCACGATCCGCACCGCGCTGGCCAACACGTGGCCCGTGCCGGCGACGTCGTCCACCACCAGGACGTCCAAGCCGTCGATTGCGCCCAGCGAGGCGGGGTTGCGGACAACGGGTTCGCACGTCTTGGCCGCATGGGTGCTGTCGTCGATGGTGTGGGTCACCTCCAGCACCCGCACGTCACGCACACCAAGCTGGTGGGCGAGGAGCAGGGCCGGGGCCATGCCGCCGCGGACGACGGCGACCACGGTCTGCGGCGCCCCGGCGGCGCGGGCAGCATCCGCGATCCGGGCGGCTTGCCCCTGTACGTCGGTCCAGTCCAGGTGCCTGATCCGGCCGGCCTGCGCTCCGCCTTCGTTCGCGCAGGCGGCCGCGGTGGGCCGGGTGCTCACGCGGACTCCAGCGTGAACTGCGCCCAGGTGCCCGCCGTCTCGGACAGGCGCACCGTCAGAGGGCGCCCGCTCGGGGCCGTCAGCTTGTGCTCGGCGAGCCACGCGGTCAGCACCGCCGCCAGGTGCTCACTGGTCGGGTTGAGGTCAAGCACCGTGTTGAGGGCCTGCCCGTGGAAGCGCGAGAGCACGAACTCGCGCAGCTTCTCGGGCACCGGGAGGAGTGTGTCCCTGCGGTCCGGGTCCGGGAGGGTCAGCAGGTAGGCGTGGCCGTGGTGGCGCCCGCACTTGTGGCCGTCGGGCAGGTCACCCAGCCAGTGCCGGGCCCGGAAGTGGACGGCCTGGTCATCGGCGGGGGCGGTAAGGCGGCCGGTATAGACCCGGACGTCGGCGAGCAGGCGGCGTACGTCGTGAGGCATGTTCTGCTGCGCCCACGTCCGGATGTGGGCGGCGATGCCGGCGTCGGTGGGATCGGCCAGGACCGTGTTCAGGTCGTGGTGGTCCAGGACCGCGTCGATGTGCTGCTGGAGGCCGGCCAGGTCACCGAAGTCGACGACGAAGCCGGGCTTGGTCAGTTCACGGACCGTCAGGACGACCTCGACGGTGATCAGGTCGCTGCTGTCCGTGCCGTCGACCGTGCGGGCGATGTCGCAGGCCGCCCGCTTGCCGATGGCGTAGATGCCGCCCACCGGAAGGTCCGGGAGCCGCCCGGGCAGCAGGGAGCCAGCCGCCGGGCCGGCTCCGAAGGGGGAGTTCATCGTGCACCTCTGGGGATCTGGGGGTAGGGCAGGGCGACGGACCGCGCTACCGGGGCCCGGCTCTGACAAGGGAGGGGAAGTGGCGATCTGTGCTGAACCGAGCACACACCGCCAGAGCCCCGGGAACAATGGCGGACGCCGATCCATGAGCGATCCCAAATCCCGAGGAGCGTCGCGATGTCCGAGCAACTGCGGAACGATCTGCGCCAGGCACGCCGGGAATCCGGGATGTCCTGGGAGCAGTTCGCCCAGGCGACGCGGTTCACCCCGGCGTACCTGCGCAACGTGGAGAACGGGAACAGATCGGTGACCATCGACGTGGCCGCGGCCTACGATCGGGCGCTGCGAACGGACGGCCGGTTCGCAAGGGAACTGGCCAACGGCGCCAGCGCCCCGGTCGCCGTTCCGTGGGGTCGGGACGGAGCGACGCTGGCGGTCCTCACCGACCTCATGGACGGGAGGAGAGGACGAGTGGACCGCCGGGGTTTCGTCAAAGTCGGAGCCGCGCTGTCGGTGTCAGCAAGCAGTTGGGCCAACGCCCTTCTCACCCGCCCCAGCGTCGGCGTCGAGGGCGAGAACAGTGCCGGGGGCACGGCCCTGCTGGCCAACGTGGCCGGCCGACTCGAACTCCTGCGCCGGATGGACGACGAGCTCGGCAGCAAGGAGGTCCGCGAGCAGGCCCTCGGGGAGCTGTCGCTCACCGTGACCCTCCTCAAGGCCGGCCGCTACCAGGGAACCGCCGCAAACCGCCTGCTCCGTCTCGCCGGCGAAGCAGCACGCCAGGTCGCCTGGTGCACCTTCGACCAAGGCCACCGCCCCGGCGAAGCCCAGGGGTACTTCGACGCGTCCCTGCGCGCCTCCGCGGAAGCAGGAGACACCACCGGCGGCGCCTACACGATCTCCTTCGCGGCCGTCCAGCTCTACTCCACCGGCCAGGCCAACCGCGCAGTGGCTCTCCTGGAGACCGCCCGCTCACAGTTGGGGCGGCACAGCACCCCCCGCATGCAGGCCATGCTCGCCGCCCGCACCGCCCGCGCGCTGTCGAAGACCGGGGCCAAGGCAGCGACCGGCCGCCAGCTCCACCTGGCACACGCCATGCTGGACAAAGACCCACAAGGCGACGAACCCGAATTCCTGTACTGGGTGACCACTTCGGAGGTGGAGATGATCGCCGGCTCGTCCGCGCTCGACCTCGGTGACCCGGCCGAGGCCCTGCGCCGCTTCGAGGCCGGCATGCGGGCACACCCCAGCGTCGACGAGGAGTTCCCGCGCAGCCACGCCATCTACCTGGCCCGCGCGGCCGAGGCCCACCTCGCTCTTGCCGACCTCGATGCGGCCGTCGCCACCGCCTGGCAGGCGGCCGCCTGCCTCGGCTCCGTCGACTCCGCCCGTTCCTCGTCCCAGCTGAAGGGGCTGCGGGCCAAACTCGCGCCGCATGCCGCCTACCGGCCCGTCGCGGACTTCCTACAGGCCGCCGCCGGGTAGGCGCAGCAGCTCGCGCAGGCGCCTGGCCACCACGTCCTCGTCCAGCCCCAGCAGCGGTGTGAAGCCGAGTGCGGCAGCGCCCTCCAGGTTCGTCTCGCTGTCGTCGACGAACAGGCACTCCTGCGCACTCACGCCGAGCCGGTCCACGACGATCCGGAAGATCGCCGGATCCGGCTTGCGGACACCGACGTCCGCGGAGAGCACCACCGCATCGAACGCACCGTTGAGGTCGAACCCGGCGTACGGGTCGAACGGCTGGCGGCCAAGTGAGTTCGACAGCACCGCCGTCTTGATACCGGCTGCACGCGCCTGACGGGCGACGTTGAGCACCGGGTAGGCGGGGAACGCGTCGTGGAGGTAGCGCGCCATCAAGTCGGCGGGCTCGACGCCGATCAAGGCTCCGAAGCCGGAGTTCCACTCCTCCTGGCTGATCTGGCCGAGCTCCAGCCGGCGGAACAGCTCCTGCCCCTCGGGGGAGGCCCACCCTCGAAGGAACGTACCGCGGACGATCTTCTCCCGGTCTTCGAATGCCTGGATCACCTCGACCATGTTGAAAGTCAAGACACCGAAGAAGTCGAATACCACCGCGCTGAACGGGGTCACCGGAGATGTCGTCATCCCGGAAGACTAGGCCGCCCAGCAGGTTTCGGGAACAAGCTCACCTTCTGGCTCGGTGTTCGGCGGGCGATCGAGGCACGCCGGAGGAGGCGGCTTCGCCGCGTTCCTCGTCGAAGTCGGAGCGGAGACGTTCGGCTTGGTCGGCGGCGCCGGGGCGGTGCTCTGGTTCGCAGCCCGAGCTGTCAGGGCCTGCGCGCGGGCCAGACAGCGGGCCATCGACTCGAAGCCGGGGCCCGGTTCGAGCGTCCGCAGGCAGTGCTCGTGGAGGAGCCCGTCGAGGACGCGGTCGGTGTCGTGCCGCCCGCGGTGTCGTGCGGCTGGGCGATCCACCAGGCGTGACCGGCTGCCGGCTGCCGAGGAACCCCTCCGTGATGGCGAGGAGCCCGGCCACCACATTCACACGCGGGTCGGCATCGGCGCCGGGCCGGGCGGCAGCCTGGTCGGCGACGACGGCGGTGTCCGCCTCAATCACCGCCTCCGCGGCCTCTAGCAGCGGCACCTCGCCCCACCGGCCGGAGTGCGGCCGGTAGGGCACAAGCACGACGTCGCGCAGCGCACCGGCCCAGGCCCCCATGAGGCCCGCTACGACCCCGCTCTCGGCCGGGACGCCGACGCGGACCGTCAGCTCCAGGAACGGAGCGGTCGCGTCGTACGGGCGGGCCCACCACACGGCGTCGTCGAGATCCGCAGCGAGCGCGGGCAGGTGGTCGACCCAGAGGTCGCGACGGCCGTGCGTGGGACCGTGCAGGAAGGCGTCCACGCACACGATGCCGTGGGCGCAGCCGTCGAGGAGGCCGGTGTTCTCCAACACCGCGACGCGGAAGACGGCGCGGCTGGCGGCCGGGCCGAGGAAGTGGGCACGCCGGGCGCTGGCCTGGGCGGCGGCGGGTGAGAGGTCAAAGCTGTCCAGACGGACGGCGAGGGCGCGGGCCAGCCACAGGCCGATGCCGCCGCCACCGCATCCGGCGTCCACGAGGAGCTGGCCGGGACGCATCCGAAGCCGCGCCGCAGGAGCCCGAGCAGGGGCCAGTCGCAGGACCTCGAGGCCGCGACCTCTCAGCTTTACGAGAACAGGGCCGACGAACAGTGGAGCGGGCATTCCCACCCGCTCCACTGCCGCATCACGTCCGCGTCGATCCCGCAGTAGAGCGCCACCGACACCCCGGCCCGTCCCGGCAAGGCTCCATCACGAAGCTGACGACCTCGGTCACAAGGGCAGCCCGGCCACTCGCTGGTGTGCTTGTCCGAGGACATACTGGGCCCGCTGAGCCGAGTCGAGGTGTTCCGGGAACGCATCGAGCTTCGCTACCAGGTCCGAGAGGTGCGCCTCGATGTGGTCAACCCTCCGCGGGGCATTCTTGCGCATGCCGGCCAGTGCCTTGGAGACCAGCCCGGTCCGCAGACGCGGGAGGACGTACACCGGATGGCTGGCCGCCAGGTTGAGGTCGGTCAGGGACAGCTCCTTGCCGACCTGTTCGGCGATGAGCTCGTAGGTGGCGACGATGCGTCCGCAGATGTATCCCGGAGTGTCGCGGGAGTCGCTCAGTGGCACGGGATCTCCTGATCACGTCGATACGGGCCGATGCCCGCTCCGTCGCGGGGCACCGGGATGCCGCTCTCGCAGTTACGATCCTCACCACGGCAGCCGGGCCGTGCTCTCGACCGCGCCGAAGCCGCGCGGTGTGCCACATGCCGGACTGTACCGCGCACACCGACATGTCCGGACCGGTTCCTCGGTGTCGAAAGCCCGGCGTGCCTCACGTGGGCTGTTCGGCAGAGGCGGCTGATGCCGGCACAGCGAAGGGCTCCGGCGGTACCGTCCGGAGCCCTTCGCAACTCCGATAGCCTTGCCCGGTCGTCGCCTACTGGGGCTGGAACGAGGCCGGGAGAGAAACACCGTGGTGAAGGTCCTTATCGCCGGGGGAGCCGGTTACATCGGCAGCACGGTCGCCTCGGCCTGCCTGGACGCGGGCATCACCCCCGTGATCCTGGACAACCTCATCCGGGGCCGCCGCGAGTTCACCGAGGGCCGCACCTTCTACGAGGGCGACATCGCGGACGGCGCGCTGGTCGACCGGATCCTCTCGGAGCACCCGGACATCACCGCCGTGGTGCACTGCGCGGCGCTGATCGTGGTGCCGGAGTCCGTCGCGGACCCGATCGGCTACTACGAGGCGAACGTGGCCAAGAGCCTGGCCTTCGTCAGCCACCTGCACCGCAACGGCTGCGACCGCATCATCTTCAGCAGCTCGGCCTCCATCTACCAGGCCGAGGACGGCTCGCCCGTCAACGAGGACTCGCCGCTGGCGCCGCAAAGCCCCTACGCCCGGACGAAGGCGCACTGCGAGGAAATGTTCGCCGACATCGCCGCCGGCGGTGGCCCGCGCATCGTGTCGCTTCGGTACTTCAACCCCGTCGGGGCCGACCCCCAGCTGCGGACCGGGCTCCAGCTCAAGCGGCCCAGCCACGCCCTGGGTGTGCTGATTCAGGCGCACCAGGAGGGCCGTCCGTTCCCGATCACGGGGACGAACTATCCGACGCGCGACGGCTCGGGCATCCGGGACTACGTGCACGTCTGGGACCTCGCCGCGGCCCACATCGCCGCGATCCAGCGCTTCGACTCCATCCTCACTGAGATGCGCTCGATCGCGATCAACCTGGGCACCGGCTCCGGCACTACCGTCCGGGAGCTGTGCGAGGCGTTCAACAACGTCGTCCCCACACCCCTGTCCACCATCGACACCGATCCGCGGCCCGGTGACGTGGCCGGCGGCTACACCAAGAGCGACCGGGCGGCCGAGCTGCTGGGGTGGACGCCGAAGCTGTCCCTGGAGGACGGCATCCGCTCCGCCCTGGAGTGGATCCCGGTGCGCGACGAGCGGCTGAAGGACTGACTCGTCCCTTCCATCGCCGAGGGCTACCTGGAGGACTACCGCATCGCGGTGGTCGGCGTCCGCGACAGCGAGGCGCGTCGTTCGGGTGGGCGGGCGACCGGTGTCGGGACAGGCCAGGGGGTTCAAGGGCCGGGCGTGGCGCCCGGCGACGTTTTCCGGTGCTGGGTTCCGCGAAACCGTACGGGAGTCAGTCCCATGCCCCGCGTACGCAGGTGCGGGCCGAAGTCGTTGCTCAGCACCAGAGTCGGAGCGCCGAGCCGGTTCAGCTCGGCGGCACACAGTCCCCCCGACCGACGGCAGCTCGGCACCGGCTGGGACACCACCTCACAGAAGGCCGACCGACACTCGGACGGGCCGACCATCGTTTTCCGGACATGACCGCCCACAAGACAGCCACCACACTCGCCCTCACCGCAACAACGCTCTGCACTGGGGTCGCGGCTGCGGCCCCGGCAGCCGCCGGAGGAATCGCAGACATTCTCTCCCCCGCACTCGGCACCAGTTGCACCAACCACCAAACCCGCCCCCGCCCCGCCGGCTCCACCAGTACGGGAAGCGGCAAGGCGAGAGGCCTACTCGCACAACTCCCCCTCACCGGCGCCCTCAACCAATGCGGAGGAGCAGACCTGCCCGGCCTGCAGTACCCTGCATTTTCTTCGTTCGAAGACGCACACGGATACGGCCATATGTTTTGACGGCATTCAGCCGCAGGATCACTGAGCGATTTCAGCGTGGCCGCTGATTCCCAATGATGTTGTCAAGCGGCGGTAGTGACCTACTATGGTCGGGTTATATCGCTGTCGCGCCTGCGCGAGCCGCAGCGGTCTCGAAGAGCTTGTGGTCGCGCAAAAGAGCCCAGAGCACGTTCAGCCGGCGATGGGCGAGGGCCAGGACGGCTTGCTCGTGGGACTTTCCCTCCGCGCGTTTGCGCTGGGGACGCCCCTCACCCGGCAGAGGCACAGGTGCCCGCCAACCGGCGGACACGATGTCGGTGTGGATCCCTACGGTCGCACCATGTCCGATCACCTGCCGCTCAGCGGTGCCCCGGTCGCCCTTCACCAGCAGGCGGCGTACGCCCCGGGCGCGCAGGGATTACTTCCGGTCGGTTTGATGGGGATCAGTGGTCGTCGGGGACGAGCGCGAGGGCGGCGAGCTCCTGGTGGGCGCCTTGAAGGGGACGGCGATCGTGCGGTGTTGACGGCGTACGACGCAAAGAGGGCTGCTGTTTGAAGTAGCGGCAGAAGGAGAGGTGTCGAGCGCGTGGATCCGGAGCGACGTGCGGGTCGAGACGTTGCGCCCTCTCCGAGATCCGCCGGGCGGCTCAGGGCCTGACAGGGGTGCTGATCACAGGTGTCCGGTGTTCGGGGCGACGTCCTCAGCGCTGTGAGGCGCATCCTGTGCACGTGGCGATGTGGGCTGCGTGCAGGGAACGCAGCAGGGCGAGGTCTGCCTGGATGGTGCGGTCGAGGTAGGAGGCGATGGCTCTGAGGGACATTCGGCTTCCGTCTCGGAGCACGATTCCGGGGGCGCCGCTGCGGGCCGGGCCGAGTCCTTGGCCGTAGGTGTTGATCTCGCGGATCCCGCACCACGGCACGGTTCGCCAGCGGCCGACGGGGCGCTCGGTGATGCCCCTGGAGTCGATCCGCAGCCCCACGAAGAAGCCACAGAAGGCGAGCCAAGAACCGAATCCCAGAAACGTCAGATACATCGCGACGCTGACCGGATCCGAGAGGGTGGGCAGCGTGGCCGCGCTGATGAAGACGGATGCTCCGCCCGCCGAGATCAGCGTCAGGCGCTGCCCCATGCGGCAGAGGGTCTGAGCGGGTATCGGTTGTTGCGATACAGGCGTCATGCCTACCGACCCTACGCCGCGGGTCCCGCGATGGTTGAGGCTTTCGCACCGCCGTGTCGACGCCGGTATGCCGGTGCGCGTGGCAGTGACGGTGGGCGCGACGCCGGCTGCCACAGGCCTGCCCGGCCGACTCGGGTGTCGGCGGCTGAGGCGTAGCCGAGGACGGCGCGGCTTGTCGAGGGGATGGTCGGCCGCGACAGTGTCCGGGAGTGTGGCGGCACGGAATGGATGTCGAAGCCCGCTTTGGCGCTCTTGGGGTCTTTGTGCCGCGGCGACGTTCTCGCCCACACCGTCCCGGCGTTCGAACGGTTCCTTGTCTTTGTCCCTGGCAGGAGGCAGGTGTTGGGCTCTTCAGCGAGCAACAGGTGTTGCCCGGTGTGGGGCCGCACTGAATGCGTGCGTGGATGAGTGCGGCGAGTATCGCGGCCCAGCAGGTGCTGTGTGCCTTCACCTCGTCCAGGGCGGTTGCGTATGGGTGTGCCACAGATACTGGCAGTCACTGACCCGCAACGCCGCCGGCAGGGCACGGCGGATGGCTTCCGCGTGAGTCGTCGATCCGTCACGGCACGCCACCTCGACATCCGGATGGGCACGAAGCCACGTTTCCAGCGTGCCGGCCGTACGGTCGGGCCGGACATCGATCCGTTCATGGGTATCGGCGTCGAGTACCACGGTCGCATGGCGTTGCCGGCGAAGCAGAGCGAAGTCGTCCGTAACGATCACTCGCCGGTACCCGCCCCGGCCGGCGAGGGGATGCCCAGTGCAAGCCTGCGACGCCGAAGAGCCTGCCCGCCCTGTCTACGCACCCGATTACCCCCCGCAGATCACTTCACCGTGGCGGCGTCGCGTTTTGGGTGGGGGTTTCGTATCACTGGTTCGGGTGCGGTTGAGGGGAACCGGGCTTGTTCGGTTGTTGGTTGGGCTAGGTTGAACGGTGGGCTCGCTGTGGCGGGTTGCCCTTGTTCATGAAGCGGCCCCCGGTGGTGGTGGAACACCATCCGAGGGCCTACATCACTCAAGGTCTAGAGAGGACCCTGGGATGTTGAGGCATGTTATCGCGCCCGCGCGGCTTTTTTCGCAGGTACCGAACGAGATCATTCGTCATCCGCGTCTGTCGGCCGAGGCTGTGCGCCTGTTGGTGTGGCAGTTGTCCCTGCCGCCGGGACGGGACGAGTGTCTGTCGCGGACGGCCGAGCGGGCCGGTATCAAACGTTGTGGCTTCGCGCGAGCCAAGCGCGAGCTGCGGGCGGAGGGGTTCTTGCACGAGTGGCGTGTTCAGGGGCCCGGAGGTCGGTGGGCGACCACGCAGCTCCTGTCGAACACCCCCCTCACGGAGGAGGACGCGAGAGGCGTTCGTGACAACCGGGCCCGACCGACGGCCCTCTCCCCGACGGTCGGCGGACCGCGGCGTCGGGTGGTCGGCGGTCCTACCGAAGACTCGATGGAGAACACTGACCACCAACCACCCGTCCTCCAAACCTTCCCGGCGGCGGAGGAGGAGCCGAGTGGGACCCGCACCGGGCACTCTCACGAGCTACGGCCGGACCCACGAGCACGCGACTGTGACCGTGATGAGCACCCGTCACCGGCCGCCCGCCTCGACTCGGTTCTGCGAGAACGGGCCCGCGGCGTCCTCGACCGGCTGGCGAGGACCGAGCCACGACTGCCCCTGACAACGCGGGACATGGCCCTCCTCGCACCCCTGGCCGCCCAGTGCCTCGAAGGAGGAACCACGGAGGAAACCCTCTTGACCTCCCTCGGCACGGGACTGCCCGCCCCGATCCACCGCCCCACGGCTCTGCTCCACAACCGTCTCACCCGCCTGCTCACCGGCATCGGCCAGGACCTACCGGCCGGCGGCGTGACCACGACGAAGCCATTCGCCCCGGGAGGCACGCCAGGCCGGCCCTCCGGTCGGCGAGTGGCGAACATGCGCGAGTGCGCGGGCCGGCACATCCAACCGCGCCTGTTCCTTCCCGAAGACCCCGACACCGATCTGTGCGACCACTGCCGCGACAGCCCCAGTACGCCGCACGACGCCGTACCTCTGCCGGGACGCGCGGCTTTCAACGCCAGCCGCGCCCTGCTCAACGGCACACCACGGGCTGTTCGGAGGTGAGTCGGGGTCGCGGAATCCGGGCCCCGTCGCTCGGTGGTCCCGGCTGTTCGCCTCGGGGCCTCCCGCCGGTCGAACCGGGGGAACAGGGCGCTCGACGACCTGATCGACCCACCCACCGCGGGCGTTCGCCGGATCGAGCCCCTACTCCGCTGACGAGGCCGCCGGAGCCGGTTGTCTGGGTTCGCGGTGACGGTTGCGAGGCACTCTCTGGATCAGCGCAGGCGATCCACTGGCTGGAGGTCCGTGCAGATCTCGCGCATCTCGCCGGTGACGCGGCGGGCAGCTGCGGGTTGTGGATGGCGGCGGTCGACGCCCGCCTGGCCCGCCTGCAGGCACCTGACGACTTGGAGGTCGAAGCCGCCGTGGACCGGGCCCACCACCAGTGGCAGGAGGTGAGGGACGCGGCGAGCGCCCGGGCGCTGGGACCGCGCCTTGTTGCCCTGCGCCGTCGGGTACCCGGGCGACTGCCCGGCGCGAGGGAAGCCGTGCAGCGCCGCCTCGAGCTGCTGCACACCCTGCCGCGAGCCCTGACCCCTGGGTCTTGAACACCCCGGGTCGGGGCCGGCCGGCAGGGCCGCCCCCGGGTGGGGCGGTCCTGCCCGCGGCGCGGTGTCGCGAGAGGCGATGGCGGTGCCGTAGCCGCCGGCTACGGCACCGCCATCGCCTCGCTGGGTGGTGCGTGTCGACGGTGCGGTGAACTTCACACGGTGACCGACCAGTTCACCGGGTTTCGCGGGTGGATCACCAGTCGACGATGCGAGGTCTCCGATCGGTGACGACCGCCCGCGCGGGGTGATGGTGAGTTCGTCCCTTCCGGCCCTGGTGAGTTCACCACCGGCCCCGGTGAGTTCACCGGTGAGGGAATGGGTGAGGACTCGGTCCTTCCTCACCGGCTCCTCGATGTGGTGGTGAGGAGGTGCGCCCGCTGGTCGATGCGAGTGGAGATGTCACCGAGGCCCGGTGAGTTCGCGTTGCCTTCGGGGGGAGGTATTGGCGTTGTCGGGTGTTCGGAGTCGGGATGGAGGCCGTGGTCGTGACGCGAGGGGGGAAGCGTGGGGGGAAGCCTCGGGGGAAACGCGGGGGGAAGCGTGCGGGGAAGCGGAGGGGGAACCGTGTTTTCGGGTGATCTTGCATCGGTGCAGGTCAAGGCTTCGGTGGTGAGTGGTGACTGGTCAGACATTCATGTGGGGAGGGGGAGGCAGTTGTGGGGAGGGGGGTGGAGGTAGTTGTGAGGTGGTGGGGTGGATGGTCGGGTTGTCGAGAGTGATGGGGTGTCTGGCCGGGTTGGGGTGGGTGGGGTGGAGGGGGAGTGTCGTCGGTGGTTGGTGGGGAGGCGGTTCTCGTCACGGTTGGGCGGAAGCGGCGGCGCTGCTCGGGAGTGAGGCGGTCCAGGTCGGCGGTGAAGCGGGGCAGGGCTTTGTCCGTGGGCACGGGGAACTCCTCCAGGAAGCACGAAGCCCCCGGCCGGTCTTGGGTTCTCGTGGTTGTCGCAACACCCCAGCCCAGGGGATGCGATGGAGTTCGAGAACCGGGGGCCCGGCGGCCGGGGCGCAGTATTCGCATGGTCCGTTTCAGGTCTCGTAGCAGTCGCGCATCGTGTCCCAGAACGCCGGACACCGCGTGTGGGAAGGCGCCCGCGGCACCATCGGCGGCACGTACCCGTTCTGGCAGCGCCACCGCTACACCCGCTCCACCACCTTCCCACGGCTGCACGTCGTTCTGGCGGGCAAGGCCGAACACCTCCTCGAGACCCGCCTCCAGGCGCTCACCGCCGCGGTGCAGGGCATCACCATCGCGGTGTGGGCCAACACCCTTCCCCGGCTCCAGCGCGGCGAGCCCTGGTACGAGATCGGCGTCGACGACCCGCACCGGCGCCGTGATCGGTACCGTGAACCGGTCGGCCGCTGACCGGCGCTGGGCAAGCCCAAGGGGAGCCTGGGCAAGCCACCCCCGTGCACCGGCTGGCCCAGCTGGGCCGGGGCTCGTCGGCAGGGCGGCATCGGGCACGGCCACCGCCGGCCTCACGACCAGGACGCGGCTGACCGATGACGCCTGACCGATGACCGGTCACCGCGCAGACCGGGAGTTGCATGACCGGTCACCGTGCTGACGGGCCGGTCGTGACCGATCGGAGGAGACGGATCGGTCACGACCGGCCCGTAGACCGGTCACGGGTTCTGCTGGGCAAGCCCTCGGCACAGGGGGCTGGGGCCTGTCCCCGAGTGGTGGACACCTCTGAGTCCGGCCCTGGCAGGGGCCGGGTAGGAGGCATCTTTTATGGTGATGAAGGTCTACTCGCCCGAGTTCAAGGCGGATACTGTCGCGCTGTACCTGTCGGATCCGAGTCACACCTTCGAGGGCATCGGCAAGGATCTGGGGATCAGCCGGGAGACGCTGCGTACCTGGGTGCGGGCCGAACGGGCCCGGCGCGGCCGGGACAGTACGACGAGCACGGAGACGACGCAGGTGGATGCCCCGACGACGGCCGAGGAGCTGCAAGCCGAGAACGAGGCCCTGCGCCGGGAGCTGGCGGCGGCCCGGAAAGAAATGCAGAAGCTCGCCACCGAGCGGGACATTCTCCGCAAGGCGACGAAGTTCTTCGCACAAGAGATGACCTGGTGATCAACCGCTTCCAGTTCGTCGAGGACCACCACCGCGCCTTCGGCGTGAAGCGGTTGTGCCAGGTGCTGGAGGTCGCCCGCTCCAGCTTCTACAAGTGGCGGGCCGGCCGTGGGGCCCGGGCCGCGCGTGAGCGGGCCGACGTGGCACTGGCTGAGCGGATCAGGGCCGTGCACGACGAGTGGGACGGCACCTACGGCCGCCCGAGGATCACCGCCGAGCCGCGCGAGGACGGCGAGCGTGTGAACCACAAGCGTGTCGGGCGGGTGATGCGGAAGTTTGGTATCGCCGGGCTGCGGCTGCGGCTGCGGCTGCGCAAGCGCCAGGTCACCACGGTGCCCGAGCCGTCCGCCACACCGGTGCCGGACCTGTTCGGGCGCGACTTCACCGCAAGCGCGCCGAACACGAAGTATGTCGGCGACATCACGTACCTGCCGGTGGGCGACGGTGAGTTCCTGTATCTGGCGACGGTGATCGAGTGCTTCTCGCGCCGACTGGTGGGCTGGTCGATCGCCGACCATATGCGTACCTCGCTGGTCACCGACGCGCTCCGGGCAGCCGCCCATGTCCGCGGCAGCCTGGCCGGCGCCGTCTTCCACAGCGATCACGGAGCCCAGTACACCTCCCGTGAATTCACCGATGTCTGCGCCGAGTTGGGCGTGCGGCAATCCATGGGCGCGGTCGGCACGAGCGCGGACAACGCACTCGCCGAGTCGTTCAACGCCACCCTCAAACGCGAGACGCTCCAGGGCGCCCGCCGCTTCGACGGGGCACGCGCCTGTCGCCTGGCGGTCTTCCGCCGGACCACGCGCTACAACACCCGCCGGCGGCACTCGGCGAACGGACAGCAGGCACCGATCGCCTACGAACAGCAGTCAGCTACCCTGACACTCGCCGCATAACGACACGAACAGGTGTCCACTCCGCGGGGACAAGGCCCGCTTGCCCAGCGTCCGGATCAAGTCAGTGGCGGAGCTGGCCCGGCCGAACATCTGAGCCGAGGCGTACTCGGTCGGCCCGGCCGTGGGGCATGATCTGTTGGACGGGACGGCGCGAGGGGCGCGCCCTTCCGGCGCACCGACTGGGGGGACACGTTGTGGGGTGGGGGACGCCGGTCGCCACACTGGGCGGCGGTTTGATTGCGATAGCGGGCACGGTTCTGGCCGACCGTCTACGCACCCGTCAGGAACACCGCCGCGGCCTTCAGGCGCGACGCCGGGACGTCTACACGGAGTTCATCGCGGCGGCGGGCGCGGCCCATACCGAACTGCGCCGTCTCGCGCAGAGCGGCGCCGAGGCGACCGACCTGGAGGAGGCAAGCCGCCTGGCGTTGACGGATGCCCGCATCTACGAGGTGCGCGAGCGCCTCTTCCTCGACGCCAGCGCCCGGATCGCGGGAACGGGCCAGACCATGTTCGAACGCCTCCGCGCCCTCCGTAGGGCGGTCGCCGCGGGCGCCGGCATCTCGACCCCCGCATTCCACGACATCTACCACCCCTACCTGGACGCCGTCTGGGCCTACCGTGAGGCCGTCCGCAACGAGCTGGAGGGCCATGCCCTCACCCCGACGGACTTCGGCTGGTCCGCATGGGACGGCCGCGAGCGTTGCCCACACTGCGGGGAGCGCGGGACGGACACGGCGCCCGATCATCGCTGACCCCGCCCCAGGACGGGACGCCTCCCAAGGTCGTGGCCGCACCGTCTGGGACGCGGTGGCCTGGAGCCGGTCGCGGCCGCCGTGACGGCCGTACACCGGAGCCATGACACGAAACAAGCAGTCCTACGCCGGGCTCGTGCCGAGCTTCCCGGGAGACATGTGGCACGCCCTGGCCTCCCTGGCCGGGGCCCACGGCGAGCCCGTCGGCCGACTCGTACCCTTCGACCGCCCCGACGCGAGCCTCTCCCTCACCCAGCCCGAGGACATCGGCTTCACCGCGCGCTTGGAACTGTCCGGCGGGGAGACGCTGGCCCAGCTCCACAAACTGATCACGACGATCACCCGCAACATCACCCACGAACTCGGCACGGCCACGCCCGGGACCGCGCTGGAGATCATGGTCGGCAAGCGCCACCAGCTCGACCTCCACGCCGGTCACGTCGACGGCCTGACCCGGCTCCTGCGCGACGCCGTCGACAACATCAACGCGCACGGCTCCACCGGCGGCGACGGATCATGCCGCCACTGCCACGGCACCGGGCGGGCGTACCCCGTGTGGGGGGTCAAGGACGAAGAAGCCTGAGCATCCGGGCAAGCCTGAGGCGACCCTGGGCAAGCCCCTCCGTGCGGGGGCTTGCCCAGGCTTCGCTCACGGGCCGTGCCGTCCCGGGCGCAGGACGTCGGCGTAGATCCGGGCCCGAACGCCCGCCTCGCCGGGATCCCTGCGCACCGGGACGATGCCCGATGTGGCCCAGCGCTCTTCCAGCGCGGCCATGACGGCCCGGACGGTGTCCTCGCCCCCGCCGGTGATGTCCAGGACCACCAGGCCGGGCTCCGCGATGTGCTGCTCGTCGATCGGCTTCATGAGTCCTGCGACGGCGCTGGGACCGGACCGGTTCGCAGGCGGCCCCGGGTCCACTCGCACGAGGAACCCGGGCCGCCTGTGTCGCATGGTCGGCAAGCGTGTCGGGGTGCGGCCCCCGTCGCGGCCCTGGTGGCCAGGGCCGCACCCCGTACGTCCGAACGTACTCCGGAGGTCGAAGCCGCCCGTACGGCTTTTCGCTGCCGGTAGGAAGCGGCGGGAAGAGGCTGGGCGAGGCACTGGCACGGAAGCTTGGGAGCCCTCCCTCTGACCCTTCGCGGGGGTTGCACCGGAGGGCGGCTGCAGAGGTGTCTGGAGGGGTGCACTAGGCGGGGGACCGCAGGTGTGACCGGGAGTGGGACCCCCCGAATCCGGTGATCTTGCATTCGTGCAGGTCAGATGCTGTGGGCAAGCCCCCTTCGGAAGACGACACCTCTTTGTCCGCGATAGCCGGACGAAGAAGTCTGTCCAGTGTCCCGGGGGCTGGCGGCGCCGCAGGGGTACATGTACCGGTATGGCTCGTGAACGGATCCGGTGGCCCCTCGTCGCCCTCACCGAAGGCGAGTTCGGCGGGACGCTGCGCCGGTTGACCGCGTCGGGTGCCTCCGGGTGGGCGGTGCAGGGCGGGGTACGGTTCGCGGACCGGGTGGAGACGGGTGCGGGCGGCCTCTGCGTCACCCTCGTCTGGCCGGCAGGCCTGCGGGGGACGATGTCTTCGCACCCGACGGGCGGCGTCACCCGTCACGCCCTGCCCTTCACCGTGCCTGGCGAGGTCTGCGTCTGTCGCCGCCGGGAGTGCGGCGGTCTGGTGGCGGTCGGCTGGTGTGTGGAGCACGGGGACGCGGTGGCGCCGGCGCTGGAGTGGCATCCGGGGGGTGGTTTGCGCTGTACGGAGTTGGAGGAGGGCCGGCTGCTGGCAGAGGTGGGGGAGCGGGGTTGACCCGGCCGGGGTGGTCGCGGCCTGGCCGGGTGCGGTGGCGGGTTGGGCGTCGTGGATGGGGGGCGTAGGGCACGGAGCGTCCCGGTTAGGGTGCGGGTAGCCCGTACCGATATGGCGTGTAGGGGTGAGGCCCGGTGCCCGGAGGATTCTCGGGGGCAGTACCACCGGGCCGCCTCAGCTCCGTGGGCGGTGTCGGCGACGAGTGTCCGGCCGTGGCCCCGAAGACCGTTCGTGCTCCCCTCCGCTTCCGCGCCCCCGTTCTGGTGGGGTTGGCGGTTTGGGCGGTCAGTTCTGGGCCCCGCGGCGGGGCGTGGTGATGTCGGCGGCGTCGACCGGTGTGGGGTTCCATGCGGTCTCCTCGGACTGGCCTGGTGTCGTCAGATCGAGCACGTTGGCCGCGCAGTCTGCGGTGAGGCGGTGCCACAGGCCGGCGTCGCGGATCATGGCGTGGCGGCCGTGGGCCATGCGGATGCCGCGAACACGGGTTCCGGCTGTGTGGGCGCGGCGGAGGTAGTTCCAGGTGTCCGTGGCGGAGGTGATGGGGTCGGCCTGGTCGTGGAGTGCCATGACGGTGCGGCCCGCGAGGTGTTCGACGGGTTCGCCGGGTGGGCACCAGGGCGCCAGGGCGACCACGCCCCGAACGTCTGGATCGGCAGCGGCACGCAGCGCCGCCCTGGCACCCATGGAGTGTCCGACCAGCACGACGGGAAGCGGCCCGGCGACATCGCGCAGTTCGTTCAATGCGCGTCTGGCGTCCTGGAGGGGGTCGGCGCGGTGGCCGTTCCAGCCGCGCAGCCGGTAGCGGACGGAGGCGACCAGGATGTCCGCGAAGCGTGGGTCCTGGTTCATTGTGCTGGCGAAGGGTCGCATCCTCAGGCCGGGGAGGTTGATCAGGGAGGGCTGTGTGAGGGAGTCGGCGCGTCCGCCGTGCAGGAGGAGCACCGCGCCGGACGCGGGCAGGAACGGCGGCTGCGGCAGCTCCAGAGCACGTTCCCGCGGCCTGCTGAGGCCGTGGCTGTTCACCGGCGGCTCTTGGCGGACGCCTTCGGGGGAAGTGGTAGGAAACCGCTGGTGCGCGCGGCGTACTCGGCGTAGCCGGGACGGTCTGCCATGTGTTTCTCCAGGAGGCGCTTGCCGCTGCCCGCGGTGAGCAGCAGGGTCATCAGAACCGGGGAGACCAGGACGGCGATGGCGGGCTGCAAGGCGGTGCAGGCGAGCAGGTAGATGCCCCACCAGACGAGGCTGTCACCGAAGTAGTTGGGGTGACGGGTCCAGGACCACAGGCCGCGGTCCATGATGCGGCCCCGGTGGGCGGGGTCCGCCTTGAAGCGCGCCAGCTGGTGGTCGCCGACGGCCTCGAAGAAGAGCCCGAGCGCCCACACGGCGAGCCCGCACCAGGCGAGCGGGCCAAGCGGCGCGGAGCTGTACGAGGCCGCCTGGACGGGCAGGGAGATCACCCAGACCAGGGCCGCCTGGCCGAGGTAGACGGTGCGCAGCGCGTACAGGGTGCGGTTGCCCGGGGCCTTGTCGAGGAGGGCGGTGTAGCGGGGGTCCTCGCCGTGGCCGCGGGAGCGCCGGGCGATGTGCGCCGAGAGCCGCAGCCCCCACAGCAGCGTCGCCGCGGCGACGAGCAGGCGCCGGCCGTCGTCCCCGTGCCCGGCGGAGAGCAGCCAGGTGACGACGGCGACGGCGCCGAAGGCGAGGCCCCAGGCGATGTCAACGATGCGGTGGAGGCCGCAGCGCAGGGCGACGGCGAAGGTGGCGAGCAGGACCGCCCCGGCCGTGGCCGCGCAGACGGCGAGGTTGACGGCGAGGGCGCCCCAGTCGGTTCCGGTCACGAAAGGCCCAGCGGCGCGTACCAGGCGGCGGGGGTGGCCGGCAGGGCCGCGGTCCCTGCGCGGGTGGGCCGCACGGCGAGGATCTGGTCGACGCCCATGCGGCGCTCGGAGAAGGCCAGGGAGGCTCCGGCGAGGTAGAGGCGCCACACCCGGCCGGTGGTCTCCCCCACCAGGTCGGTGATCTCGCTCCAGCGGTGTTCGAGGGTGGCGCGCCAGGCGTCGATGGTGGTGGCGTAGTGCTCGCGGAGGGCTTCGGTGGAGCGGACCTCCAGTCCGGCGTCCTCCAGCAGGTCCACGGTCCGGCCGACGGGCCGCATGTGCATGTCGGGGGCGATGTAGGTCTCGATGAAGGCGCCGCCGCCCGGAGCGTGGGCGCCGCGGGACATCTGCTGGATCAGCAGCCTGCCCTCGGGGCGCAGTACGTCGTGCAGTTTCGCGGCGAAGGCGGGGTACTCGGCGTCGCCGACGTGTTCGCCCATCTCCACGGCGGCGGCCGCGTCGTAGCCCCCGCCGTCGATGTGCCGCCAGTGCCGGAGCCGGACGTCCACCAGGTCGTCGACGCCTTCGCGGACGGCGCGCTCGGCGACGAAGTCGCACTGTGCGCGGGAGAGGGTGACGGCGGTGACGCGCACCTTGTGTTCGCGGGCCGCGTGCACGGAGAGCGAGCCCCAGCCGCAGCCGACGTCGAGGAGCCGGTCGCCGGCGCGCAGTCCGAGCTTGCGGCAGATGAGTTCGAGCTTGTCGCGCTGGGCGTCGGCGAGGGTGTAGCCGGGGTCGTCGGGGCGGGTCCAGTAGGCGCAGGAGTAGGCCATCGATTCGTCCAGCAGGAGCGCGTAGAAGGCGTTGGACAGGTCGTAGTGGTGGCTGATCGCGGCCCGGTCGCGGGAGGCGCTGTGCAGCGGGCCGGTCAGGCGGGCCCGCCCGTCGGGCCGGCGCGGGGGCGGCCCGGCCGCGCCCAGCCGGACGGCGAGGGCGGCGGCCGCGGCCAGGCCGGCGGGCCGGGGGCGCGCCGCGGGCCGGTCGCGGACGGTCCGGCCCGCGCGCGACAGGGCGTCGGCGAGGTCGCCGTCGATGTCGATCTCTCCGGTGATGTAGGCCTCGGCGAGGCCGAGTTCGCCCGGCTGCCAGAGCACGCGGCGCAGCGCGGCGGGCGTCCGGAGCACGACCACGGGTGCGTCCGCGGGGCCGGCCTGGCTGCCGTCCCAGGCGCGGACCCGGACCGGCAGCGGGCCCGGCAGGACGTGGCCGACGAGGTCGGCGAGTCGGTCGGCGGCGGGCTTCACGGGCGGGTCCCTTCGGTGAGGAGCAGCTGGCGCACGTCGAGGTAGCGGGAGCGGAACCCGGCCTCGGAGTAGGCGAGGTAGAACTCCCACATGCGCTGGAAAACGGCGTCGAAGCCGAGGGCGCCGACGTGGTCGCGGCGGGCGGTGAACCGCTCCCGCCACAGGCGGAGGGTCTCGGCGTAGTGCTCGCCGTAGCCGTGGTCGGCGACGGTGGTCAGCCCGGCGGCGGCGGAGTGCTCGGCGATGGCCCGGCGGGAGGGGATCAGGCCGCCGGGGAAGACGTATTTGCTGATCCAGGTGTGGGTGGCGGCCGTGTGCAGCATGCGGGGGTGATCCATGGTGATGGCCTGGAGGGCGATCCTGCCGCCGGGGGCGAGGGCGCGGCGCAGCGTCGCGAAGTAGGAGGTCCAGTACTCGGAGCCGACGGCCTCGATCATCTCGACGCTGACCACGGCGTCGTGGCGGCCCTCGGCGTCGCGGTAGTCGCGCAGCTGGACCTCGACGCGGTCGGCGAGTCCGGCGGCGGCGATGCGTTCGCGGGCCAGGGCGGCCTGCTCGGCGGAGAGGGTCAGGGTGGTGACCCGGGCGCCGCGGGCGGCGGCCCGCAGGGCGAGTTCGCCCCAGCCGGTGCCGATCTCGAGCAGCCGGGTGCCGTCGCCGACGCCGGCGAGGTCCAGCAGCCGGTCGATCTTGCGGTGCTGGGCGGGGACCAGGTCCTCAAAGCGGGCGGGAAGTTCGGCGAACACCGCGGAGGAGTAGGTGAGGGTGGGGTCGAGGAACGCGGAGAACAGGTCGTTCGACAGGTCGTAGTGGCGCTGGATGTTGTCGCGGGCCCCGGCCCGGGTGTTGCGGTCCGCGGCCGGGCGGCGCGAGACCCACAGGCCGCGCAGGCGGCGCAGCGGGGCGGGGACGAGCTCGTCGACGTGTTCGGCGAGGACGGTGAGGACACCGGCCAGGTCGTCGCTGTCCCATTCGCCCGCCATGTAGGACTCGCCGAAGCCGATCAGGCCGTGGCGGCCGATGCGCCGGTGGAAGGCGGCGGGGTCGTGCACGGTCAACGTGGGGCCCGTACCGGGGTGCGCGCCGCCGCCGGGGGGCGTGGTCAGGCCGAGGCGGTCTAGGGCGCCGCCGACGAGATGGCCGGCGACGGCGGTCCTGGCGGCTGCGGCGGACGGCAGCCGGGCCACGTCGGGCCAGCGCTGCGCGTCGACGTCGGTGCGGCGCACCGCGGGCGCGGCAGGGCCGGTGTGGTCCGGTGCAGACGTCGGCCGGCGGGGCTCGCTCTGCTGGGGGATCACGACCGGGCGGCCGGACGCCCGAGTTCGTCCGGGGGACGTGGTGGCGGGCTGGGTCACGACGGCATGCCTTCCTGCGGGGTGGTGCGGGGATGGGGGTGTACGGGCAGGCCGCGCAGCAGCAGGTGGATGCCGTGGCGGCGGATGCCGGCCCAGACGGCGGCGGTCGACCAGGGTCGGCGGGCGGCGGCGGACAGCAGGGCGGGCACGGTGGCGGGCCGGCGGCGGCCCCGGACCACGGCGGTGAAGGCGCGGCCCTCCTCGTTCTCCAGGTGCACGGCCAGGTGCAGCCGTTCGCCGGGCAGCGGCAGCCGCATCCGGTAGCGGCCCTCGACGGCGAAGAACGGCGAGACGTAGAACTCCTTGTCCACCTCCGCCTCGTCGGATCCGTCCGGGCGCAGCAGGTAGCAGTGGCGCTGCCCGTAGGTGTTGTGGACCTCGGCCACGACACACACCAGAGCGCCGGAGCGGTCGTGGCACCAGTACACGCTGAGCGGGTTGAAAACGAACCCGAACACCCTGGCGTGCGCCAGCATCGTCACGCGGCCCCCGCACAGGTCGATGCCATGGCCGGCCAGGTAGGCGTCCAATTGGGCCCGTATGGATTCCCCGCTGCCGGTGAAGTGGTCGCGGCCCTCGAAGCGGGCGAGCGGGCGCATCGGCCGGGGCAGCACCGGCAGCCGGTCCAGGTCCACGAACCACAGGTAGGTCCGGTGCCGGAAGGCGTGGCGGATCGGCGTGGTACGGGAGTGCGTGATCACGCACTCGTACAGGGCCGCGGCGGTCGCCCCAACCCCTCCCGGGGTGGCCGGCCCGGTCCGTGCGGCGGTGTGTGCAGGCCAGGTCACCAGCGCACTCCCAGGGACCGGGCGGCCTGAACACCGGAGCGGCACCCGTCCTCGTGGAAGCCCCACCCGTGCCAGGCACCCGCGTACGCGGTGACCCCGTCGTTCAGGCGGGGCAGCTGCTTCTGCGCCGCGACGGAGGCGGGGGTGTACACCGGGTGCTCGTAGACCATCCGCTCCACCACGCGGTCGGCGGCGATGCGATCCTCCCCGCCCAGGGTGACGAGGTAGTCGGTACCGTCGGGCAGGCGCTGCAGGCGCCGCATGTCGTAGCTGACGCGGACCGGCTCGGAGGAGGGGTCACAGCTGTTCATGCGGTAGTTCCAGCAGGCGCGGGCGCGCGGTGAGCGTGGCAGGACGGCGGTGTCGGTGTGCAGCACGGTGGGGTTGCGGGAGTAGGTGAAGGCGCCCAGGAGGCGCCGTTCCTCCTCGGTGGGGTCGGCGAGGAGGCGCAGCGCCTGGTCGGGGTGGGTGGCGATGACAACGGAGTCGAAGTCTTCGGTGCTGCCGTCCCCGGCGGTGACCTGCGCGCCGCCTGCCGTGCGCCGGACAGCGGTGACGGGGCTGGAGGTGTGGATGCGGTGGATGTGTTTGGCGGCGGCGGTGACGTAGGCGGCGGAGCCGCCGGTGACGGTCTTCCACTGCGGGGATCCGGTGACCGACAGCAGGCCGTGGTGGTGGAGGAAGGTGAAGAGGTAGAGAGCCGGGTAGGACAGGGCCGTCCGGGCGGGGCAGGACCATACGGCCGCGACCAGCGGGAGGGCGAAGTGGCTGACGAAGTAGGGGGAGAAGCCGCCCTGGCGCAGGAAGTCCCCGAACGTCAGAGTCGCCTGCGTGGTGCGGGCCAGCAGGCGCCGGGCGCCGCGGTGGAAGACAGGTACCTCGGCCAGCAGCCGCAGGTAGTCTCCGCGAAACGCACGGCGGGAGGCGAACAGGCCGGTCGGGCCGCGGGCGCCCGCGTACTCCAGGCCGCAGCCGTCGCACCGCACCGACATGCTCATCTCGGCGTCCTGCGTGCCGACGCCCAGCTCCTTGAACAGCCGCAGCAGGGTGGGGTAGGTGCGCTCGTTGTGGACGATGAACCCCGAGTCGACCGCCGCCATGCGTCCGCCGGTCACCGGCAGCTCGCGGGTGTGGGCGTGACCGCCGAGTCGCCCGTCCGCCTCGTAGAGGGTTACCTCGTAGGAGGCCGCCAGGATGTAGGCGGCGGTCAATCCCGCCACCCCGCCTCCCACGACGGCCGCTTTCCGTGCTTCCACCACAACCGCTCCTGCTACTCGACACGCCGCCAGGCTGCTGCGTTTCACCCGTACTTCGCAGCGGCCCGGCGGCCGGATTGGTGGAGATCCGCGGGCGGCGGGGGCCGGCTGGTTGCGGGCGGGTGGTGTTCAGGAGGCGAGTCGGGCGAGCTGTGCGGTCAAGGCGGTGGCGGGCGGGTAGGTGGCGCCTACGGCGGTGACGTGCTTCCAGTGCAGGCGGCCGGTGGCGGTGAGGATGAACACCGCCCGGCGTACTCCGATCAAGGGTGCGGTGATCCCGAAGGACTTCGCCACCGTGCGGCCCTGGTCGGATAGCAGCGGCATGCGCAGGCTCCGGCTGCGTGCGAACTGTTCGTGGCGGTCGATGCCCTGGGGGCTGATCCCCCACACCACGGCTCCGGCCGACTGGAGGTGGTTCAGGCCGTCGGAGTAGGAGCACAGCTGTGCGGTGCACACGGGTGTGTCGTCGCCGGGGTAGAAGGCGAGGACGAGGGGCGTGCCGCGTTGTTCGCACAGGGTGTAGTCGCGGCGGTGGAAGGTGTCGCCGTCCAGGTGCCCGCCGGGCAGGCGGAAGTCGCCGACGGTATCGCCGATCTTCGGGGTGTGGGTCATGGTGGACCTCGAATCGGTACGTCGGTGCGGGCACCCCGCCTGCGGTTGCGGTGCGCGCCCCGGATCAGGCGGGGAGGGTCATCAGGAGGAGGGGGTCGGTGGTGGGCTGGGGGGAGCCTCCGGCGGGTTCGAGGGTGAGGCCGACGGCGCCTGCGTCGGCGGGGTTGCCGGTGAGGATGACGGTGCCGTCGTGGTCGAGGAGTCCGGCCGGGCGCATGGTGCCGTCGTGGTCGAGCCACAGCTGGTAGGTCTTGCCCGCCCCGGGCGCGGGCAGGTTCGCGGCGGAGAAGACGGCCCTGTTCTGCCGGTCGGAGGCGACCACGGTGGTCAGCGCACCGTTGGTGGCTTTGCCGTGGACGGTGCGGGCATCGGGGGCGGCCAAGACGGCCCCGACCGCGTCGAGTTCCTGCCGGGCCTGTCGGGCCTGCTGCTCAAGCTCCTGCCCGTGCTGCGCCTGCCATACGGCGATGCCGCCGAGGGCGGCCGCTGCCACGCTGGCGGCCAGCGCCAGCGCCAGCGGCACGGCCCGCCGGCGAACCATGCCGTCGGCAGCGGGAGCCGCGGCGGGTGCGGGCACGCGCGGCGGGAGCTGGCGTACCCCGTCGATGGCGGCCAGGACCTGCGCCTTGACGGCGGCCGGCGGTGGCTGGGAAGCGGCTGCGGCCAGGCGTGCGGCGGTCGCCTCGAACTCGGCGGCTTCCTGCCGGCAGGCCTCACAGGTCTGAAGGTGGGAGTCGAAGGCCTGGCGTTCGCCGTCCTCGAGCGCGCCCAGCGCGTAGGCGGCGGCGAGGGTGTGAGCGTCGGTGGCGTGGTGTTTCACGTGGTCACCCCCATGCAGTCGCGGAGCCGGATGAGCCCGTCGCGCATGCGTGTCTTGATGGTGGGAAGAGGAGTGCGCAGGGCTTCGGCGACTTCACGGTAGGTCAGTCCCCGGTAGTAGGCCAGAGTGACGGCCTGGCGCTGGAGTTCGGTCAGGCCGCGCATGCAGCGCCGTACCTGCTCGGCTTCCAGGCGGGTCTCGACCTGTTCGGAGACCTCGTCGAAGGCCGTGGTGTGCTCGCGGGCAGCCTGCGCCTGCTCGCGGTCGGCCGCCGCCTGGGCGGAGCGCACCCGGTCCACGGCCCGCCGGTGGGCGATCGTCGCCGCCCACGTCCTGACACTGCCGGCTTCGGGCCGGTAGCGGGCGGCCTGTCGCCACAGGTCGATCATGACTTCCTGGGCGACTTCTTCGGACTGCGCGCGGTCGCGTACGACCTTGAGCACGATGCCGAAGACCAGGGGTGCGAGGGCGTCGTAGAGCGAGGAGAAGGCCTGTTTGTCGCCGTGGGCGACCTTTTGCATGACGTCGGTGAGATCGTTGCGGCCGGTATCGGCCGGGCGGCCGGCGCCGAACGGGATCGGTTCGTTCACCTGTGCCGCACCGCCTGTGGTGAGCAGGCGAAGCAGCGGCCGGGGTCGGCCGTGGGAGGGCGGGGCATCCATCGCATGCCGGTCCTTGTGTCGTCGCTGGTACGGGGCCGGACCGCCCCCCGGGGACGGTCCGGCCTTGGAAACCTGTGCGTGTGTCTGCTGGTTCTTCGTAGCGGACGGGCCCGCGGATGGGAGGGCTCTTCGTCACCCGAACCACCGCCGGTTAACCCGTCCGGGGGAAGTAGGGGGCTCGGTCCAAGCCGGTGGGCGAACGGTCGCGAACACCGGGATGTGAGGGGAGCCCGAAGGCGTTCACAGGGCCTTCTCACCGGCCGCGCGGAACCCCGTGCGGCCGTACATCCTCACGGGAGGCAGAAGAACATGGTTGGTGTACGGCGAGGTCTGGCCTTGGTGCTGGCGGCCGGCGCGGTAGTCGTGGGAGGGGCGTCGATAGCCGCCGCCGACGCGGGAGCGCAGGGTGTGGCCGCCTACTCGCCGGGCGTGGGCTCGGGCAACCTGATCCAGGTGCCCATCCACATCCCGGTCAACGCCTGCGGCAACAGCGTCAGCATCATCGGACTGCTGAACCCGTCCTTCGGCAACACCTGCATCAACACCTGACCTCCGCCCCGCGGAAAGAGCCCCGGTCCGGCGCCGTCAAGACGGGGAGGCGCGGACCGGTGACCTGACCTGGCACGGGGCGCACGGCGCATTCGGGGATGCGTTGCGTGCGAATCCGTACCGGTGCGGGTCGGCTGCGGGTGGCTGTCGGCACAGCCACCCGCAGCACCCTGCCTGCTTCTGCGCGGGCTACCAGGTGAGGACCGCGATGACCTGCTTGCCGATGCCCGAGCGGCTGACGAAGACGTCGGCGCCGAGCGCCCGGACGATCTTCAGCCCGCGGCCGCCCGGCGCGATCCGCTGCGTGCCGCCGCCTGATTGGTGTCCGGACAGGTCGCAGGAGCCGTCACTGACCGCGATACCCGCCCGACCCGCTTCCATGCCGACCGTGAGCGCATAGGGGCCCTTCGCATGCAGGACCGCATTGGTCACCAGTTCGGAGACGATGAGCACAAGGTCCTCGGCGACAGCACACGGGCAGACAGCCGGCTCCAGGTTCAGCATGCGGGCCGTCGCCTCTCGGGCCTGCCGGGCAGCCTGCGCACCCGGGGGGAGCTGGATGTGCAGCGTGGCCGGACACCCGCAGGACGCGATAGCGGTGTCCATGATCATTCCTCACGGTTGAGGGACCCCGTGACCGGAGACCGGGGCGGAGGGGAGGGGAGTGGGGCTCCGGTGAGTCCGGAACCCCACGACGGCCCTGCCGGGTCTACCACTTGTCGTGGCAGTTCCAGTGGCTGGGCACCCAGTGGCTGACGTAGTGGCCAGGCACCCAGTGCTGCTTCCAGTAGCCCTTGCCAGACCATCCGTCGTGCCACTTCCCGTGCTGGTCCCGGTAGCCGTGGTGCCAGGTGCCCTGGTGCCACTTCCATGCGGCGTGGCCCTTGACCCACTTCTTGGCCCAGTGCCCCTTCACCCAGCTGCACCGGTCATGACGGTCCCACCGGTCGTGCCGGTGGTCCCGGTCGCCGGTGACCGTCGAGGCCGCTGCGGACGGTGCCGGCGTGGCGCTCGCCGGGGCGGAGACGCCCAGCACGGACGCGCCGGCCAGCAGTCCGGCTGACGCCGCGGAGGCCACCAGCCTGCGCACGGTCAGGGATGCGGTCATCGCACTCACCTCCTTTGCTCCAGTCGATCGTGGAACTCGGTGTGCTGCGGGCCCCAACAGGAGCCTCACGCGAAGGATTCGAGGCGAAACGCCACACGGATTGCGCATGGCACTCAAACCGCAAGTTTTAACCGATCAGGTGACATCAGTGCACGAATCCCATCCTGGCTGCGCTCTGGCGTCGAATCGCCGCTGTACATCCATCCCGGAAGGTGCCGCAGGCTGCCGCCGGGCCGCTGGGCGGCGTCCGCCGCCACGATCGGAAGGCGCCCCACGTGGTGTGGAAGTCGCATCGAACAGGGCTCCTCGTGGTGCTCCTGCTGTGGCTGGCCCTTGCCGTCGCCGCCGTCCCCTACACCGTCCGTCTCGGCGAGGTGGCGCAGGTTGGGCAGGATGTGCATCTGCCGGCCGGGGCCGAGTCCGCCCGGGTTGCCCGGCTGCTCAACCCGGCTGGAGTGGACGAGCCGCTGCCCGTCGCGGTGATCTGGACCCCCGGCCAGGACGGCGGGCAGATCACCCCGGGTCAGCGGGAGGCGGCCCGTCAGGTCACCGCCCGTATGGCCGGACCCGGTGCCGTGCCGGTCCTCGCCCCGGATGCCCGGGCTCTCACCGCCGTGATCGCCGCAGGACCGGCCGACCTGCCCGCCCACCTCAAGGACATCCGACAGACGGCCGCCGCGGTCGGCGGAACGACCGTCGACCTGGCGGGCCCGGCAGCGGCGCAGGCCGATCTCGACGGGGCGTTCGCGGAGATCGACGGCACCCTGCTGGCCGTCACCCTCGCCGGCGTCCTGCTGATCCTGCTGGCCGTCTACCGAAGCGTCCTGATGCCGCTGCTGGTGATCGCGGGCTCCCTGCTGGCGCTCGCCGTATCCTGCGCCGCCCTGTACGCGCTGGCGCGGTCGGGATGGTTGCCGCTTGACGGCCAGACCCAGGGGATCGTGTTCGTCCTGGTGATCGGTGCGAGCACCGACTACGCCCTCCTGCTGGCGGCCCGCCACCGCGAAGAACTCGCCGAACAGCCCGATGCCGCCCGGGCGATGGCCGCGGCGTGCCGGGCCACCGCACCACCGGTCCTGGCCAGCGCCGCGACCATCGCCTGCGCCATGATGACCCTCACCTTCAGTGACCTGCCCACCGAGCAGGCACTGGGACCGGCCGTCGTGATCGCCATGGCGTGCTGCGCCGTCGTATCCCTGACCTTCCTCCCCGCCGTCCTCGTGCTCTGCGGACGGCGGGCACTGCGACCGGACGCAGCAACGAAGACTCGGGGCGGCCCGTGGCCGAAGGCTGCCCGTGCCATCGAGCACCGGCCGCGCCGGGTATGGGCCGGCTGTCTGCTGCTACTCGCCGTGGGAGCGGCCTGCGCCCCGCTTCTGGGGCAGACAGGTGTGCCTCTGCACCAGGCCCTGCCGGCCGGTTCGCCTTCCGTCGCCGGGCACCAGGTCCTCGCCCGCCACTTCCCCGCCGGCACCGCCAGCCCCCTGATCATCGTCGTGCCCGCCGCACATGCGTCCGAGGTGCGCGACCGGGCTGCCGCGACGCCCGGCGTGGCGGCCACCACCGCGGTCCCCGCCCGGCCCGAGGGGAAGACGACGGTTCTGGCAACCCTGACGGACGCCCCGGACAGTCTCAGCGCCCGCGACACGGTGACCCGGCTGCGTGCCTCGCTGGCCGGGACCGGGGCGCTGGTCGGCGGCCAGAGCGCACAGATCACCGACCTGCACCATGCCTCTGTCGACGGACATCGCCTGATCATGCCGCTGGTGCTGGCGGTCGTCTTGGCTGTCCTGATCGTTCTGCTGCGCTGCCTGCTGCTGCCGTTGCTCTTCGTCGCGGCCGCGTGGATCAGCCTGTTCACCGCGTTCGGGGCCGCCGCCCTCGTCTTCCACCTGGTTACCGGCAACAGCGTGACCGAGCCGGCCGTGGTGCTGTTCTCCTTCGTCTTCCTCGTCGCGCTCGGCGTGGACTACAACGTCTTCCTCGTCCACCGCATCCGCGCCGAAGCCCTCCACCACGGCACAACAGCCGGGGTACACAAGGGACTGGAGACCACGAGCGGCGTCATCAGCGCCGCTGGGATCATTCTGGCCGCCACCTTCGCCGCCCTCACCGTGATGCCGCTGCTCTATCTCGCCCAGATCGGCTGCATCGTCGCCATCGGCGTTCTCATCGACACCCTCCTTGTACGCCTCTTCCTCGTCCCCGCCCTCATCCTCGACCTCGGCCACCGCACCTGGTGGCCGGCCCGTCTCCCCGGCGACCGACCCCGCCCCGACACCAGTCCGGCACCGGACGCCGGTGACCCCGGGCAGCCCGCGGCCTCAGCCTCTGCGCTGTGAAGGCAACACAGCCGGACGGTTCACTCTTTCGGAGGTGGGACCAATCCGCCGGGCGGGGGCTGCCGAATGCCGAGTGTGAGCAGCTTCCGCAGCACCCTCTCCTACACCGCCCGGGGCGCGCTGGCCGGAGTTCTGGCCGCGTTCACGGCCTTGGCTGTGGCCGAGCTGGTCGCCGGGCTGGTGCGGCCGGCGGCCGGTCCCGTGACGGTGGTCGGGGGCGCGGTGATCGACCGGACCCCTGCCGCGGTGAAGGACTTCGCGATCCGCACGTTCGGGGAGAACGACAAGATCGTCCTGCAACTGGGCATCCTGGCGATTCTCGCTGTCATCGCCGTCGGCTTGGGCGTCCTCGCCCTCTCTCACCGGCGTGCCGGCGCCGCGGGCGTGCTGCTGTTCGGAATCGTCGGCGCCGTGGCGGCCTTCAGCCGTCCCGACTCCACCGGTATCGGTGACGCACTGCCCTCGATCGTCGGGGCGGTCGCGGGAGCCCTCGTGCTGTACGTCCTCGCGTCCAAAGCCGTACCCGGACCGGCTCCGGCCGGTGCGGACGGCGGGGGCGGCGCGGGCGGGTGGAGCAGGCGCGGATTCCTGACCGCGGCCGGCGTGACCGCTGTGGCGGCAACCTCGGCCGGCGTACTCGGCCGGTTCTTCACCGGCCGCCAAGGCCAAGGCGCGCTCGCCTCCCGTGAAGGTCTGGTCCTTCCGGCGCCTGCCTCCGCGGCCCCCGCAGTCCCGGCCGGGGTCCAGTTGAAAGTGCCCGGCATTACAGCCTTCACCACCCCCAACGCTGACTTCTACCGCGTCGACACCGCCCTCACCGTCCCCAAGGTCGACGCCGGCACCTGGCGCCTGCGCATCCACGGCAAAGGGATCACCCGCCCCCGCACCTACACCCTCGATCAACTTCTGGCCCGCCCCCTCATCGAACGCGATATCACCCTCACCTGTGTCTCCAACGAGGTCGGCGGCCCCTACATCGGCAACGCCCGCTGGCTCGGCGTGCCCCTCGCCGCCCTCCTCAAGGAGGCCGGCGTCCGGCCCCCGTCCCGGGGCGGCACGGCGGATCAGCTGGTGGCCCGGTCGGTGGACGGGATGACCCTCGGCTCGCCGGTCGAGGATGTGATGGACGGCCGGGACGCGCTGCTCGCGGTCGGCATGAACGGCGAACCCCTGCCGTTCGACCACGGCTTCCCCGTCCGCATGCTCGTCCCCGGCCTCTACGGGTACGTGTCGGCCTGCAAGTGGATCACAGACATCGAACTCACCACCTTCGACGCCTACGACCCGTACTGGGTCAAGCGGAAGTGGGCCCGCAAGGCGCCGATCAAGACCCAGGCGCGCATCGACACCCCCAAGCCCTTCGGCCGCCCGGCCGCCGGCACCATCACGGTCGCCGGGGTCGCCTGGGCACAGCGCCGCGGCATCACCCGCGTCGAGATCCGTATCGACGACGGTCCCTGGCAGGACGCTGACCTCGCCCCGCAGGCTGGCGTCGACACCTGGCGCCAGTGGTCCTACCCCTGGCAGGCCACCCCCGGCGGCCACACCATCACCGTCCGCGCCACCGACGGCACCGCAACGGTGCAGACCGAGCAGCGCGCACGGACCATCCCCGACGGAGCGAGCGGCTGGCACAGCGTCTTCGTGACCGTCCCCTAGACCACCCGGCGCGGCCGCAAGGCCACGTCCCGGGCAGCACGACCAACCACCTCAACACCCTCAGAGAAACATTTTCAAGGAGCAATCGATCATGAACAGCATGAAGATCCGCCGTACCGCGATCGCCGTCGCCGCAGCCGCCCTGCTGCCCTTCTCGCTGGCCGCGTGCTCCGACTCCGGCAGCGACACCAAGGCCGCCCCCACCGCGGCCGCCGGCGACCAGGCCAAGACCGGCGAGAGCACCCCAGCGGGCGATTCGATGACCGGCGACCAGCCCTTCGGCTCCGCCTGCGCCGGTGTACCCAAGGAGGGCGCGGGTTCCTTCGACGGCATGGCCAAGGACCCCGTCGCCACCGCAGCCTCCAACAACCCCGCCCTGTCCACCCTCGTGGCGGCCGTCAAGCAGGCCGGCCTCGTCGACACCCTCAACAACGCCAAGGACATCACCGTCTTCGCGCCGACCAACGACGCCTTCGCGAAGATCCCGAAGGCCGACCTCGACAAGGTCCTCGCCGACAAGGCCACCCTGACCAAGATCCTCACCTACCACGTCGTCGGCCAGAAGCTCACCCCCAAGCAGCTCGAGAACGGCTCCTTCGAAACCCTGCAGAAGGGCACGGTCACAACGAAGGGCTCCGGCGAGGCCTACAAGGTCAACGACACCTCCAACGTGGTCTGCGGCAACGTCAAGACCGCCAACGCCAACGTCTACATCGTCGACACCGTCCTGATGCCGAAGTAACCGGCACCAGGAAGCCCCCCAAAGAGTGGTGGCCCTGCACCCTTCCCCCTGAGGGTGCAGGGCCACCGACATGACCGGCCTCTTTGCGTGGATCACCTGGCAGACCCGACCCAGCGCATTGCTCCCCTGTCGGGATGGGGTGCGCGGGCCTGGCGGCAGAGGGTGCGGCTACTTCTGGTTGATGGGCAGGGCCAGGTCGGTGACCTGGTACTTGCTCGGGAAGGCGCCCTTGTCGGTGGCCTTGCCGGTCAGCACGTCGACCGAGTACAGGCGGTAGGCACCGCCGGTGCCGATGGCGGCGAAGCCGTGGTTGGTTCCCGCGGCAGGGTTGTAGTAGATGTCGAATCCGGCGTCCAGATCGGCGTTCACCCCGAGGCTGCCGGTGGGTGCGAGGGTGCCCGCGTTGGCAGGGGACTGCAAGGAGATCCGGTCGAGGTTCGTGTCAAGATCGAACAGGGTCGTCGCGGTGGCGGCGTTCAGGTCGTTGTTGGTGTAGGCAGCGCCAGTCACCCCCATCGCGGTCGAGGGCGGCGTGGTGGGGTTGGTCAGGGTGCCGTCGTCGGTGGTGGTCAGCATGCCGGCCGGGTCGTCGATGTTGTGGCGCAGGTTCTGGCCGGTGTCGGAGATGACCCGCAGCCGGTTGGCCGCCGGGTTGAAGTCCACGCCGAACGCGGTCCCGGCCAGCCCGACGGTCAGCTGGGACACCTTCGTCGCGGTGGCATTGTCGGTGTTCAGGGTGTAGACGCCGCCCCTGTCGCCGACGCCGTACAGCTTTTCGTTCTGGACACGGAAGTCGATGCCGACGAGCCTGGTGTCCCCGGACAGACCCGAGACCTTGCCCAGCGACCAGGTCTTGAACGGCTTGTGCACGTCGAACTCGACCAGACGCTGATCGCCGGTCAGCCCGATCGCGTGCAACGCCTTGTGGTCGTGGGCGGGCAGGGTCTGCGGCGGGGTGTCGGACGCGGCCAGGGCGGGCGCCGCGCACAGAGCGGCGAGCACGGCAGCGGATACGGCGGTCACGGTACGGTTTCGCATGATCTCTCCCGGTATGGATGCCTCGGTCAGGTTGGCCGACGGCTCATACGGGATTCGTCACCGCCACCGCAGTGGACAGGCCACCTGGCTGAAAGTCACCCGCCCGGCCCACGCATCGAACAATTCGCTGCTCCAGCCGGGTGGCCTGCGGCGCGCCGCGACCCGCTTCAGCACGCGACACGTGCCACGCCTGAAGAGGGTGCGAGCATGGAATCGCCTACCGGCTGGCAGCCGACGGACTGCGCCGGACTCGAACTGCGTCGTGCGGGTGACGCGGTGCACGGACTGCGGCTGCTGGGCTGGCCCGAGGCGCTGCCCCGCTCCCTGGCCGCCGTCGTTGCCCCAGGGCCCGCCGCAGGCCTGCTGGCACCGGACCAGACGGCGGCGGGCGGCAGTGATGCCTGTCGACCATGGCTGTGAAGCGGCCGGTGGCCTACGTGGTGCAAGAGCCGCCTTCGGTGGCGGGCGTCCTTGCTTCCACTCGCACTGGTCATCCGGGGAGCCCAGCCTGATGCTGCCGCGGCAGGCCAGAGCCGTGGCGGCGGCCGGTTCCTGGTCCGTGGCGGCGTCGTTGCCTATGCATGACCTGCGAACAGTTACGCAAAAGGTTACTGATCGCCGATGCGCGATTCAGCGAGGGGCTGATGGCGCTCTTTGAATCTCCCCAGGTGTCGCTCTTCAGGTGGCCAAACCTGCTCAGGTGATCTCCCCACCCATTGCGTGATCTTCCCGGCGTGTCGAACTGGTGTCGGCGTGTCGTGGAGAGCCTGCGTGAGCACGGAGTTCGGGCTGTTGAAGGGCCCTGGATGCTCACCTGGGAGGAAGACGTGGATGCCCACGCACTGCGTCGCCAGGGCTGGTCGATCTCGGCGATCGCACGGCACCTGGGGCATGACCGCAAGACCATCCGCGCGTATCTGAATGGCGAGCGAGTCTCCGGATACCGACGTCAACCGCCGGACGCGTTCATGCCCTTCTTGGAGTATTGCCGCCAACGACTCAGCGACGACCCCCACTTGTGGGCCTCGACGCTCTTCGACGAAGTGGTGGACCTCGGCTATTCGGGCGGCTACTCAACCTTCACCCGGGCCCTTCGGCGATACAAAGCGCGACCTCACTGCGAACCCTGCCGGGCGTCAAGCGGCCGCGACGTGGCGATCATCGCGCATCCTCCGGGCGAGGAGATCCAGTTCGACTGGGTCGAGCTCCCGGACCCGCCCGCGGAGTGGGGCGTCGGCGCCAACGCGCATCTCCTCGTCGGCGCCCTGGCCCACTCGGGCCGGTGGCGGGCCGTACTCGCGGAGGCAGAGACCTTCCCGCACCTGGTCCAGGCCATCGACGCGGTGCTGCGGCGGCTGGGCGGAACCGCCCGGAGGTGGCGGTTCGACCGGATGGCCACCGTTTGCCACCCGCCGACCGGACGGATCCTTCCGACCTTCGCCGCCGTCGCAAAGTACTACGGGGCCGGCATCGACATCTGCCCGCCCCGGCGGGGCAACCGCAAGGGTGTCGTCGAGAAGGCCAACCACTCAGCGGCCCAGCGCTGGTGGCGAACCGTCCCGGACGGCATCAGCATCGAGGCAGGCCAGAATGGCGTGGACAAGCTGGCCGTCCAGATGGACAGCCGCAAGCGCAAGCTCGACGGAGCCTTGACCACGGTCGCAGCGCTCGCCGCATCCGAGCCGCTGCTGGACCTGCCGACCCGCCCCTTCCCCGCCGAGCTGGAGCAGACCCGAGTCGTCAGCCCGCAAGGACTGGTCTCCTTCGCCGGCAACCACTACTCCGTCCCGCCCGGGCTGACCGGCGCCCACGTGACGGTCCGGATCCGCCTCGGCGAGGACGACCTGCATGTGGTCACCGCCGGCCGCGCGGTCATCGCCCACCACCGCCGGGCACCGGACGGAGCCGGCCAGACCATCCGGGACGCCGGGCACGTCATCGCCCTCGAACGAGCCGTTCTCGCCTTGTTCTCCGACAAGGCTCCCTGCCGCACCAAGGTCCGCCGGCCCCCGTCGGCCGCGGCCCAGGCGGAAGCCGAGAAGCTTCGCGGCCGACCTGAATCGGACGTCGCGAACCGGGTCGTCATCGACCTGTCTCACTACGCCGCCGTCGCCGACCGGCTACGGCAGGCCCCCACCCACGAAGGCCAGGAGCGTGAGAGCGAGTGACACCATGCCGATGAGCGAGGCCCGCCGCTACCAGCAGCTGCGAGGCCACCTGTCCTATCTGAAACTCAACGACGCCGCCGAAGCCCTTCCCCGCGTCCTGGACCAGGCCCGCGCCGAGCGGATGACCCTCACCACCGCCTTGGAGAAACTCCTCGAGATCGGAGTCGAGGCGACCGAAGCACGCAAACTCTCGTCCCGACTGAGGTTCGCCTGCCTGCCAGAACCATGGACCCTCAACGACTTCGACTTCGCCGCACAGCCCGGCGTCGACGAGAAACTCATCCGCGACCTGGCCACCCTGCGGTTCCTCGACAACGCCTCCAACGTCCTGCTGGTCGGCCCGCCCGGCGTCGGCAAGACGATGCTGGCCGTCGCACTCGCCCGCTCAGCGGTCGACGCCGGCCACCGCGTCTACTTCACCACCGCCGCCGAACTCGCCGCCAAGTGTCACAAGGCCGCACTCGAAGGCCGCTGGTCGAGCATCATGCGGTTCTTCGCTGGCCCCCGCCTGCTCGTGATCGACGAGCTCGGATACCTCCCGCTGCCTGGCGACGGCGCCTCGGCCCTCTTCCAGGTGATCAACCAGAGGTATCTGAAGTCGAGCACGATCCTCACGACAAATGTCGGTATTGCCGACTGGGCAGGTGCCTTCGGCGATGCGACCGTCGCCGCCGCGATGCTCGACCGGCTCCTTCACCGAGCCGCCGTAGTCGGCATCGACGGACCCTCCTACCGCCTCCGCTCGCACCAGTCCCACTCCGACAACCTCCGCAAAGGGGTGACCGGACGTGCTGGTTGAACTCCGGGCTTGCCCCATCTGCTGGACCCAATTCCAGGTCAACCCCCAGGCAACCCGCCACACTTACTGCACCCCCCGCTGCAAAGCTGAAGCAGCCAGGCGGCGACGCCGTGAACGCGACGAAGCCATCAACGCAGCGGAAACCGACGTGGTCACGCGGCAGTCGCCGGCACCCACACCCCTGACGCCCACAGCTACCCGCAACTGCCCGCACTGCGACAAACCCGTCACCATCGTCGCGCTTCTCGCCACCCCCGAGGCCGCGCGGCCCACCATCCCCGCAGCAAGTCCCGACGTCATCCCCATGCGTCGCAGCTGAGCGAACGCACGTCACTGACCCTGTCGGCCCCAGGCGGCGGCAGGGTCAGTCGGCGTTTTCGAACGAGGCACCGATGTTGTTCCACATGAAGACGTCCTTCCAGCCCGGGCGCCCCTTGGCCCAGCCGCTCAGGGCGGCGATCACCTTTTCCTGGGAGATCGTCCGGGTCTGGTAGTGCTCTGCCGCCGTCCCGTCACGGAACTCCAGCTGATAGGTGTTGTCATCCCTCAGCCACACCTGCACATACCAATCGCCGGCCGCCTCATCGTCGACTCGCTCGACGATCACGAAGGCGTTGCCCCGGCTGAGGTTCGCCACCATCCGGCTCAAGGCCGTGGGCCCCGGATTCCTCACCTGACGACCGTGCTCGTCTCTCGCTTGCAGCATGGCCCGATCATCCCCCACAGCTCTGACACTCGTCGAAGAGCAACCAGTCATGCCCGCGCTCGCTCCCTGCCTTCCCCAGTTGGTTCACTCCGTGAACCAACTGGGGCGAAGAGCCGCAGTGGGGAAAATTCGAGATCGGCATCAGTAGGAGCCTGGGGGGTCGGGCGCGTTCATCAAGGGCCTCGATGGGTGATGGGCGTCATGGATTCGGAACTGGCGGCCGACGGGTGGTGTGCATCGGGTGTGAATGGGTGCGCTCGTGGCAGCGAGTGGGAGTCAGCCGGGGCCGAGTGCATTGACCCTGCTGTCACCGTGCTTTGGTGGTGATCATGGCTGTCACGAGGTGACCAAGCTGCTGCCGTCGGGTGCCAATCGGGAGGACGGCCGACTGACGCGGGCGTGCCCGTTCACAAGCGCGTTCCGGGGGATCGAGGCCGTGATGCGATCTCTCGGTTTGGTGACAGTGGTGTGAGAGACAGTGGGCCTTGGCGTGTTCCTGCTGGTCGGGGCTGTCTCAGGGGGGCTCACGGTCATGGAT
Organism: Streptomyces sp. NPDC103540; assembly: GCF_055584445.1. Taxonomy (NCBI): domain Bacteria; kingdom Bacillati; phylum Actinomycetota; class Actinomycetes; order Kitasatosporales; family Streptomycetaceae; genus Streptomyces; species Streptomyces sp. NPDC103540. Next base: position 67,844 of record NZ_JBVJMA010000023.1, read on the forward strand.
GTGAGAGATCGAGGTCTGTCCACTGTCGTTGAGTGAGAGCCGCGCAGGTCAAGTGCTGACGCGAATGCTGAGATCGCGCTCAGGCTGACGGCGGTGAAGGGGTCATGTCGTACTCATCGACGTCCAGAAGCGTGCCAGTAGCGGCAAGAAAGGCGATTGCCTCGCGGTCGAGCGCCCAGCCGAAGAGGTTGTGCTCGTCCCTATCCTGCGGCCGCCCGGCCTCATCCTGCTGCTCGGCATCGTTGAAATAGCGCACCACCTCCAGCCTGGCTTCCAGGTACGGCTCGTCTTCGCCGTGTGCACTGTTGTACTGCTTCATGAGCTCGGCTATGCGGTCGGTCTGAGGTCGGAGACGGCCCAGGACGTGCGCGATCTGTTCGTCCACGCACAGGCCCGGTTCCCTGCACACGACCTTCCAGCTTTGACTGAACGGTCTCGCCGGGTCGACGGGCAGGCCGCGCCGGTTGTGCACTCGTGTCACGTCAGGCTCGATACCCAGCGCATCAGTTATCTCCTGCGCGGTGATGCTTCGGCTGGACAGAGCGAAGTAGACGTACTGGTGGAGAGGCATCCCCGGAGAATACGCGGTCACCTTTCATCCCCACTCGCCTGACTGTGAGTGAGGCCCGACGCCCAGCGGGGCCATGGTCAAGACATCTGAGGAACGACTCCACTACCCGCAGCTGCCTCCCGAGCTGTTTGACTTCTCCATTGGGAAGCCCCTGAGCGTTCTTGTTGGCCCCGGGGCGCATCGCGCTTGGCCCCACGCCCGGTCAGCCCGGTGGGTAGGCCCCGTCGGAACGCGAAGAGGCCCCCTCTATCCTGGCTCGATGATGGATGCGGATGCGCGGGACTTCCGGGTCGGCGACGTGTTGTCGGTCGCCTGTCCCTTCACGCTGGCCAGAGTCGAGCAGGGCGTGACCTGGGACTATGTGTCCGTGCGCTGGCCCTGGTGGGAAATCGACAGCGACAGCGACTTCCTCCACTGGAACGGTGTCGTTGCCCTGGGCGTGGACGCCGGCGAGTGCGCCGCGCCTGACGTGCAGGCGGAACTGTTCCGTACCGAACCGCCGCCCCAACATCTGAAGGCAGGAGACATCTGTCGGGTTGGAGTGCCACCGACCTTGGTCCACGTGACGGCCGTCGACCACCATGACCCGCCCCTTGAGACGGGCTGGTTGCCCCGCCCGCGACAGACGGTGGCGGTGCTGCGCCGCGGCGTGTCCTACCGCGAGTTTCCGGACGGGAGCCATCTCGACGGCTCGGGATACACAATTCATCCCGACGACGGAGTCCCTTTCGGCTTTGAACTGTTGATGCGGCCGTACGCCCACCTCGACCTGCGCGACGAGGTCGCCGACGCCACGGGCCGGGCATGGCGGTTCGACGGCCCCTGGGAGTGGACGCCCTTCGATGGCGAGCCAGTCGGCACCGGACCCGGGTGGCCACTAATCCTACTCACCCGCGCAGGAGCGCCATGCTCAATCGAGCAAGCCGAGGCAGTGGCCGCGAGCACGGTGAACGGTTCGCACCAGGAGACGGTCCGAGACTGGATGTCACTCACGGAGGCCTCCCCGACGCCCTGACCAGCGGCGCCTCAGCCGTCGCCTTCCTGAGCACGGACCGCCCCCATATCAGCCCTCCGTGGCATTTCCGCAGGTCAACGGTGTCCGCGATTTAGAGGTCCTAACAAAGGCGTTGGACGTGTCGGTGGGTGATGAGGCAGGTGGCGAGGCCGAGGCTTCGTGGATGTCGTCGCGTCGTTCCCAGCGGACGCGTAGGCGCCGGAAGCCGTGCAGCCAGGCGATCGTGCGCTCGACGACCCAGCGCTGAACGCGGAGTCCGGAGCCGTGCGGAACGCCACGGCGGGCGATCAACGGCTTGACGCCCTGGGCCCAGACGAGGCGGCGGTACTTGTCATGGTCGTAGCCCCGGTCTGCCAGCACCACGTCAGGTCGTCGCCGCGGCCGTCCGACCAGGCTGGCAACGGACGGGACCTTCGCGAGCAGGGGCAACAGCTGGGTGACGTCGTTGCGGTTTCCGCCGGTCAGGGACACAGCGAGCGGAATGCCCTGCCCGTCGACGAGGACGTGGTGCTTGCTACCCGGCCTTCCTCGGTCGACCGGGCTGGGTCCGCTTTTGGGCCTCGTCGGGCGGCCCTGACATAACTGGAGTCGATCACCGCCCGCGACCAGTCCAGTTTCTTCGCGACCCGCAGCCTCTTCAGCAGCACCAGGTGCAGCCGGTCCCAGACACCGGCCTCGTTCCACGCGGCCAGACGCCGCCAGCAGGTCATCCCGGAACCGAAGCCCAGCTCCTGCGGCAGGTACTCCCACTGGATCCCGGTGTGCAGGACGAACAGGATCCCGCACAGGGCTTGCCGGTCCGGCACCCTCGGCCTGCCCTCCACCTGCTTCGGCGCCGGATCGGGCAGCAACGGCTCGATCAGCAACCACAGTTCATCCGACACGATCCACGGCCTCGACTGACGTTTCCCCACGGCCAGACCAACGACCATCCGAACCGAAAGTCACATGATCAACAGCTTCTGTTGGGACCTCTTATGGCCGGGCCCTTCTTCGGTCAAACCCGTCCCCGAGCCGGTGTCCTCCTCTATCGTCGTTCTTCATGGAGACGGTGGGGGTTGAAGGGGCGATGTTCGGCGTTAGGGTCTCGGGGTGGTCGCCGCTGCTCGAAATGCGCACTCAAGACGAGTCCACCGGTAACGGGACGGGTGTTGGCACTCCTCACCTCGACAACACCCTCGGACAGCTGCCCACTCTCACCGCTACGGCCCTCGACACCCGGAGCATGCACTCGGCGACCGCCGGTCACCCGGGGCATGCCCTGCGCCGCGATGTGGATCGGATGCACGGGGCTCTGTCGGTCCGGTTCACCGCCGACAGGCCGGACCCGGACCGGATCACCCTGGACTTTGCCCGTCACACGCTTGCGAGCCGGCTAGTCCGAGCCGGTGTGCCTCCGGCCTGACATCGGCCATCAATCCCATGACCGTCCTCGACCCTGGCGATCTGCCCCATCAGGTTCCCGCCGGCGCCGGCCACATGGAGCCCGGGTACGTTGCTGCGGGTGGCGTTGAGCTGTTCCCGATCAACTTCACCGCCTACGAGCACGACCTTCTGCCCGATCTGGGCACCGAGACGCATGTGCGGGCGATCGCCGACCTACTCGCCCCCTACGGACTGCACGTCAATCCGTGGACGGTCAGCGAGAAGGATCGGGACCGGCAGGCGGTCGAGGACCGGCTCGGCGAGTGGAGGCGACTGGCTGACTCCCACCCCGGCAATACGGTGCTCTACTGGCTCGGTCACGGCAGTGCCGAACACCTCGCCCACCACCGCACCCAGGCCCCCATCGACGACGGCGTCCACCCCGAGGAAGTCGCCCGCGCCATCGGCCGACGCCGACTGCACCCCGACGCGGAGGAGGGCTGGGCCATCATCATTCTGGACGCCTGCTTCTCCAAGGGCTTCGCCCGCAAGGTGCACACCACCTTGATCACCGAGTTCGGTGGCGCCGACCGGTTTCTGCTGCTGTCCACCGCCGCGGAGGGCCACGCCGAACTCGGCGACTTCACTCGCGCTCTGGAACACGCCCTGACCATCACCTTCCTTGGGCAGCAGACCATTGGCCTCGCCGAACTCGGCAGCCAGTTGGCCCGCGACCTGCGCGGCTACCGCGGCGACTCCGTGGACAACCACCGGGACCATCTGATCCGCACACTCCCCGATGCCGCCTCCGCCGTCTCCGCGCCCCTGGACCAGATCGCCGAGCTCCAGGCCGTCATCGAGCAGCTGCCTGTCGACGAACAGCGTCACTTCCTCCCCAAAGCCTCAGGTGCCGAACTCGGCGAACTCGCATGGTACTTCCATGGTCGCACCAATGAACGTGATGAGATCCTCCGCTGGCTGACCACAGCCACCAGAGGCGCTCTCGTGGTAACCGGCCCCGCCGGCTCCGGGAAATCAGCCCTTCTGGGCCACGTCCTCCACCACACCAGCACCCAGCTGCGCGAAATCCTCATCCGCCATGGCCACCTGCAGCCCCTGCCACCCGACGTCCCCTGCCCCGATCACCCCTTCGATCTCACCGTGCACCTGGCGGGCCTCACCCTCACACGTGCTGTCCAGCTCGTCGCCCAGACGGCTGGCCTGACCGACCTCGCCCGGGAAGCAGCCGACGGCAACCCCGCCGCCGACCTCGCCGCCCGGCTCCTCGCACGACTCCACGACCGGCGCGCACCACTGACCCTGCTATTCGATGCCCTCGACGAGGCAGAGCAACCCCTCGCCCTCGCCGACACCCTCCTGCGCCACCTCGCCGCTCACCCCCGCGTCCGCATGGTCGTCGGGACCCGTCGCTCCACCCGGGAGGGCCCCGACCGGCCCACCCCCAACGGATCCGACATTCTCGACGCCCTACGCCCCCCATCCGGCGGAACGGATCTAGGCTACGTCGAAGTGTCCCGGAACCAGGACGCACTCGCCGGCTATCTGAGAGCCAAACTCCATGTCGCCCGGCGGCGCGGCACCCTGCATGTCGACGAGGCGACCATCGAGTCCGCCGTCCGCCGACTCCTCGCCGACCACCCACGGGAGAGCGCCGAGTCGCAGCACTTCCTTTACGTCCGCCTCGCCGCCCACGAACTCCTCAACGACCCCACCCTGCTGACCGACCCCACACCTCTAGTCGGCCGTACCCACCGTGAGCTCTTCTCCCACGCCCTGCAGCGCCTGCACCGGATCGACCCCCGCTACACCCCCCTCCTGCGTGCTCTCGGACTCGCCCAGGGACGCGGCCTGCCCGACCAGGACGGCATCTGGACCCACACCGCCGACGCCCTCACCCCCGACCTTTTGGGCAGCATCGGTGGCAGCATCCCCCGCCTGGTCCGCGACGCCGCGCCCTACCTCTCCCTCGACCAAGAACACGGCCAGAGCGTCTACCGCCTTGCCCACCGCACCTACACCGAACACTTCACCACCGCCCTCGACACCCCCGCCGCCCACGTAGCCATCACCAAAGCACTGGCCCGTCAAGCCCGACGAACCCTCCAGGCAGGGGAGCCGAAGAGCGGCGCACCACAAGACAAGGGCGTGAGCCCCTACACCCGCCATCACCTCATCACCCACGCCCGCCTGGGCCACACCGCCGGAGCCCTTCAGGAACTCGCCGGCCACCCCGACGTCCTCGACACCCTCGACCTCTCCGGTATCACCGCCACCGCTCTCCACCACGATCTGCCCCCGAACGAGATTCCACCCGCCGTCGCCGGAACCGTCCTCTTCCAAAACCATGTCCACGAGCTGGCACTTGACCGGTCGAACGACGAGAAGCTCGCCTGGCGACGCTGGTGGCGCCGACTCGGCACCGCCTACATCCAAGGCACCCCACCCCCCATCGAGCACCACACTCAGAGCCCTGAGACGTGGCCTCCCGCCCTGACCCTCGGCGCTGTCCGACGCCGACAACTCCACCTCCAACTCAGCGGCCACACAGAATGGGTGAACGCCGTGGCGGTTTTCGGGGCACCCGACGGGACCCCTCGCCTCGCCACCGCCAGCGGCGACCGGACGGTGCGGATCTGGAACCCCACCACCGGAACCCAGGAAGGCCTGCCTCTCACCGGCCACACAGGCACAGTGAACGCGGTGGCGGTCTTCACCGCATCCGATGGCACCCCCCGCCTCGCAACCAGCGGGAACGACAAAACAGTGCGGATCTGGAACCCCACCACCAGAACCCAAGAAGGCCCGCCTCTCACCGGCCACACCGGCACAGTGAACGCGGTGGCGGTCTTCACTGCATCCGACGGCACCCCCCGCCTCGCGACCGTCAGCAGCGACAAGACGGTGCGGATCTGGAACCCCACCACGCGCACGGAGGAAGGCCCGCCTCTCATAGGCCACGTCGGTGCGGTATATGCGGTGGCGGTGTTCACCGCATCCGATGGCACCCCCCGCCTCGCAACCAGCGGGAACGACGAAGCAGTGCGGATCTGGAACCCCACTACCGGAATGCACGAAGGTGAGCTACTCGCAGGCCGTATCGGCGAGGTGAATGCGGTCGCGGTGTTCAGAGGATCCGACGGCAATCCCCTCCTCGCCACTGCCGGCTTGGATCAGAGGGTGCAGATCTGGAACCTCACCACCCGCTCACAAGAGGGCTCGCCCTTGGTAGGTCACACCGGCTCGCTATACGGGATGGCGGCGTTCGGCGCATCTGACGGCACCCCCCGCCTCGTCACCGCCAGCAACGACAGGACGGTGCGGATCTGGAACCCCATCACCCGCACCCAGGAAGGTCTGCCGCTCACCGGCCACACGGGTGCGGCAACCGCGGTGGCGGTGTTCGCCGCATCTGACGGCACCCCCCGCCTCGCCACCGCCGGCTTTGACCAGACGGTGCGAATCTGGAACCCCACCACCCGCACCCAGGAGGGCCTGCCGCTCACCGGCGACCACCAGGGGGTGCAGGCAGCGGCGGTCTTTGACGCGCTCGATGGCAGTCCCCGCCTCGCCATCGCCGGGGACGACGGGATCGTGCGGATCTGGAACCCAACCATCGCAAGCCGGCAAGGTCTGCCGCTCATCGGCTACATGGGTGCGGTGAAGGCGTTGGCGGTGTTCGCTGCATCCGATGGCACCCCCCGTCTGGCCATTACTGGGGAGGACGAATCGGTCCGAATCTGGAATCCCCTCACCCGCGCCCAAGAAGGTAGCCCCCTCATAGGCCACACCCGTCCGGTGAACGCGTTGGTAGTGTTCACTGCATCCGACGGCAGCCCCCGCCTCGCCACCGGCAGCAGCGACGAGACGGTGCGGATCTGGAACCCCGCCACGCTCACCCAGGAAGGCCTTCCGCTCATCGGCCACCACGGTGAGGTGTACGCGGTGACGGTGTTCACCGCATCCGACGGCACCCCTCGTCTCGCCACCACCGGGAACGACGAAACGGTGCGGATCTGGAATCCCACCACCTGCACCCAAGAAGGCAAGCCCCTCATCGGGCACAAAGGCGCAGTGTACGCGGCGGCGGTGTTCACCGGTTCCCGCGGCGGCCACCGTCTTGTCACCACCGGGGAGGACGCAGCGGTGCGGATCTGGAATCCCATCACCCGAACCCAAGAAGATAGGCCCCTCATGGGCCACACCGGTCCGGTGAACGCGGTGGCGGTCCTCACCGCATCCGACGGCACGGCCCGACTGGCCACCGCCAGCAGTGACCAGACGGTGCGTATCTGGAATCCACGCGACAGGACGGCGCGCACGTTGTCCTTGGCGGACCGAATCCGCGTGCTGATGGAGCATCGGGGGCTGCTCATCGCAGGCACCGGTTCAGGCTTCCTCGCAATCGAGGTTTCTGCCATACCCAAAGACAAGGCATGATCGAAAACACAGTGCCTGCTATCGCGTGCGCGCCCTGTCACCTCGGGTATATGCGAGTTCGCTCCCTGTATGGCGGGTCGCCGTCTGGATGAGGTCGCGTCCGGGGCTCAGGCGAGGTGGTCCAGCAGCCGGGTGGTGACGGTTCGGAGGCTGCCTGAGACGTCACCGGGCAGGGCGGCACAAGGCCGAGCAAGTCGTTCGCCGCACCCTCGACTCGGCTGCCTGGCACGGCTGGACTGCAAACAAAGGCCGGCAACAGGGGGACGACTGCGGATGAAGCAATCCCAGCCCAGGCGTACGACAGCCATTGGTCCACATCTCGGTGTTGTTGACAATACCGATCGCTTGTTTGGTGAAGCCCGTGCCCGGGCGGGTGGTGTCCTCTATCGTCGAAGGCATGTGGATCGGAGGATCACGGATCAGGGGGCAGCGTCCCGTTCGGAAACCGCCGTCGGCGTTCGAAGAACGGACGCAGGACGCGTGCTCGGTGCTGCCGGGTCTCACGGGCGGGGCTCTCACAAGACACTTGCGTCATCCATCTGGCGCGAAACCGGCGAACGCGCTCTGCACCCATGTCCACCGCAAGGCCCCCACCCACGATAGAGCTTGCGGCCCGCTCGGTCGACATTCCACATCAGCGCAATGCTCGGCACCCCCTGCCCCCCGTCGTCACCGGCCTCACCACCCCCGCTGCGGCGAAGCTGACGCGCGCTCGGTCATCACCGGCCGCCCGGGCGACCGCCTCGCCCGGGACCCAGAGCGAACGGACGGCCCGCTTCACCGCGGACGTGCCGGACCTGTACCCGGTCACCTTGGGAACGGTCACGCATCCACCGATCCCCCAGCGCGACCTCGTCAGCCCTCCGACACCAGGAACCGGTAACGCGCCCATGACCGAACCCGAAGCCCTCCACCCTGTGGACACGCCAGCGGACCCCAGCCCGGATGACGCAAGAGGAATCGAGTTCTTCCCGGTCAACTTCACCACCTACCGCGACCCGGACCTTCCCAATCTGCAAACGGATTCGCACGTCACAGCGATCTCCGGCCTCCTTGCCCCGTTCGACCCTCAGGTGCGCCGGTGGACGGTCCCCGGGCACGAGCGCGACCGCCAGGCGGTCGAGGACCGGCTCGGCGCCTGGAGGCGCCCCGCCGCCGGTCGAATCGGCAACTCGGTGTTGTACTGGGTCGGCCACGGCAGCGCCGGACACCTCGCCCACCACCGCACCGCCGCCCCCATCGACGACGGCATCCTCCCCGAAGAACTCGCCCACGCCATCAGCAGCCGCCTGCTCCACCCCGACAGCGCGGACAGTTGGGCGATCGTCGTCCTCGACGCCTGCTTCTCCCAAGAGTTCGCCCACGACGTTCACCTGGCGCTGAGGCACCGCCACCGCGACGCACGAAGGTACCTGCTGCTGTCCACCGCCGCCCGCGGCCACGCCGAACTCGGCGCCTTCACCCACGCCCTGCAGCGGGCCCTGACCGTCTCTTTCCGAGGCAGGAAAGCCATCGGGCTCGTCGAACTCGGCCAGGAACTCGCACGAGACCTGCGCGGCTACAGCGACATCAGGGCGGACGACCTTGACGACCAACTGGTCAGAGTCGGCGATGACATCGCCGCCGCCGTTTCCGCCCCCCTCGATCAACTCGACGAAATTCAGGCCGCCCTCGACCGACTCCCGCCCGACGAACAACGCCACTTCGTGCCCAAGGCCTCCGGCGCGGAGTTCGGCGAACTCGCCTGGTATTTCCACGGCCGAGCCCTCCAACGCGACCGCATCCTGCGCTGGCTCACCACCGCCACAAGCGGCACCCTCGTGGTCACCGGCCCCGCCGGAGCCGGCAAATCAGCCCTCCTCGGCCACATCCTCCTGCGCACGCGCAGTGAAATGCGCGACATTCTTCTCCGCCGCGGCCACCTCACCGCGCTTTCACCCGGGACACCCTGCCCGGACGACCCGTTCGACCTCACCTCCCACCTCGCCGGCCTCACCCTCCACCAGACGATCCGGCTCGTCGCCGACGCCGCCGCCCTGCCCGAACTCGCTGGCGATGCCGCGCAAGGTCAGCCGACCGCTGCCTTGGCCGAGCGTCTCCTCGACGAGCTACGAGAGCGCCACCTCCCACTGACACTGCTGTTCGACGCCCTCGACGAAGCCGAGCAGCCCCTGACCATCGCCGACACCCTCCTGCGCCCCCTCGCCTCCCTCCCTCAAGTCCGCATGATCATCGGTACCCGCCGCTCCACCCACGAAGGCCCCGACCAACCCACACCCGACGACAGCGACATGCTCGACGCCCTTCAACCCCGTGCACGTTCCGCCGAGGACAGATCAGCTGAAGAAATGGTCGTCATCGAGGTCGACCGTGACTCCGAAGCCCTCGCCGGCTACCTGTGGGCCAAACTCACCGCCGCCAAGAGCCGCGGCGCCCTGCACGCCGATGACACCGACATCGCCGCCGCCGTCAACCGCTTGATCACCGATCACCCGCAAGGCGACGGCCATCCACAGCAGTTCCTGTACGCGCGCCTCGCCGCCCACGAACTCCTCAACGACCCCAACCTGATCACCGACCCCGCCCCGCTCATCGGCCGAACCCACCGCCACCTGTTCACCCGTGCCCTCGAGCGCCTGCACCGCATGAACCCCGACTACACGCCCCTCATGCAAGCCCTCGGCCTGGCCCAGGGCCGAGGCCTGCCCGACCAGGACGGCATCTGGGCCCGCGTCGCCAGTGGCCTCGCCCGCGACCCACTCACCCGGACACGGAGGACCATCCAGGAACTGCTCCAGGACGCAGCCCCCTACCTCGCCCTCGACCAAGAGCACGGGCAGAGCGTCTACCGCCTCGCCCACCGCACCTTCACCCAACACTTCACCACCGCCCCCGGCACCGCCGAGGCCCACGCCGACATCACCACAGCCCTGATCCACCATGCGACCTCGGCCCCGCAGCAACCGAGCGCCCGCGACAGGAACACGACCGGCACCACCCCATTGACTGTCAGCCCCTACACCCGCCACAACCTCGCCGCCCACGCGCGCCTCGGCCACACCTCCGAGGCCCTCCATACCCTGGGTGGCAATCCCCAAGTCCTGGACGCCCTCGACCTCACCAGCCTGACTACCGCCGTCTTCGGACAGGGCCTCACCGCACAAGGCCTACCGCCCGCCATATCAGGAACCGCCCTCCTCCAACATCACGCCCGCGATGCCATACGCGACCAACCGACCGCCACCGCCGTCACCTGGCGCCGATGGTGGCGCAGACTCGGCACCACCTACCTCCAAGGCACCCCACCACCGGCCGAACCACAACACCAATGCCACGGAATACGGCTCCCTGACCTGATCGCAGGACAGGTCCGCAAACGCCAGCTCATCCTCCAGCTCACCGGCCACACCGGCTGGGTTAACGCGATAGCGGTATTCAGCGCGCCCGACGGCACCCCCCGCCTTGTCACCGCGAGCGCGGATGAGACGCTGCGGATCTGGGATCCCACCACCGGCACCCAGGTAGGCGAGCCCCTCACCGGCCACACCGACTGGGTGAACGCGGTGGCAGCCTTCACCGCCACCGACGCCACCCCCCGCCTCGCCACCGCAGGCGGCGACAGGACAGTGCGGATCTGGAATCCCGCCACCGGCACCCAGGTGGGCGAGCCCATGAGCGTTCACCTCGCCCAGTTGACGGTGGTGGCCGTTTTCGCAGCCCCGGACGGCACTCCCCGCCTAGCCTTCGGAAGCGAGATCTGGGATCCCGCGACCGGCACCCAAGTGGGCGACCTCTACACCGGCCGCTACGAGTTACTGGACGTGGTGGAGGTGTTAGCAGGCCCGGACGGCACCCCCCGCCTCGCCACCATCGGCGACAAGGAAACGGTGCGGATCTGGAACCCCACCACCGGCACCCAGCTGCGCAAATTCCGCACCCGCCACGCCGACTGGATCGAAGCGACAGCGGTGTTCAGCGCGCCAGACGGTACCCCCCGCCTTGTCACCGGAAGCAGGGATGAGACGGCGCGGATCTGGAATCCCGCAACCGGCACCCCGGTGGGCAAACCCCTCACCGGCCACACCTTGGGGGTACGGTCGGTGGCGGTGTTCGCCGCCCCGGACGGCACCCCCCGCCTCGCGATCGGAAGCGGCGACGGGACAGTACGGATATGGGATCCCACGACCGGCACCCCGGTCGGCGAACCCTTAACCGGTGAGGTCGGCTGGGTCGACGCGATGGCGGCGTTCACTGCCACCGACGGCACCCCCCGCCTCGCCACCGGAAGCAGGGACGGGACGGTGCGGATCTGGGACCCCACCACAGTTACCCAGGCGGGCGGTGCCTTCACTGGCCAAGCCGACTGGGTGAACGCGGTCGCGGCGTTCACCGCCACCGACGGCAGCCTCCGCCTCGTCACCGGAAGCAGCGACGGGACGGTGCGGGTCTGGGATCCCACCACCGGCACCCAACACGGCCAACCTCTGCGCGGCCACACCCAGGCGGTGAACGCGGTCGCGGCGTTCACCGCCACCGACGGCAGCCTCCGCCTCGTCACCGGAAGCACGGACGGGACGGTGCGGGTCTGGGATCCCACCACCGGCACCCAACACGGCCAACCTCTGCGCGGCCACACCCAGGCGGTGCTGTCAGTGGCGGTGTTCGCCGGCTGGTACGGCACCCCGTATCTGGCGGTCGGATGCGGCGACGGGACGTTGTGGATCTGGGATTCCACGACCGGCACCCCGGTGGGCAAACCCCTCACCGGCCACACTCACCGGGTTTTCACGGTGGCGGTGTTCGCAGCCCCGGACGGGGCCCCCCGACTCGTTACAGGCGGCGGGGACGGGACGGTGCTGATCTGGGATCCCACCACCGGCACCCGGGTGGGCGCGCCCATGCGCGGCCACACCTTGGGGGTACGGTCGGTGGCGGTGTTCGCCGGCCCGGACGGTAACCCCCGCCTCGCAGTCGGAAGCGGCGACGGGACAGTGCGGATCTGGAATCCCACCACCGGCACCCCGGTGGGCGAGCCCCTCACCGGCCACACCGACTGGGTGAACGCGGTGGCGGCGTTCACCGCCACCGACGGCACCCCTCGCCTCGCCACCGGAAGCAGGGACGGGACGGTGCGGATCTGGGATCCCACCACGGGAACGGGGACCGCGCTGCCTTTGGCTACCTCCATCCGTTCGCTGACCGTGGCCGACGGCCTACTCGTCGCGGGTACCGAGGCGGGCTTCCTCTGCCTTGACCTCTCCTCGATGTACGACGAGCCGAGAGACACCGAATGAGACGAACCACGGGCCTGCGCCCGCGGCGAAATGCAAGGACTCGCAAGATGTCCAGTCTGGCCGCTCACGTGCCTCCTCTGCCACGAAGACGGCCTGTTCGCCACGAGGCTCACTACAGGCCATGCACCGCGATGGAACGATCCATCGTCCAAGAGGGTGGCGAGCGGGCAGGACCAGCTCTTGGGGCCGCCTCAAGGCGGTCGGCCCCACCCCTACCATCCCCGACCACACCATCACGACTCCTGCCCTATGCCCCCTGATCCGGCGCGCCAGGGGGAATCCTGCTGGTGGTGCGCTGACGAGTAGCCACGGACTCCGCGAGCACGTAGCGACGCCTGCCGGCTGACGGGCATGCTCGCGACCGGCGTCTTCCCCGAAGCCGCAGTCGACGTGTCCTGCTCGCCGGCATTGCCGACCGGCAGGACATCCTCAACTGCCACCTCGACCGTGCTGGCGACCGCACCTTCGGCAGAAGCTTCTTGCCGCACGGGTGTGGACACGCGCCGCTTGCCTGGACGGCGTCGGCACAGACCTGTAGCCGGGAGGGCCAAGCGACGGCCAGAGCTTGCTACCGAAGGGCTCCAGCCGTGCAGCCGCCATCCCAGGCTGCCTGGAACTGGCTCTGCATGGCCTCCTTAGAGCGGCCGTCGGCGTCGTTTGCACTCACGGAGATGATCCGCCACACGATGACGGGGCAATCCTCGAGCCAAGTGCGTCCCGGATGTGGTCGGTGCCCTCGCTCCCGTACAGGCGTTTGTGAAGCACAAGGGCAAGTACCTTGGGGTCTGTGCTGGCGATCATGCTGTGTCGGTGAGTGCGGACGAGATGTCGATCGTGAGGTGGCCCGAGTCGCTTCCGGCGGCGAGCAGGCCGCCGTGTTCAGTCAGTGCGCTGACCCGGCACGTCAGCGGCAGCTTGTGTGCTGTTCTGTTGACCAGGTTCCAGATGCGCACCGTCCCGTCGTCGCCGCCCGAAGCGAGGCGAATCGTGCTGTCGGTGGTGAAGGCCGTGACCGCATTAACCCAACCGTTGTGGCCGGTGAGGGGCTCGCCTTACTGGGTACCGGTGGCGGGGTTCCAGGTCCGCACCGTCCCGTCGTTGCCAGCCGAAGCAAGGCGAATGGTGCCGTCGGTGGCGGTGAAGGCCGTTACCGCGTTCTCCGGCGCCACCGCCACCGCCGCCACTCGCTGTACTTCGTAAAGTCATAGACCGGCTTCTCGTAGGCGTAGGCGAGGTACTGCAGCCGGAGGGTTCCGAAGATGGCGGACGGCGGGCCTTTCATGTCGAAATGGTAGGCGTTGCTCCTGATGCTGATGGGATCGAGGGCGTTGAGTACGTAGGGACGGTCGACAAACGCGCTCGTGGCTCCGGCGGGATGGCCGAGGCGTGCGTGGGGGACGAGATAGTGGCGGATGTAGGGGCTGACGTCCTCGGGGCGCGGCGCAGCGCCGCTCTCCGAGGACCGGGTTACGAGTGTGTGGTGGGCGTGTTCGGTGAGGGTGTGGGTGATGCGGGCGTGGGCGGTGGGGGCGTCGGGGTCGGTGGTGAAGTGTTCGGTGAAGGTGCGGTGGGCGAGTCGGTAGACGCTCTGGCCGCGTTCGTGGTCGAGGGCGAGGTAGGGGGCCGCGTCGCGGACCAGAGAGGTGATGCCGGCGTGGGTGCCGCCTGCCCCGTCCGGTGTGAGGGCGTCAGCAGTGGTGGCCCAGATGCCGTCCTGGTCGGGCAGGCCGCGGCCTTGGGCGAGGCCGAGAGCCTTGAGGAGGGGGGTGTAGCTGGGGTTTGTGCGGTGCAGGCGTTGGAGGGCGTGGGTGAAGAGCTGGCGGTGGGTGCGGCCGACCAGGGGGGCGGGGTCGGCCAGGAGGGTGGGGTCGGCGAGGAATTCGTGGGCGGCGAGGCGGGCGTAGAGGAAGTGCTGGGGTTCGGCGCCGGCCTGCTGGTGGTCGGTGACCAGGCGGTACACGGCGTCGGCGATGGCCGTGTCGTCGGCGTTCAGGGTGCCGTGGTGTTTGGCGGCGTGGAGTTTGGCGTGCAGGTATCCGGAGAGGGCCTCCGGGTCCTGGGTTACCTCGACATACCGTGGGCCGGCCGCCTGTCCGCTGCTCGTTTCGGCGGATCGGGGGTGGAGGGCGTCGAGGAGGTCGCTGTCGTCGGGGGTGGGCTGGTCGGGGCCTTCGTGGGTGGAGCGGCGGGTGCCGACGACGATGCGAACCTGGGGAAGGGCAGCGAGGGGGCGCAGGATCTGGTCGGCGATGACGAGGGGTTGGTCGGCTTCGTCGAGGGCGTCGAACAGCAGGGTCAGCGGCTGATCGCGTTCGCGTAGTGCGGCGAGGATGCGGGTGGTGACGTCGGCGGGTGGCTGGCCTTCGGCGGCCTGTTGCGCGAGGTCGGGCAGGCCGGCGGCTTGGGCGATCAGGTGAAGGGTGCGGGCGGGGGTGTGGCCGGCGAGGTGGACGGTGAGGTCGATCGGGTTCTCGGGGCAGGGGGTGCCGGGCGGCAGCGGTGTGAGGTGGCCGTGGCGGATCAGGATGTCGCGCAGGCGGCTGTTGGTGTGGAGCAGGACGTGGCCGAGGAGGGCGGATTTGCCGGCGCCGGCGGGGCCGGTGACGATCAGGGCGCCGTTCCTGGTGGTGGCCAGCCAGCGCAGGATCTGGTCGCGTTGCAGGGTGCGGCCGTGGAAGTACCAGGCGAGTTCGCCGAGTTCGGCGCCGGAGGCCTTGGGCAGGAAGTGGCGTTGCTCGTCGGTGGGGAGCTGGTCGATGACGGCTTGGAGTTCGGCGATCTGGTCGAGCGGTCCGGAGGCCGCGGCTGCGGCGTTGGTGGTCTGGTTGACTAGTTGGTCGCGGTCGTCGTCGAGGGTGAGGTCGTCGACGAAGCCGCCCAGGTCGCGGTTGAGTTGGCGGCCGAGAGCCCCGAGGCCGATGGTCTGCTGGGTGGGGAAGGTGATGTGCAGGGCCCGATTCAGGGCGTGAGTGAGGTTGCCGAGTTCGGCGTAGCCCTGGGCCGCGGTGGACAGCAGCAGGTAGCGGCGGGCGCCACGATACTCGGTGAAGAGTTGAAGGTGGACGGCACGGGCGAATTCCTGGGAGAAGCAGGCGTCCAGGACGATGATCGCCCAGCTGTCCTCACTGTCGCGGTGGAGCTGGCGGGTGCCGATCGCGAGGGCAATGTCCTGCGGGTTGGTTCCCCTGGGAATCCCTGCCAGGGTGCGGTGGTGGGCGAGGAGGCCAGCATTGCCATGGCCGACCCAATAGAACACCGTGTTCCCGCCGAGCGGGGCCGTCGCGCCCATCCAGGCGGCCAGGCGCTCGTCGACGGCCTGGCTGTCCCGCTCGTCGGCCCGCACCTTCCACGCGGTGGTGCGCGCGCCGTAAGGGGCAAGCAGCTCGGCGATCTCCCGCACGTACCGCTCGGTGTCCAGGTCCTCGTGGTGCCGGTAAGTGGTGAAGTTGACCGGGAACAGTTCGAAACCGCCGTCGCCGAGCGGTCCGGACCCGTGGTGGCTGGTGTCGTCGGGGCCTGGGTGCGGCGGGGTGTCGGGGTGGGGTGTGGTCAAGGGGGCGGTGGCTCTCAGGCGTCGGGAGAGGTGACGAGGACGAGTTGGGTGAGGGGGGTGTGGCGGCCGGTGTCCAGGACCACCCGGTACAGGTCCGGGGCCTCCGCGGTGAACCGGGCCGTAAGGGCGCCGTCCGTGCGGTCGGGGTCGCGGCGCAGGGTCAGGGGGTGGCCGGGGCGGCCGGTGGTGGCGGAGTGCACGCTCAGGGTGACGCCGGCCGGGGTGTCCAGGCCGGTGGCGGCGAGGGTGAGCGGTTGGCCGAGGGTTCCGCCGAGCTCGGGGGTTTCCAGGCCGGGGCCGGTTCTGTCGCCCCCCAGATGCACACCCTGGGGGCGTTCCAGGATGATGCGGCGGATCTGCCGCAGGACCTCGTCGTGGCGCATGAGGGTGCCGTGCTGGCCGTAGACGTAGGTGACGGCCTCGGTCCCTGCCCGGGCGGAGGGCAGGTGCACGGTACCGTCGCCCGAGGCGTCGCGGCGGGCGGGGATGCCGGTGGCCAGGTCGCGGACGAGTTCACCGTCCGCATCGACGTCGAAGGCATGGCGACACCCGGCGGCGACGGCGAGGCCCCCGTGCAGTTGCTCGTCGAGGGTCTGGATGGTGGGCTGGGCCTCCCCGACGATCGCCCGGTGCCCGGGCAGGACGAACCCTTCCCGGCGCTGGCGGGCATGCTCAGCCAGAGAACGGGCTGCCAGATCCACGTCGCCGCCGAAGCCGGCCACGTCCGCCGCGGTCAGGCGCTCCACGTCCAGGCCGCGATCCAGGCAGCGGTAACCGGGCAGCAGGTCGTGCACACCCGGCAGTGTCGCGGCCATCGCCTGCACCCGCCGCACCAGCCGCTTCGATTTCGCCCCGGTGTGCAGGAGGTTCAGGGCCAGAACCGACTTCGCCGACCCGAGGAACGGCGTTCCCACCGTGATGACCGTGCGGGTGTCGGCCGCCAGTTCCGGGTCCTGCTCCAGCGCGGCCCGCACCACCAGCCCGCCCATCGAGTGCGCCACGAACACCAGCCGCGGCCGCGCCCCACCCGCCGCCCAGCCGGGTGTCGCCGCGACCCGCTCGCGCCAACGGGCCAGGTGCGCGCGGGCCGCGCGAGCCAGCAGGGCACCGTTGTAGGCGACGGCCAAGCGCCAGTCGTAGGGGAACGGCGCCACCGCATCCGGATCCAGAACGACGCCCGCCAGTGCCTTGTCCAGGTCGCGGTAAGGGTCGAGACCTTCAAAAACAGGCAGCCACCACGGCCTGGCCAGCAGCGCGGTGGCGCGGATCCGGGTCAGCGGCGCCCGCCGCGCGGTGTCGGCGTCGGCCTCCCGCTCCCGCTCGTCCGCGTAAAGGGCTCCGAGCAGGCCTTGGCCGACTGGCGGGTTGGTGAGCATCGCCGGGTCCACGCCCCACAGCGGACGGCCTGCGGCGTCCTCAAGGACGCTGCCCATGATCCCGGGCACCACCACACACGCGTCCCGACTCCGGTCCTCGAACACCGGCGGCACCTGCGCGAACAGCGCCGCTCCCCCCACACCGTCAGTTCCTCTGGTCCCCATACCAGTTGAAGATAGACGAGCCCACACACCCAAGTGAGGGCTTCGCGCAAGAAGCGCGAGACGACGGACGCCAACTACCAGGAACGGCGCAGGCGGCCGCCGATCGTCGCTCCGGTACGGGGTCTCGAAGCACCGGCGGCACGCTGGCGGCCGTTGGCAGTGCTGTGGCAGCAAGAGGTGATCTGAGCGGGACCGTTTGGCGCCGCTGCTGCCGTGAGCAGCGGGCGGTGCGGGCGCTGACGTGACCACCGGCACGTGCTGACGGGGATCTTGCAGCGGATCCGCACCGGTGTTCCCCTGGCGGGATCTCCCCGACCGGTACGGCCGTGGAAGACGGCGCACGAGAGGCATCGGCGCTGGTCCGCCGACGGCACCCGGCAGAGGCTCCTACATCGGGTCCAAGCAGAACAGGACACGTCCAGAGGCATGGGCCGAGACATCTCAGTTGATTCAACGATTGTGCGGGCGCATCACGACGGCGCCGGCGCCCGTTAATGAGGTTGTAGGCGTGGTGTCGTCAGTGTGAGGCCGGTCCCGGTGAGGCATCCGTCGATGATTTCGCTGCGGTATTGGATCTGGCGGAGGCCGTGCCGTGGCCGGCGTATGAGGTGGTCGGGGTCGGTGAAGGCGGTGTTGGCCTGGGTGGTTCGGCGGAGGACTGACCAGATGCCTTCGACGGGGTTGAGGTCAGGTGCATAGGGCGGCAGGTGGTAGGCCGTGAGCCAGTGCTGCTCGTCGATGAAGGCTCGCATGCGGCGGTCCTTTGTGGACGTTCAGGTTGTCCCATATGAGGACGATGGGTCCGTCGAGCTGCTGGTGATGAGAATTCCTGGAAACGGCTCTGGCCGGGGTTCCGTGAATGATCTTGAGTAGAGGCCGCAGAGTGCCGCTGTCGGGAGGCGTGGCCATGCGCCGTTGTCACACGCGATCGACCTCAGCGGCAGTGATGACGGGGTCAGAGCCGGTGGGTAGCAGTTCAACCACCAGAGCGACAGCGTCCTCGGCAGTGTCGACTTCACCGATCACGGCGAAGGGATTCCGTCGGCGAACCCTGAACCGTCCGTTGTGCAGGGGTTCGATCGATCCAGCCTGCACAGTCCAGGGGTAGCTGGTGGAGCTACTGAAGAGCAGGGTGAAGTGGCTGGTGAACGGATACAGCCGCCGGAGCCTTGGTTGAGCGGCGGCAGCCTCCAGCAGGCAAGTGATGCTCGGAAATGGGCGCCCAGGAGCTCGGATCTGGTGTGCTGCATGGCTCCATTGCCATACGAGTCGTAGGGACTGCCAATGAGCCTCGACGGCGTCGGCTGGCCCGCGCCTGCGGGCTGCGGCCATGTCTGGCAGGACTGGTCTTGGCGGCAGGGACGGCTGCTGATCAGAGGTCTTGTTGTTCACGTCCACTGCCGTAGTCTCCCTGCTGGAGCCTGTAGCCGGTGCTCTGATGGCAAAGATCACGGCTGGGTGAGGATGCGTATCTGGGGGAGCCGGAAGGATGCCCGCCCGTGCATTGCTCTCTTGAGTGTCTTGACTCTGTTGACGTGGCCTTCGACGATGCCTGAGCTCCAGTGGAGGGTGAGGCCGGCAGTGACGGCGGCAAGGTCCTGTCGGAGGAATCCGGCGAAACCACTGATCGGCTTTGGGGCGTCCTGCTCGGTCTGGCGGATCCACTCGGTCAGTAGGAATCCGCGCCGGTGGCGGAGGAGCTCCGCGAAGGTGTGGGCAAGGTCGCAGGCTCGGGCGATGTCGGGGCAGGCGATTCGAACGTCGAGGAGACGGCGTGCGAGATCGGGCGGGAGGGTGTCTTGCGGTCGTATGATCCAGCTGGTGATCTTGCGAGGGCTGGGAATGTCCGCGCGGATGGGTTCGGCGTGGCCGGCCCGGAGGGCGGTGAGGTGTCTACGGACGACCTGGCGGCTGCCGCGGTAGCCACGCTCGCAGATCTCCAGGAAGAGGCGGCTGCCGCTGACCTGGCCGAGGCTCTCGGTGAAGCGGGTATTCAAGTACGGCTTGAACGGATCCAGGACTCCGGCCGGCTGGCGTTCGTTTGCCGAGGCCAGGAGCTGGTCGAGATCGGTGTCGCGGAAGCGTCGGACGGTCTTGCGGTCGAGGTGGAGACGGCGGGCGATGGCACTGCTGGTCCAGCCCGCCGCGACGAGCTTCTGGACGTCAGCGTGGCGGTGCCGGGTCCGGTCGATGATCGGCGTTCGCGGTAGTTCGTGGAGAGGTAGCTGCATCAGCGGCGGTGCCTCCGGAATGCGGCTGGTCACCTCGTCGACGCGTTTGCGCAGGCAGGCAGGCAGGCAGGCAGGCAGGCAGGCGCGGTGCTGGTGGCAGGTCTTCTCCACGGCACCGGCGAGATTCTGGAGCAGGTGCCAGCGGTCGGCGACTCCCACGGCGTCGGGCGCCGCTTCCTTGATCGCGCGGGTGTAGGCCGAGGCCCGGTCCCGGCAAATGATCTCGGTGCCGGGATGCTCGCGCAGCCAGGCGGCGAAGGTCTCGGAGGTACGGTCGGGCAGCACATCCACGACGTGGCCGGCCTCCACGTCGACGAGGATGGTTCCGTAGGTACGGCCCCTGCGGAAAGCGAACTCGTCGACACCGAGCACCCGCGGGGCTCGCTCCGGCACGGTCGGAGAAACCAGCAGCTCCAGCAGTCGCGTTCGTCCGGCGGCGAGATGCATGCGGCGGCACAGCCGTTCACTGGGCCGCCCACCAAGCTCAACTGCCACCTGACGGAGCCACGCCTGTGGAAGGTGGCTGTCAGCTAGCCGATGACGAGGGCCAGCAAGCGCTCGTTCTCCCACACATCACGGGGAAGGGAAAGATCGAACCGGGTCTCTATGAGCGCCAGTGTGTGACGGTCCCGGTCCCGGTCCCGGTAGGACTCGTCGTCCGGTCGTGCGTACTGGCCGTCGGAGTGCAGCACGCCGGCCGCAACCAGCTCAGGCAGCAGGAGGTCCGGCTGGTCGCCCCACCTCCAGCACTCCTCCCCGATTCCAAAGCTGCAGACGTCCACGCCGTCTCTCGCATAGGAGAACATCGCCGGCGGATGGTCCACGGAAGGGTGGAGGTGCACCACTTCCACTCCGCTCCGGGAAATTTCGGCCAGTCGACGCGTGCAGTCTCTCGGCCCGTATTCAACGGCGAAAGACCACCCGTCGTGCGCACCGACGCGCACGACATCATTGTCGGCCGTCGCCAGGTCATCGACGATCCGCGCACCCTTGCTGAAGGTCGGTGGCAGCGCAGGGCGGGCCGGCGGTCGCTGCGCGCCGAACTGCTGAACTGGTTGGCTTCGTTCGCCGACATCGCCCGTTTGGACGTCGAGGGCGGTGTTGGCGCTGCGCAGGATCTGGCCGCCGCCCGTGCGGCACGGCCAATGCTCCACGACCGCGTCGCGGATTTCTGCGAGGACGACGATCCATTGGTGAGGGAGGCTGCGCTCGCAGCCACCGCCCTGCTCTTGGCCGACCCTGCCCTCGCCTCGTCCGTACCCCGGTACGCGGGCGCTGTTCGCGAGGTCCTTGCCGTGAGCGGGGATTCGTACTACCGGTGGATCGCCCGGGAGCGCCTGGCGGCCTGGGGCGAGGACGTCACCGGTCTCGTCGCCGCGGAGCAGGAGCGCCGCGTGGCCCTCGACCGGGCACGCGATCTGGTGGACGACCCGTTCGGGGAGGGCCAGGAGCAGGCGATCCGCTGGTTGGAAGAGCAACCCGAGGACACCGCTGCTCCGGAATGGCTCGGCCGTCGGCGTGAGGACCGGACCGCACCCACACCGGCGGCCCCGCATGGGCCGGCACCCGAGCGGCCCGTGGCCGCTCCAGGGAGCAAGTCGGGGTACAGCGGCCCGTGGCGGATCGCCCGGGAGGAGGAGCGCGCCGAGTGGACGTTCACGCCGTATATAGGTGTCGGCCCCTTGCACTTCGGGATTGGAGGAGATCACCAGGGCTCTCGGCGAACGACCGGCCGTCTCGTCCTACTCCCATCACGGCGAAGACCAGCAGCTCAACTACGCTGACTTCGCCGAGAGCGGGATCAGGGCCCTCTTCCAGGACGATCGCCTGGGGTGTGTCGCCGTGGACGCCCTCACCGGACCCCAGGTGAGACTGGACACAGCCCCGCTGACCGGCTGCGCGCCTTCCCTCGTGGAGGACTGGCTCGTCCACCGCACGACACGGCCCGGCAGCCTGGCGTACAGCGTCGCCGGCGATCCGGTCTTCGCCGACCTCGGTCTGGCGCTCCGGTCCCAGCGGGCTGGCGACGTCGTCCTGACCCGACCGCTCGTCCTGGTGCATGACTGGCTCGACCTGTGGCATTCGCTGCCCAGCGAAGAATGGGACTCCTTCTGAATCGCGGTTCACCGGCCGGCGACCGTGCCCGAAATGGTGGCCAGGGTGACGTCAACGGTCGAGGAAGTTGTCGGCCGTCCGCCGCGGACCTTCTCCCAATGGGCCGCCACACACGCCGACGTCTTCCGCCCCTGATTCGAGGGAAGGGGCCGGCTCATTCCCCCCCACGCGCTGTGTGCGGGTGGCGGTCTTCATAGAAGGCCGCATGCGGCTGGGCCTTCGACATCTGCGGCATAGCCAGGACCTTTCACCAGGAGCATCTGTCGTGGTGGGTGCGGTGGACGATCCAGTCCGGATCGCGTGCGGGTGTCGGTGGCCGGGGCGCGCAGGATGCGCCGGCTGCTGCACGGCGCGGTGACGGCGTGGGCCAGGACGACGGCGGCCTGCCGCCTGGCGTCGCCCCGGGCCCACGGCCCGGGGAAGCGGACCTCATCGGCCGCCCGGACGCAGGCGCCCGAGTGGATAGCCGACTGCGAGCGCGGTGGCCGGGTGAAGGTGCTGGTCCTGATCGTGCAGGGGTTGTCCACCGGGTAGCCGGCGCGCCGGCGGATCGTCGAGGAGTTCTCGATCAAGACCCGTGTGAGCCGGATCCTACCGGACGAGCGGGCGGCGTTTCGAGGTCGACGGGGCGGAGGAGGCCCGGCGGTTCCTGAAGCGCCACGGGGTGCCCCAGGACGGGGTCCGCCGGGTATGGACGGCGATCGCCCTGTACACCACCCCCGGAATACCGGAGTTCATGGAGCCGGAGGTGGCTCTGGTGACGGCGGGAGTGGAGTAGGACGTCCTCGGCATCGGCATCGGCATCGGCATCGGCTTCGACGACATCGACGCGACCGCCCGGGCCGAGATCACTGCGCTGCACCCGCGGCCCGGCTTCAAGCGGCGCATCCTGGAAGCCTTCACTGAGGGCTTGGAGCGAAAGCCGGAGACCGCCTTCGGCAACGTGAAGGCCGACGTCCTGCGGCACTTCGCACCCGGCTTCACCCCTGGGGACTTCGTGGAGGTGATTCGGGAATCACGGTGGGAGGAGTGATGGGGATTCACCGGCCATGATCCGCCGGACGTGCCTCGGTATAGGAATGCCGGTCTGGAAGGCCGATGTGCCCTTGTGCCGTGCGGCAACCTGCGGGGTGGAACCCCGCTCCCACCGCAACAGGGCCTTCAGTCGATCTGCCGTGGTCGCAGGCACCGGCCGTGTGTACAGGAGCCGCTCCAGCCCATCACCCGTGGCCCGCACCGTCCCACCCGCCCCCTCGACGACACCGCATCCAAAGCCCCAGCAGGTCCACCCCTGCCACCACCCGGCCGAGGCGGGTGGTGGCATCCCGCTGCGGTAACGGTCCCCGACTTCCGCCGGCAAAGCGTTCAGGGGTGTTGCGCTCGCTGACACGAAGGCGGTGCCTGGCCTTGTTGTACTGACACAGGATGGCGTTTGGACTCGTCGGGCGCCGTCACAAAACCGGTGCTGCGCAGGGAGGTCTTCGTCACCGGCACCCATGTTGGTTAGGGGCGTTGACGATGTGGCGGATGATGGCTGTGGCTTGGTTCGGGTGGTGGTCCAGCCAGTCGGTGAGGTGTTGGTGGATGACCTCTTGGACGTAGGTGTCGGCTTCGGGATTGCTGAGTCTGGTTCTGGTGGATCCTTCGAAGACGGGATGGGCGAGCTTTACGGACACGACCGCGGTCAGGCCCTCGTGTACGGCTTCGGCTGTGATGTCGGCGTCGTCTGCTGACAGCTGGCCCAGGCGGCGTGCGTACGCGTTGACGGTCTGGGCCAGGGCGGACCGGAAGCCTTCTTCGTGGACGCCGCCCTCCCGGGTGCGGGTGCTGTTCGCGAAGGAGCGGAACTCTCCTGGGGACCAGGTGTTCCACTGCATGGCGACCTGCACGGAGATCGTCTGCTCCTCGTTCTCCGACTCGAAGGCGATGGCGGGGGAGTGGACGAGGCTCGGGGGGTAGGGGTTGAGGCTGGCGACGTAGGCCCGAAGACCTGCTTCGTGGTGGTAGTGGACAGGTCGCTCCGGACGCTCGTCGGTCAGTGATATGGCCAGGCCTCCGTTGAGAAAGGCCAGTTCCTGGAGGCGCTGCGACAGCGTGGCGAACGACCACAAGGTGGTCTCGAAGATGTTGGCGTCCGGCAGGAACACAATCGCGGTGCCGCGTCCGCTGCTCTCTTCGTGCCTCGTCAAGGCACTGATCGGGATGCCCTTCTCGTACTCCTGGGTCCAACGGTGGCCGTCCTGGTGGACCTCGACCGTGAGACGGCTCGACAGCGCGTTGACCACGCACAGGCCCACGCCGTTGATGCCGCCGGACACCCAGTAGCCGGTGCGGGGCTTGGGACCGAAGGACAGCTCCGTCAGCTGGCGTTCGACGGCGGACTTGCCGGTGGGGTCCTGCGCCTCGACGGGCAGGCCGCGCCCGTTGTCCGCGACGCGAATGACGCCGTCTGCGGTGATCGTGACGTCGATGGCGTCGGCGTGGCCGGCGAGGTGCTCGTCGACGGCGTATGTGACGACCTCGTAGACCATTTGGTGCAGGCCGCGTTCGCCGGTCGAGCCGATGTACATGCCGGGCCGCCTGCGTACCGCCTCGAGGCCTTCGAATACCTGGATCTGACTGGCGTCGTACTCGTTTATGTTCGCTGGCTGGCTAAGGTTGCCGGATTCGGTCATGGTGCACCCTCCCTGGGACGTCCTGAGCATGGTGAGCGCAGGTCACCAAAGCGCGGGCAGCACCGCTTTCGCACTGCCGCCCGTGCACGTCGATCCTAGATTTCTGGAGGAATACGTGCAGGTCAGGGTGCTTGTACCGAGTTCACAGGTGGCTGCGTCCACAACTTTGCCGACAGCATCGTTCTGGAGTGCCGCCACCGGGATCAGAGGATCACGAAGACCCCGCCACAGGCGTGCACGGGGCGTTCCAGGCTGGAGCGGGGCGCCCTTTCCTCGCGACTTTCCCGGCAGCGTGTAACTCGCCTAGCTGGAGAGACCACGTTGAGAAGGCAGACCCGCGAGCCCTGCCACAACCGCTACCTCGCCCAGTCGACGCCGAGCTCCCGCAGCGCGCCTGTCCAGGGGCGGTCTTTCTGATCAGTGGCTGGTGGTCTGGCCTGTGCTGATCAGTTTGGGGTGTGGTGGCGGGTAGGGGATTGCAGTGTGCCAGTAGCTGCAGTGATGGTGCGCGTGTGTTGGAGCAGGGGCCTGGCCTGCGGCTTTGTCAGTTAGCTGGTTGCTGATCAGGCCGTGTCATTTGTGCTGCGCAGGGTTCAGGTTGAGTGGCCGTTCGTATGCAGCGGAGCGTGGACGGGCTCCCTGTGCCTGGGTAGGGCGTGGCTCGCGCGGGCCGTGGTGCGCTTGGCGGGGGCGGCGAGAGTCGTTGGCTGGTATCGGGCCGCTGTGGCGTGACCTGCGAGGCCGCGGGGCGTTATAGCGAGGTGATGCGGCGTGGGCCGGGGGTGCGTACGGCGGGCAGGTCATCGCGGTCTTCGTCGCCGGAGAGTGCGTCGGCCGGCAGGCGGCGGTAGTGGTGGAGCAGAGCGGCCACCTGCTCGGGCTCGGTGTCGATGGCTGCGACCAGCGCGGCCAGGAGTTCGGCGCGGGAAGTACGTTCGCCGGCTGCGGCGGCCGCGCGGACCAGGATGGTCAGCCTGCGGTCGATGTCCTCGGGCCAGAGCACCGAGGTTGTGCGGCGCTGCTGATGGCGCAGCAGCTCCATGGCTCCTCCTCGGTGACAGCTGGTATATAACGAATATATATTGCGTGCATGGTGACGCTGCTGCAAGACCGTAAGGCTCCCGCGCGATCCGACTTCGGGATGGGGACGGTGCGGGTGGGGGGCCGGGAACTGCGGCCGACGCCGGTCTTCGACACTTACTGGCGTTTCGCCTCCGCCCGGCAGGCTGTGTACGAGGCTCGCTTGGCCCGGCGGGCTCAGCCCTGGACCAGTGATCCGATCCTTGCCAGGCACCGGTTCACCAACTGCTACCGCGCTGCTGACCGGGTCAGTCAGGCCCTGATCGGCGAGGTGATCTACCAGGGTTCGCAGGAGTGGGAGGAGGTGTTCTTCCGCACGCTGCTGTTCAAGATCTTCAACAAGGAGTCCACCTGGCGGCTGCTTTCTCGCGAGGTGGGGGCGTTGCGCTGGGAGACGTACGACTACCGGGTCTACGACCGGGTGCTGTCAGCTGCGTTCGGCCGCGGCGAGCGGTTGTATTCGGCTGCATACATCGTGCCTCCCCCGCAGCTGGGTGAGGAGCGCAAGCACCGCAACCATCTGCGGCTGCTGGAAATGATGATGACGTCGAGAGCTCCGGAGAGGGTCCTGACCGCGCCCACGCTGCGGGAGGCTTACGAGGTCCTGCT
Organism: Streptomyces sp. NPDC103540; assembly: GCF_055584445.1. Classification (NCBI taxonomy): domain Bacteria; kingdom Bacillati; phylum Actinomycetota; class Actinomycetes; order Kitasatosporales; family Streptomycetaceae; genus Streptomyces; species Streptomyces sp. NPDC103540. The sequence goes on from NZ_JBVJMA010000023.1 coordinate 94,351, forward strand.
GGGCTATCCGGCCATCGGCCCGTTCTTGGCGTACCAGTTCGTGATCGACCTCAACTATGCGGCTGAGATGTCGTTCTCGGAGATGGACTTTGTTGTGCCCGGCCCTGGTGCACGGGACGGGATCCGCAAGTGTTTCGGTCCGGCGGCCGACGGCATCGAGGCGGAGGTGATCCGGTACATGGCCGACACCCAGGACGAGCACTTCGCCCGGCTGGGGCTGCCCTTCTCCGGGTTGCGGGGACGCGCGTTGCAGCTGATCGACTGCCAGAACCTGTTCTGCGAAGTCGACAAGTACGCGCGTGTCGCCCACCCGGACATCGCCGGCATCAGCGGCCGCAGCCGTATCAAGCAGACCTACCGTTCCTCAGGGGCGCCGATGCCGGCTTGGTTCCCGCCCAAGTGGGGTCTCGACGCATCCTGCTGACCGCGGCTTCTATGCGGCCAGGATCGGGGTGTCGCTCAGCAGCGGTCGTAGGGCGGTGATCGGCCCGTCCAGGTGGGCGTGCCCGGCGACCACGGTCAGGGTGCCGGGGGCGAGGTCGGCCTGGTTCGCGATGTAGGTCAGGAGTCTGCCCAGGCCCAGGTAGTTGCCGTATGCCCGTTCGAACATGTAGTGGCTGCGGTACAACGCTGCGGCATGTACTCGGCCGTCACGGTCCAGCTGGAAGGAGACGTGGCTCAGGCAGGGAAAGCCACGGTAGAGATTGTCGCGGTCGGCGGCGTGGACGAGCAGTTCGGCCGGCACGTCGCCGTCGGTGGGGTGTGCGAGGTCGGCCTCGTAGGCGGCGGTCATCGGTCCCTTGCCCGCGACCTGCTTGCGCAGGCGGCTGATGATGTTGCCGACCTGGTCGATGTCGGTGTTCTTCGCGCCGGGGTAGGCGACCAGACGGCCGAAGTAGGTGCCGTGCGCATTGCCCGGGAACTTCCGCAGTCGCGAGTACATGGCGCGGTATCGGGCGACGAGGTCGTTGTGGTCTGAAGCCCGGGCGGCGAGGCCGGCGGGGAAGATGGTGCCGGCAACGGTGTCGATCGGCTCGTGCCGTTTGGCGGCGCGCAGCCGGTCCAGTTCTGCGCGGAAATCGGTGTCGTCGGCGGTGGGGTCGGTGATGCGTACGACTGTGTGCAGGCCGGTGCGCGACGGGTTGTCCTTGCGGTCCAGGGCATTGCAGGCGGCGATCCAGGCGCGGGTGACGTCACGGCCGGTTACATCGAAGCTGATCACGGATCCTCCTGGTGTGTCGACGGGTCAACAAGGAGCTTTGGGTGGGACAGTGAACGTCAATCCGGCCAGACGTCGTGAACACCGACGCGGGGTGAATCACGCATCACCGTCAGCTGCACCGGCTCGTCCGGGCTGGATGCCGATACCTCCAGCACAGCGGATCCGCGGAACTCGTCGGTCATCACCACAGCCTCGGCCGTTTGCCCGGCGCCCGTCCAGCGGACCAACCCCTTGGGCATGGAGTCCAAGAAGGCATTGTTCTCTTGGGTGATCAGCACATCACCGACATCGGCATGTACCTGCTGCCGGTGGCAGGCTGCGGTGACGACGTGAACGTGAGCGTCCGAAGGCAGAGCCGCTCCGCCCACCAGGGAGCTACGGAGCGCAGCTGGCGAGATCTTCGCCCACTGGCGGGCACGGTCCGCTCCCAGCAGGCGGAGGTTCTGCATCTGCCGCACGGTGCCCGTGTACGAGGTGCCCAGTTCCCTCGCCAGCCGGTATACGTGCTCCGGGCCGGTCGGTTGCCCCTGGCAGATCCGGTCGAGCCCTGCCAGGACCGCAGGGCGCGGCATGAGGAACCACGCGGCGAACGCCTCTGCGGTCTTCTCTTCATCCGGCCAGCTGCCGTTGCCCCAGCGCAGTGCCGGGTTGAGGTCGTCGTCGGCCGCGCTGCGGTGGCCTAGTTGGTGGTGCCCGAGCTCGTGGGCGGCGGTGTGCCGCTGGGTGACGATGTTCAAGTTGGCATTGAGCAGGATGGCCGGCCCCTGGTCGGCGGGGGAGATGTAGACGCCGAACAAGCGCGGCATCGGCTGTGCCATCCCGACGAGGTCGGCCCTCTTCAACGCCTGGTGGACGGGCACGTAACGGGTACGGTCGACGCCAAGGTCGCGGTGGGCCTGGGCGGCTGCGATTCCGGCGATGCGGTGCGCCACCGCCCAGTTCACCGTCGGTTGTCCTGTTCCGCAGGCTCCTCCTGCTCCTGTTCCTTCTCGGCCGCGCGCCGCAGCGAGAGGTACTCGGCGAACTCCATCACCGTCTTCTGGTCACCGTCGGTCAGCTGGGCCAGCGCGCGCGGCAGTCCTGCCAGGGCGTACTCGCCTGCGTCCGCGTCCTCTTCCTCTGCGAGGAAGTAGGAGACCGGCTGTCGGTACAAGCGTGCGAGCTTCTTCAGCTCCAGGCTGTCCACACGCCGTTCGCCGCGCTCGATGTCACTGATTGCCGAGCGTGGAATACCGGTGTTGTCGGAGACGAACTGCTGAGACATGTTGAGGTAGTCGCGAGTCTTCTTCAGTCGCTCGCCGAGCTGAACGAGCTCGGGATCACGGGGGCGGGCCTCAGAGGGGGGAGGGGTCATGGTTGCTGCCCTTCTATGACGGCCTCCTGCACCGCGCGGGCGAAGGCCTGCACGGATCGGGTGGCCTGAGCCGATTGGCGGTCGGCCGGGATGGCGATGGAGTAGCGCTCCTCGATACGCGTGAGGATCTCCACGATCAGGAGCGAGTCGACGGGCAACTCTGCTCCGCCGTCCTCGAGCGCGTCCCTCACCTCGGCCGCGGTCTTCTCCTGCAGCTCTGCCAGGAACTCGATGACGACCGAGACGATGTCGCCGGTGTCAGGCGTGACGGTACTCAGCAGTCCCTCCAATCGTCCGCATTCCCAACGGCGTTGTCCTAGGATACGACAGTGTCGGCTGATCCGACAGTGATGTCCCATGATCAGACAGGGGTGAGTTGTGGACTTCCAGCGCTACCAGCAGGCCGCCATCAAGACCCTCCAACCTTCCGCTGAAGACGCTGACCCCGTCCTCGTTCCCCTCCTCGGCCTCGCCGGTGAGGTCGGCTCGCTCGCCACCGCCTACAAGAAGCGACTGCGTGACGGGCCTGCCTACGAGCAGGGCAAGCATCAACTGCGCGAAGAACTCGGCGATGTCCTCTGGTACGTCGCCGCACTGGCCCACCGCTTCGACCTCGACCTCGACGACATCGCCACCGCCAGCCTGGAGAAGACAAAAGACCGCTGGCGCCCCACCCCTGACACCGAACACACGCATTTCGACGACCATTTCCCCGCCCAGGAGCGTCTTCCGCGCCAAACCACTCTCACCTTCACCCCCACCCTCCAAGACGGCCGCACCGTCATCGTCCTCACCCGAGAAGACGGCACCCCCGCAGGCGATCCCCTCACCAGCGCCTCCCACATCGAAGACGACTACCGCTTCCACGACGCCTTCCACCTTGCCCACGCCGCCGTGCTCGGATGGTCCCCCGTCACTCGCTTCCTGCTCGGCCGCAAACGCAAAAGCGACTCCCGCACCGACGAAGCCGAAGACGGCGGCCGCGCCATCGCCATCGAGGAAGGCATCTCAGCCCTCGTCTTTTCCTACGCCGCACGCCACCGCTACTTCGCCGACATCAAGCACATTGACAACGAACTGCTCACCACCATCAGCCACCTGACCGCTCACCTAGAGGTCAGCGTCTGCCGCGCGGCAGACTGGGAGCAGGCCATCTTCACCGGCTACGCCGCCTGGCGGCAGTTGCGCGCACAAGACGGCGGCACCGTCCACCTCGACCTTGACCAGCGCCTCCTTACCGTCGACCCGCTATGACTGCAGGGTCAGCGGAAGACATCTGCTGCGCATCGGGTGCTGAGGCCCTGAGGCGATCGGTGTCAGTCCCCGCATAAGCGAGGGGGCAGCGGTCCTGCCGCCTCCCCGCCTATGCGGACGGTGGTGACTGGCTGGCGCCGTCTGGGCCGGCGGGCGGTAGTGCTCCTGGCGGTGGTTCGGGTGGTGGCTGGGGGGTTGTGGCGGGGGCTGTGGCTTGCCGGTAGCTGATGATGGCTTGGATTCTTTTTTCGGGATCTGTTATCTGGTCGAGCGTGGCGGCGAATTTCTCGTCGACGATGTTTCCTTTTCGCTGTCGTGTGTGGTCGAGGATCAGGCTCGTGAGGGGAACGGCGAGGGAAGCCGCGATGACGATCGCTCCCACGGCCCACCAGGGCGCGCCGCCCAAGGCGCCGGCCAGAGCCGCGGGCAGTCCGGCCAGGAGGCCGGCAGCGGGGGTGAGAGAAGACGAGTTCATCGCGTGGATGCCCTTCCAGCACGTGACGGCAGGGCCGCCTCATGCCTGAACGAGCCGTGCAGGGACGGCTGGGACGGAGTGAGGCGGCGCAGGTGTGCCGTGGTCTGAGGGCATGCCGGGGTCCGGCGCCGCGTGGGGGCGGGCCGGTGGTGTTTTACGGCAGGCTTAATAGACCCCTGGGAGGCCGGTTCATCGGTTCCGCAGGGTGGTTCACAATTCTTGTTCGGCGGCTTTTGCGGAGGGGCTTTTCTTCGGCTTTTTGGGCAGGGTGGGCTACATGCAGTAGCTAACAAAAAGAATTCTGATGATGCCCTTAAGCCAATTCATTCTGCCTTTTCCGCGCCGCCTTTCTCTTGCTCGTAGGCCGCGTGCTTCCTCCTGCGGGCACGCCAGACCTGCTCACCAGTATCGGTCATCGTGTCGCCGCGCGGGAGCCGTTCGGCAGATCGGCTCCGAAGCTCTCCCCGATCGTGGCTGCTTGACGAGTCGGACGACCGAAGGCGGACGGGGCAGGGCTATCTGGAGGGAACGTTCAGACGTCGACGAGGCTCTCTGTGGTCAGGAGTTGTTGTTGATGGGGGTGAAGTAGTGGCCAGGCGCGCTGTTGTTTGGTCAGCCAGCGGCGCGCTGCGGGGGTGTCGGGGTTGGTGCGGGCGTGGTGGTAGGCGCGTTGCCAGGTCATGCCCCAGGGCGGGTTCCACCAGGGGTCGATGGCAGTCAGAGCGTGGGCGGCGGGAGTGGTGCCCTTCTGCCTTACGCGGTACCGCTGCTTATTCAGCCATCGGCCCAGGGAGAAGCCCCCGTGGAGGGTTTCGCGGGGCACGGCCAGATGGCCGTGAGCTTCGGCGAAGGCCTTGGCGTGTTCGACAGCGGTGCGCCAGGGGTGCGCCCGTCGGGTGCGTGCGCGGGCGACCTCGGGGGTGATTCCGATCAGTGTCAGGAGCTGCTGCTGGCCGGGATGGAACTGGTCGTACTGCAGGCAGGCCCTGCTGATCCAGCTTCCCATCACTGTGCCGGGTGACGGGACCAGCCTGGCCGGGTCGAAGGGGCGGCCGGCTTCGACGTGGTCGCGGGCGCGGTAGTAGTTGCGCTGCCAGTAAAGGTCCCAGGGCGGGCTCCACCATGGGTCGATCGCGGCGAGCTCGCTCAGGTGGGGTGAGGGCGGCAGGCCGTCGCGGGCGCGTTGTTTGGCTCGGTTGCGTTGGCTGAGCAGCCACATGCCCAGGGGGTAGTCGTCGTGCCGGGAATCACGGGGGACGGCGAGGTGGCCGTGCTCGGCGTGCCAGGCTCGGGCATGTGCCAAGGCTGTTTCGAAGCCTGCCTTCAGGTCGGGGCGGTGTCCGAGGCGGCTGCCCGGCTTGCGGGGACGCTTCGGCTCAGCGGTACGCCGTGCCCGACGCAGGCTGGTGGTAGCTGCAGGATCGGCAGTCCTTCTGGCCTGGCTGGTCTTGTCTTTTGTCTCCGGAGCCGTGGCGGCAGCTGGTGGTTTCGCAGCCGTACGGGCGTGGTCCCGGGCCGTGCGGGCTACCTCGGTGGTGATGCCGATACCAGCGAGGAGCTGCTGCTGCTCCTCGCTGAGCTCGTCATACGTGCTGCACTGGCGCCGCAGCCATCGCGCGGAAAGGGAATCGTCGAGGTCGATGAAGCTGGAGCCGGGACGAAGAGGCCGACTGTCCGCAGCGCTGCGGGCGCGGTCATAGCTGCGCTGCCATTTCAGGTTCCAGGGCGGGCACCACCAGGGGTCGATGGCGGCGAGGGCCTGGGCGCGGCCGGCGGGCAGAGGCCGGTGGCTGGTGCGCTGGTAGTTGCGTTGGTTGGCGAGCCACTGTCCCAGGCGGAAACCGTCGTGGACTGTTGTGGAGGTCACGGAGGCCAGGCTGCCGTGTTCGGCGGCGTAGGAGCGGGCGTGGACGAGGGCTTCTTCGGCACCGGCCTTGAGGTTGCGTCGTCTGGGGCGGGCGGCGGCTGCCGCAGCGGCGTCGACGCCGATGTGGGTGAGGAGGCGTTGCTGTTCGGGGTGGAGTCCGGGGTAGCGGGTGCACTGCAGGTAGAGCCATTCGCCGAGGCTGTAGCTGGTGGTGGGAAAGCCGCTGGTGGGCTTGAGCGGGCCGTGGGCTTCGGCATGGTCGCGGGCCTGGTGCCAGGTGCGCTGCCACAGCGTGCTCCAAGGCGCGTTCCACCACGGATACAGGGCGTGGAGAGCAGCGGCTTGATGGGCGGGCACGCGGGTGTGGCGGGAGCGCAGGTTGGACAGCCATGCGCCCAGCGGGTAATCGCCTAAGGAGTCCTCCTTGGGGACGGCCAGGTGCCCGTGCTGCTGGCGGTAGGCGTGGGCGTGTACAAGGCTCCTCTCGAAGGCACGTTCGGCTTGGAGGCTGTGACCGCGCAGCCGTTTGACCGGCCGTGGTTCTGGCTGGCCGTGGTCGGTACATGGTTGCGGTGGGGGCAGGAGGTCGATGAGGGGGCGGGGCCGGTGCGATGAATGCACCTTCCACAGCGTGCGCTGCGCCGCGGGGGTGGAGGCCGCGCGGGTGTGTACGCACGAGTGGGCCCAGGCGAACAGCGGCCCGTGGGTGAGGGTGGCGAGGTGGCGGATGAGCCACGGCCGCCCAAGCTGATCGGCGACCTCGGCCAGCAGTCCGGGCAGGTCGCCCAGCCGGTAGGGGAGATGGCCGCCCGATTCGGCGACAGTGCGATGCCGCAGAGGTCGGCTGGCCAGCAGGCGTGCCAGTGCGACGGTCTCGGGATAGGTGATCAGGTCGCGCGCGGCGACCTTCCACCAGACCGGATCGGCGCCGGTGGACGGGGTGGCCTCGAGCCGGGCCGGCCACAGATGCTCCTCGTCCGGCCAGGGCTGCTCCCACCAGGCGCCGGTGATGGCGCGAGCGACCTCGAAGGCCTGCACACCGGCAGGGGAGCGGTGTAGCAGGCGGACATGCCGCCGCTGGGCGGCGACCACCTCCGGGCACGGGCCAACAGGTACGGGCAGGCCGCTGGTCCCGGGCAGGTACAGCAGCCAGTACCGGTGGCGTGCGCACACACGGTCCTCGGGCGCCAGGTACCGGCGTGCGGGCACCTCTCGTCCGGTACGGGCGGCGGTGCATGCGGGGCAGGCCGGCCCCCATGGGGCGACGACCTCCTCACCGCGCATCAGCCGCCCGACCGGGCCGCTCCCGTATGTGCCGCACGGCTCTTCCCTCCTCCATGCGGGCAGCGCCTCCTCAAGCACGTGCTGCGGAACACGGCAGAGGGCGGCGACTCGTTCGCGGGCCTGCGCGTTGAGGTGGATCTCGCTGTCCGGGTACAGCATCCCGGTGAGGTTCTGCAGCCCGCCGACATCGGTGACGGCGGCCAGCACCTCACGGATGCCGAGGTGGTAGCGGGCGGCGATCCTGTGCAGGAACGACAGCGTCAGCTCCCCGCTCAACGGAGCGATGCGTCCTGCTGCGCCGCCCATGATGGCGGGCGTGATCCCGCCAGATGCAGCTTGTGCCCGTCCCGCCCGCCGGCTCCGGGGCAGGCGGACGGGCTCGGGCGTGTTGCGCCGGTGCGCCACAGCGGACGCCCTACTGCTTCCGCCGTACGGGCCGGGCCTGGTCTTCGGCGGCCGCGTCGAGCTCTACCTCGCCAAGCAGCTGCTTGGTGATCCGTTCTGTGCCCTCGGTAAGGGCGATGAGGGCGGCTTCGCGGATGAGGTGGGAGAGACTGCCGATCCGCCCTCCGGTGCGGGCATGGAGGTAGGAGGCGTGCTTGACCAGGGTTCCGGGTCGGTGTGCGCGCAGCCGCAGCAGGTCTTCCATGGCCCCTACGAGGTCGTCCCAGACCGCCCGGTCCTGCTCTGTGGCATACGCGAGCGGGCGGTGGCGGAAGATTTTGAAACGGCCGGCGATCTGCGCCCCGCGCACCCCGCTGAGCAGCGAGGAGGTCTCGACATCGATCGCGGAGTACACAAAGGTGGCCGGGATGCGTTCGCCGAGGTGCTTCAGCTGGTCGGAGGTTTCCGCGCCGGCGCGCCGCTGGGTGTCCAGGAGGTGGACGTCGTCGATGAGGACGAGCTGGGTGCCCAGTTCGCACAGCAGGTCGCATACGGCGCCGGTGATCTGGGTCTGGTTGAGCCGGTCGGTGAGGGGCATGCCGAGGAACCGGGCGAATTCGCTGACGAGCATCTTGGGGGTGGCGGCCGGCGGCACGCTGATGAACAGCACGGGCCTGCGCTCCGTATGTCCTGGGTGCTGGCGGGCGTCGGCCAGCTGGAAGGAGCGCCCGAGCGCCATCATCGTGGTGGTCTTACCCGTCGTGGCCGGCCCGGAGATGATCAGGCCGCGCCGGGCGCCGGACTGCTGGCGGCGGTTGAGCAGCAGCAACCGGCGTACGGCGGTGAACACGCTGTCCATGGCCGGAGTGCGCATGACGGCGAGTTCGGAGTGGTAGTCCTCGCGCTCCGCCTGGGACCAAGCGCCGTCGGTGACGTCACGCGCGGATGCCGGGGCTCGGTGGACGAAGGCGTCCCATCCCTGCCAGACGGTCGGTGGGGCCAGCGGGGCGAACCCGACGGCGCCGGTGGAGATCGGGCTCACCATCGCAGGGACTCCTCGAAGGGGTCGTAGACCGTGACCCGGGGGCGTCTCGGTGCAGGCAGGCCGGCTTTCTGTACCGCGCCGGTGGGGGAGTCACTCTGCGGTGGGTGTTCAGCCGGCCAGATGCTCAGGGCGCCGTCGTCGGCCAAGGGCTCCTCGTCGTCCTCGCTGTCGCCGAAGACCTCATCGTCCTCGGGCTCGTCGGCTTCTGCCTCCAGCTGCCGGCCGTACAAGACCCCCCACACCGCACCATCGGTCGCGGCAGTGCGTGCGCGGGCGGCGACGACCTTCTCCCGCCGGGTGCCATGTCCGGCGGCAGCGCGCTCCAGCAGATCGCGCAGCGCGAGCGCCAGGTCGTGTTCGTGCTGCGCGCGGTCTGCGCGGCGGACGACGGTGCGCTTGACGTGCTGCCAGGTGAAGTCGGTGAACGGGGCGCTGACCAGGGTGTGGTGGATCCACGGCACCGCCTCCCACCCGTATCCGCGCGACTGGTCAGGCTTCGGCAGCCGTACCCAGATCTGGCCGGGAGCGTGCGGGTTGTAGTGGATCTCCCACAAGCCGTCCGTCGCCGGCGAATGCTCGCCGCGGTAGGGGTTGAGGACCTTGTGGTCGTAGGTGCGGTAGTCGATGCGGATGCCGTAGTCGTTGATCTTCTGCCGCTTGACCGGCATGAGCTCGATGTAGTCCTCACGTCCCAGCGGCACCGGGACGTACCCGCACACGGCGACCAGCGCCGCCCACATCTCATTCGGCGACAGCGCACAGCGGGGCATCATCGGGTGCCGCAGCCCGTCGTGCTCACGCTCCTGCCACCCGCAGATGATCCACTCCTGCAGCAGGTCGTCCAGCTGGGCCAGCGTCCACACCGCCTCCCCTTCGGCGTCCTGGCCGCGCTCGCCGGTGTGCGAGCCGGTGTAGCCGGCCACATGCTGCACGAACAGTGTGTTGATCGAGGAGAAGGTGCGCTCCACATGCCCCTTGGCCGGGCCGTTGCCCGGCGGCGCGGGCTGCACGGAAATGCCCAGCGACTCACAGGCGGCGATGAACGAGGACGACACGAACACCTTGCCCTGATCGACCACGATCGTCTGCGGGGTGATCACCGGCCGCGCCGCCGCGCCCTTCAGCCGGGCATCCACGCTCAGCAGCCGCTCGTAGGGCACCACCGAGCGTTCCATCGCCAACGCCTCGGCCCAACCGGGCCGCATCGGCGCCGGGACCATCATCTGCGCCAGCAGCAGCGCCGCGTCCACGCTGCGGGTCCCTTTCGCACGCAACACGGCGGCGCAGATGGTCCAGGTGGCGACATCGAGCGCGATGGTCAGCTCGGGCCGTTCCACCACTCCGTCGTCGAGGACCACGAAGGCGTCCAGCACGGTGCTGTCCATCATCACCAACTCGCCCGGAGCCAGCACCGTCGTCGGCACGAACGGAGGAGCCGGCCTCGCTGAGCGCCAGCGACGCTGCCGCGCACTGCCCAGCAGCCCACGCCCGTCAGCCAGGGCGTGCACCAGCCGATTGAACGTCGCGCCCGAGGGCAGCTGCACCACCCCCTCCCCGTACTGCTCGGCCAGCAGCCGCTCGGTGTACACCCGCAACCGCCCCAGCGTCCCGCTGGAGCGCTCCCGCCCTGTCTCCAGCACCTCCCGCAGAGCGGTCACCACCCGCTCGTCCGCACGCCCCAGCGCCGTCCGCGGCCTGGTGGCACGGTGGTCCACCAGCCCCCACACCCCCTCCTGCCGGTAGCGGGCCCGCATCCGCCGCACCGTCACCGCGCTGGTGGGCATGCCGGCCGCCGACAGCTCCGCAGCCTTCGCCTCCTCCCGCTGCGCCAGCGTCCGCGTCTGCGGGTCGTACTCCGCCCGCCGCGTACCCTCGTCACCGGGCTCGCCCGGCTGCCCCGTCTCCACCTCCCGCACATGCCGCTCCCACGCCACGGCCCGTTCCCGCACCGCCTCGGGCAACGACTGCAGCAAGCCCAGCGGCGGCACCCTGGACACCCCCGGAGCGTCCAGGACTTCGAACCCCGCATCGGCGAACAGCAGCGACAGTAAAACCGCCGCTACCGCACCGTCCTCGCCGACCAGCCGGACCTGCCCGTCACCGAGGGCCGCCACCGTCCAGGTACGCTCCGCGAACCGTACCTGGCATCCCAGCCCCACCACCGGCCTGCCCGGCATCCCGCTGCCCGCCCTCACTGTGCCACCTGGGCCCACACAGGCATCCGCTCATGCATCGCTGCTCCCAGGTCCGCCGCCAACCGTCCCGCCCACATGGCATGGAACAGCGCAGGAAGCACCAACAGCGGATCCCCGACCCTGCGTACGCCCTCCCACAGCGGCGCCGGCTCGGCGAACGCCTCCTGCAGCGCGTCAACCATCAACCCACCACCGTGGTGACGGGGGTGCCGGTATCCGGCCAGCCAGGTCACATTGCGCCGGTAGACCGGATCGACAGAACCGAGCACCCAGTACCGCCAGCCCGCCGCCATACAGATCTCTCCGACCACCGCAGCAACAGACCGCTGGCGCCGAGACAGCTCTCCCCTTGCTGTGCAGTCGGCGAGCACTCCCTGGCCGTCGGCCAGCCGGAGCATCAGCTGAGGAGCATGGACCCGCACCCCACTGGGCACACGCCACCGCAGTTCAAGCGGCCGAGCGGCCAGACCGCTGACACGCGGGTCGCGATCGAGAAGCATCACATGCAGTCGCATCGCTGCGGACCCGTAATGCACCAGCCCTCCGGTTGTGGCCGACCACCACCATCCCGGTGCCAGCCGCTTGCCCGTGCGGACCGGGAACGGCTTCAGCGGCGGACAGTTTTCAAAGGGCACCTCGGCGGCAGCCGAAGACCACCTCGAGCACTCCATGACCCCACCCGCAGCCCGGAACAGCACATCCACCGACTCGACTTCCGGCCGCCGCGCCCCCGCCCCGTCCCACCCAGCCTCCTGCATACAGAACCAAACGGCTTATCGGCCCATCCGGTAATGGGCACGCAGGACCCGTCGCTGAAGTCAGTCAGCTGCGCCCGGACTGTTCTGCAGCCCAGGTGTAGCCCAGCTCGGCGAGGGCAGCGAGCTGGGCGGCGTCCAGGCGGTCACGCCTGACCTTCTGGTTACTCAGAAACACACCCAGCCGGATCGCCGAACCGTCCGCCATCTCCTCAATGTGCCCCCTTCCAACGACGGTTCTGCCTTCCCGCTGGATGTACTGCGTGAGGGCCGCCAGACCGCGTTGGAATGCCTGCTGTGCCTTGCTCGGCTCCTTCGCTCCACGCGCGCCCGCCGGGGCGGGAGGCAGCGCCTGGGCTGGTTCCACGCCCAGCGCGGTCAGCCGCCCCCGTTGCTCGGGCATCAGCTGCGCCCAGGTGCCCGGGTTCTTCTGCCGATGGAGCCATCGTCCGATGTCGTCGCCGTCGAAGACGACGCCGGGTTCGATGGCCGGCAGGATTCCGCCGGCCTCGTCGGCGGCGAGGTCGGCGAGGATGCGGTAGTGGCGTTGCCAGTCGAGGGGCCAGGGGCAGTCCCAGTCCTCGTCGATCTCCATGAGCTGCGCCGCACGTACGGCAGCCCGCTGTGGGTCCTTGCCCAGGCCGTTCTTCGTGCCCTTGCGGCGGAGGTTGGCGAGGAGCTGTCCGATGGCCAGCTGCTCCCTGTCGCCCTCGCCTTCGCCCCAGACCGCGTCCTGCCGGGGTGCGAGGTGCCCGGTGGCCTTCCGGTAGGAGCGGAGCACGGCGAGTTTGTTCTCCCAGGCTTCCTCGCCGGGCTCCCAGACCATCCCGGCCTCCGGCGCGTCCAGGAGGACCTTGCGCCGGTCCTCGAGCTCCCCGGCTCGCAGGGCCTTGCGCTGCTGGTGCACCCACCGTCCGAGGGGGAACTCCTTCGTGACCCCCACCTCTACCTCGACGTCGTACGGGACGGCGTAGAGGCCGGTGATCTGGTTCTCGGCCCGCCAGCGGATCAGTGCCTGGTAGCCCTCCAGCCACACCAGGGACTCGGGCCGGTAGACCCGGGTGCGCAGGAACGCGGCGATGGCCGCGGCGTCGCGCGGGCTGGAGAAGCGGAGCAGCGCGGACTCGGCAGTGGCGTCGGTGTCGTCCTGGTCCTCGTCGTTGCTCCCGGCGCCGGCCCCGACGATTCGCCCGTCCTCGTCGCGCTGGACGTGGACCCTGCGCTTGCCGCTGGTGAGCGCCCGGGAAGCGAGCTGTTCGATCAGACGTTCGTCATGCGAACGCAGGCCCTGAAGGACCGCTACAAGGGGGCGAAAGCTCGCGGAGGCGACCATGTCGGTCGGGTCTTCGCCGGACTCGAGGAAGACGGGCACGATGATCCGGGCGATCTTGGTGGAGCCGTCGCGGTTGAGTCGGAGCGCGCGGCCGATGTTCTGGACGATCTCGACCTGGGAGCCGCGGGTGTCGGCGAAGCACACGGCTTCTACGCCCCGCTCGCCGGTGATGTCGACGCCTTCGCCGAGGACGCGGCAGCTGGCGAGGAAGGCGCGGTGTACGCGGCGCCCGGCCGCGTCGATCCCGCCTGCGAACTGGCGCAGAACCTCGCGCCGCTCGGCGACGAGGTGGTCCCCGCACAGCCATGCCGACCACACGCGGTCCGGGGGTACGTGGCGGCCGGCCTCCAGCTCGTAGAACTCGGCGTCGATGGAGGACTTCGGCAGCTTCCCTGCGGCCGCGAGGTCGGCGTCTGTGGCGTCGCTGGTGTACAGCGCGGCGGCGGTCTCGGGCAGCTTCTCGGCGAACGCGGCGGCCTCTTCGACCTTCTGGTGGAAGGTCATGACCGTACGCAGGTTGTACGCCGCCGCGTGCTCCAGAAGGGCGGCCTGCAGCAGCGCCAGGCGCCGGCCCCGCTGCGCCTCCTCGGACTCCCCGAGGATGGGGGAGGGGTCGCGGATTTCCAGGACGTCGATCTCGAATCCGGCGAGGATCCCGCGCTCGATCGCCTCCGAGAGACCCAACTCGGCGAGCCACGCGCCGTAGGTGCCGTCGGGGTCATCGGCCATGCTCGCGATCTCCGCCTCTTGGCCGCCGGCCTTCTGCGGGCGGGCCGCGGCGAGGATGCGCGGGGTGGCGGTGAGGTAGAGCCGGAAGTCCGCCGGGATCCGGGTGTTGTCGTGGATCGCTGCCCACGGCCGTCCGAGGTCACCGGCGGTTCCGTGCGCTTCGTCGACGATGGCGAGGTCGAACGGTGCCATCCGCTGCCCGTAGAGCCGCTCCCCGCCTGCCAGGGCGGCCTCCAGCGGGCCGCGGACCTTCCGCTGGCCTTCGGGTGCGTCGATGTCCTCGCGGTCCACCAGGGAGGCGTACGTGGCGAACACGACGACCGGACCGGACGCGGCCCACAGGGCGAGCTGGATCGGGTTCGTGGTGGTCCGCACGCCCAGCTCGTTGAGCACCGGGTCGTTCTCCAGCGAGCAGACGGCGATCATCGGGGCCCGGTGGCCGACCAGGCGCCACGCCTGGGCGGTTTGGGCGAGCAGGTCCAGGGTGGGGACGGTGACAAGGATCCGGCCGTCCGCGAAGGACTCCAGCGCGCTCGCGGCGGCCGTGATCGTCTTGCCCGAGCCGGTCGCGGAGACGATGGTGCCCCGGGCACCCTGCGCGGGAACAGATGATCTTGCAGAGAATCCGACCCATTTCCGGAATGCAGATTTCTGGTCCATCTGGTGTTCTCGGAGCTGGATCAAAAGAATTCTCCCGGTTGGGGAAGGACCTGCTCGACGGAGACGATCCGGTATCCGCCGCTCTCGTTGGTTCCGCTCTGGCGGCTGAACGAGCGCTGGGCGTGCTCGACGGCGGCGGCTTCTGAGCCGGCGAAGTAGTGGCGGACCAGGAGCTGCTCTTCGCCGGGGGCGGCAGTCGGGCGTGCTGTGATCCGGTAGACGAGGTGCCTGAGCATCTCGAGTGGGGCCTGACCGTCGGGCTGCCCGGCATCGGCACGATCCTTCGCAAGGCGCTGCAGCCGCTCTTCGCCGTAGCGGACTGCGCGCCGGTCTTCCGCGGGCTTGTACACGGACATCCGCTGCTCAGCCATTACCTGGGCGATCCGCCGCCATTGGCTGTGCTGGAAGGAGGCGATCCATGCCTCGCTCAGGGCGTGTGGTTCATCCGGCCCAGCGCTCGCGATAGTCTCGCGCCTCGCAGCGAGACGTACGCGCTCCATGACCTGGCTCAGGTCCAGGCCCGCCGCTTTGCCCAGCACATCGAGGCGAGCCAGTTCATAGGGAAGATATTCGTAGACAAGCATCCGCGAAGCCTCACTCTGAGCACCCGGAGGGTGTGGCTCGATTTCTCCAAGGGTACATGCTGCATCAGTTTGATGCAGCCGTCCTGCCGGAGCCCGGCAGGACGAGACGTGAACATTCCCGCCCGCACCCCTCCACTCCAACGGCGGCCGTGCGAGGCGGTGGAGGCCACTGTCACCCGGCCACATAGACTGCGGGTACCGCGGCTGGAGGCTGTAGCGCAGAGGTTGACGCGACCTTCTAGACAAGAGGGGATGACGCCGGTTCGAATTCGGCCTGACCCTCGGCCGCGCGTATGAGCCCACCGCACCCCCTCCGGGCCGGCCTGAACGCCTCAAGTTCCCGGATTGAAGCGGCGGGAGCAGGCCCCGGGAAAGCCGGCCGGCGGGGAGTCCAGGACGCCCCCTCCGGGATGGAGCGGCAGGTGAGCGTGCAGGGGATGGGCGGATAAGTCACGGGCGTTTCTTCGATGGCCTGAGTCATGATCGTGGGGATGAATGATGAATCGGATGTCATAGCCGCTGTGCGTCCACTGTGGGATGAGCACAGGCCTGCGCCGTTCCCTCATGGTCTCGCGGGTCAGGATCGGGCAGGGTTTGACCTCGTCCTGGTGGATGCGGACATAGTCGGGTGTGTGCACACCTGGCTGGATGGCGGGGGAACCCTGGACATGGGGCTATTTCGGGTTCTGCATTGGCGCGCATCCCAGCTCACCGCGATCCTCGCCGAGTTGGGTGAGGGCGACAGTCCCGAGTACTGGCATCGGCTTTCCAGGATGGCTGCGCTTGTTGCCTCCACGGATCCCAGGCCGAGAGATGCCTACCCGCCTGAGACATGGAGCCCGGAGAAGCTCGCCCAACTCCCCCAGGAGCCGTTCTCCTAGCCGGCCAGGCCCACGCAGTGGGCCTGAAGGTTCTGAAGGCGCAGCCGGAAGGACCGCCTGGGGGTGGGGGAGCGCAGCGGACCCACCCCCTCTTCAGGTTCGCCTGCGAACCTGAACCCCCATCACACCCGCACTCACGCAACCAAACAGGCCTTCATCGTGAGCGGGAGCGCAGCGGACGCCCTCCAGGCCGCGCAGCGGCCTGGCCCCCCAAGCTTCCGAAGCGCAGCGAAGGAAGCCGGCCACGGCGCAGCCGTGGCGAGCGGGGAGCGCAGCGGACCGCTCAACGAACCCGCGAAGCGGGTTCGTTCACTTGCACAGCGCGCAGCGCTGTGGTACCCGCTCCGCGGG